>NZ_JAKFEL010000183.1:0-10592 GCF_036675695.1 Aeromicrobium sp.
CCTCTTCTCAAACGTCGGGCTGACAGGATTTGAACCTGCGACCCCCTGACCCCCAGTCAGGTGCGCTACCAAGCTGCGCTACAGCCCGTTTGTACCGAAGTGGAACTTTACCGCAGGACGGTCACCGATCCTGCAGCGGTCGATCAGCGGCGCTCGCGCTTCTTGCGTGGACGCTGCTGCAGATGGATCGGCGTACCGACGAAGCCGAACGTCTCACGCAGACGACGCTCGATGAATCGCATGTACGAAGCTTCGAGCTTGCCCGAGGTGAACAGAATGAATGTCGGCGGTGACGTCGAGGCCTGCGTGCCGAACATGATCTTGGGCTGCTTGCCACCGCGCACCGGGTGAGGGTGCTCAGCGACGAGACGCCCCAGGAATGCATTGAGTGCACCTGTGGTCACGCGCGTCTCCCAGCCCTCCAGCGCAGCGTCGAGCGCACGTACGAGGCGATCGATGTGCCAACCCGTGCGAGCGGTGATGTTGATCGTCGGCGCCCACGGAACCTGAACGAACTCGCGCTCCATCTCGCGCTCGAGGTAGTAGCGGCGCTCTTCGTCGACCAGGTCCCATTTGTTGAACGCGATGATCAGCGCGCGGCCAGCATCGGCGACGGAGCTGATGATGCGGGTGTCCTGCTCGGTGATCGGCTGGCTGGCGTCGATGATCACGACGGCAACCTCGGCGCGATCGATGGCCGAGCTCGTACGCAGGCTGGCGTAGTACTCGTGACCCGACGCATCGCGTACGCGGCGACGGATGCCGGCGGTGTCGATGAAGTTCCAGGTGCGATCACCGAGGACGACGAGCTCGTCGACCGGATCGACGGTCGTACCGGAGGCATCGTCGACGACAACGCGCTCTTCGCCGGCGAGCTTGTTGAGCAGGCTGGACTTGCCGACATTGGGCTTGCCGACGATCGCAACGCGGCGCGGACCCTCGGGAGCGTCGAAGTCTTCCGGCGGTGTCTCCGGCAGCGCCTCGAGAATCGCGTCGAGCATGTCTCCGGAACCGCGCCCATGCAGGGCGGAGACGGGGTACGGCTCCCCGAGACCGAGATTCCACAGTCCGGCGGCCTCAGCTTCGGCTCGCTGGTCGTCGACCTTGTTGGCGGCCAACACGACCGGCTTCTTGGCGGCGCGAAGAATCTTGACGACCTTTTCGTCGACATCGGTGATGCCAACCGTTGCGTCGACGACGAACAGAACAGCATCGGCGACCTGGATCGCGATCTCCGCCTGGGCGGCAATGCGTTCGGCGAGTCCACGAGCGTCGGGATCCCAGCCGCCGGTGTCGACAACAGTGAATGCACGGCCGTTCCACACCGCGTCGTAGTAGACACGGTCGCGCGTGACTCCCGGGACGTCCTCGACGACAGCTTCGCGTCGACCGATGATGCGGTTGACGAGCGTCGACTTGCCCACGTTGGGTCGACCGATCACAGCCAGGACGGGTACGGCCTCAGCCATCGGATGAGCCTCTCGGCAAGGGGCCGGGCAGCTCGCGTTTCAGCACGTTCTGTGACCAGGTGACATGGGATCGCAGGTGCTCGTGAATCTGCTCGCCCGCGTCTTCCAGTATCTCACGATCTCGTGGCCAAGCCTGCATCGGGAATTGCAGCGGCTTGCCGTAGACGATGTCCAGGCGCGCACCCTTGGGCGCTTTGGTCTCCGAAGGCTCCCCCGCCTGACGGGTGCCGAAGATGGCAATAGGGATGATCGGTGCACCACTGACAAGAGCCAGCCAGGTGACGCCGCCCTTGAACTTCTCGAAGTCGCCAGCCCCGCGGGTCGACTCAGGATAGATCAGTACGACCTGGCTGGCCGCCAGGGCCTGGGCCGCGCGTCGCAGGGCCCCGGTGTCGGTACGCGTACGGCTGACCTTGATCTGGCCGACGAACTTCAGCAGTCGACCGGTCTTGCCGACAAATTCTTCTTCCTTGACCAGCGCGTGGGCCGGCCGCGGAGACTTCATGAACAGCAGCGGCCCGTCGAGCCAGCCGATGTGGTTGCTCGCCAGGATGACTGGGCCGTGTTCCGGCACGTTTCCCTGCCCGCGTTCGTGTATGTCCCAGCGCCGGTCGAAGTACGGGCCCGCAATGCTTCGCATGAGCTTGAGCCCGCCCTCGGGCAGCCCGCGTGGCGGTGCGTCGACGAGGCTCACGGTTGCTCCACCATGTCGACGATCGTGTTGATGACTTCTTCGAGCGTCATGTACGTGCTGTCGACCAGCACCGCGTCGTCAGCCATGGCAAGCGGAGACGCCGCCCGGTTCGAGTCGATCTCGTCGCGTCTTGCCAATGCCTGCTCGGTCGCACTGGCGTCGGTGGATCCGTCCTCGGCAGCCCGTCGTGCTGCACGCGCAGCCGGATCGGCCACCAGATAGATCTTGAACTCAGCGTTGGGGGCAACCGTCGAGCCGATGTCGCGCCCCTCGACCACGATGCGATGGTCGTTGTCTGCAATCGACTGGCGCTGCATCGAGACGAGCTGCTCGCGTACGGACGGCACGGCCGCGACATGGCTCACTGCAGCGGTGACGTCCTCACCACGGATCGCCTCGGCGACGTCAACACCGTCGGCATGGATGGTGGGATCGAGCGGGTTCACGCCTGATTCGAGGTGTACGCCCTTGGCTGCGACGGCGATCGCGTCGGGATCCGTCAGATCGGTACCTGCCTGCAGGAGCGCCCAGGTCATCGCGCGATACATCGCCCCCGTGTCGAGGTACGCGAGGCCGAGCCGATCGGCCACGCCTCGAGCCGTGCTCGACTTGCCGGATCCGGACGGACCGTCGACGGCAACGACCAGGGACGTGCTCACAGAAATAGCTCCTCAGCTGTAGGCGGACCATCCACGTGCAGTCAGCGCGTCGACCAGGGTGTCGGCGTGTGCCGCAACGACCGTGATCTCGACCTGACCCACGCGTCGACCCAGTTCGTGATCGATGCGGATGTCCTCGATGTTGACACCTGATTCTCCCGTATGAGCCATGAGCCGTGACAACTCGCCCGGCTCATCGGGAACTGACACGTAGACGGTCGCGATCTCGGCAATCTGTTCGCCGTGCTTGCCCGGTATGAGCTTGGTGCCCTCCTGGCCCGACTGGAGGACCTTGCCCAGGCTCGCGGTGTCGGTTCCGATGGAGTCGATCACTCGATCGAGGTCACCACGTACCTGTTCGAGCACCGCACGTACCTCGGCCGCATTGGCTCCGAGGATCTCCTGCCACAGCGAGATGTCGCTGCCAGCGATGCGGGTGACATCGCGCAGCCCAGGACCTGACAGCGCTAGGTGGTCCTGAGGGGCTCCATGCAGGCGCGCCGCGGTCAGGACCGCAAGGACGTGTGGAACGTGGGACACGACGGCCACGGCACGGTCGTGCGCTTCGGCATCCATCTCCAGCGGTACGGCGCCGACGAGCTCGGCAACCTCGACGACCCGGGCAACCGACTGCGGATCGGCGCCGGGCAGCGAGGTGACGGCCCACGGGCGGCCTTCGAAGAGACGCGCATACGCGGCCATCGGACCGGACCGTTCGCTACCTGCCATCGGGTGGCTGCCGACGTAACGTTCGCTGCCCGTCAAAGGTGTGATCTCTGCCTGCAGCGTCGCCTTGACGCTCGCAACGTCGGTGACTGTCGCCTCGGGCCAGGTGGTGAGGGCGTGGGCGACGCATGCGGCCACCTCGGTCGGCGGGACCGCGACAACCACCAGCGCCGGTGCGTCTACAGGCTCAGCCGTTCCCGCGCCACGCGCGACTGCAAGCTCAACATTGGATTCGAGGATGTCGTCAAGATGGACTTCGACACCCGCCTCCGTCAGTGCCAGCGCGAGAGACGTGCCAATCAGTCCACAGCCCAGGACGAGGACGGGACTTGGGCTCATGCCTCCACGCTATCGAAGAGTGCGCCGAGCTCCTCGCGTGACAGGTCGCGCATGGCGCCGGCGGCGAGCCCACGCAGATCGAGCGGTCCGAACGCCGAGCGGTTGAGCTCGACCACCGGATGGCCAACCGCGTCCAGCATTCGCCGCACGATCCGGTTGCGACCCATGTGAATGTCGAGCTCGACGATCGACCGACCGCGTGACCGGTCCTTGACCAGGAAACGATCGACGACAGCGGGACCATCATCGAGCTCGATGCCTGCCTTGAGTGTTGTCGCGACCGTGTCAGACACGGTGCCGTCGACCAGTGCGACGTACGTCTTGATGATCTCGAACGACGGGTGCGCGAGCTTGTGGGCGAGATCGCCGTCATTCGTCAGCAGCAGCAGACCTGATGTGTCGGTGTCGAGGCGGCCCACGTGGAACAAGCGGTCATCGCGACCGGCGACTATCGACGACAGGTCGGGGCGACCGTGCTCGTCGGCCATCGACGTGACGACTCCTCGAGGTTTGTTGAGCAGTACGTACGCGTGGTCATTGGGAGGCGGAATGCGCTTGCCATCAACGCGTATGACGTCGACGAGCGGATCGACTCGGGATCCCATCTGATCGATGATCTCGCCGTTCACCTCGACTCGGCCGTGGGCGATCATGTCGTCACACCGTCGACGACTTCCCAGCCCGGCCTGCGCCAGTGCCTTCTGCAGGCGGATCTCAGCCACGATCGTCGGCAGCCTCGGCACTCGCGTCGACCACTAGGGCGTCAGCAAGCGGCGTCTCGTCGTCCATGTCACCAAGCTCAGGAAGCAGCGGTGCGATGTCGGGCAGCTCGCTGATGCTGCCCATTCCCATGCGCTCGAGGAAGTAGCTCGTCGTGCGGTAGAGGATGGCGCCGCTCTCGCCGTCGACGTCGGACTCTTCGATCAGTCCGCGAGTTACGAGCGTACGCACGACGCTGTCGACGTTGACCCCACGAATCGCGGAGATCCGCGTACGGCTGATCGGCTGGCGGTACGCCACCACGGCCATGGTCTCCAGAGCCGCCTGGGTCAGACGGGCTTGCTGCCCGTCGAGGATGAACCGCTCGACAGCGCTTGCGTACTCCTCGCGGGTGAAGAATCGCCAACCGCCGGCGACATTGCGCAGCTCGAAGCCTCGCCCCTGCTCTGTGTACTGCTGGGCCAATGACTTGAGCGCATTGTCCACGTCAATCGGCGGGTGTCCCACGGCCTGCGCGAGCGTCAGGTGATCCAATGGCTGGTCTGCCACCATGAGGACGGCTTCGAGCGCGGGCAGGAGCTCGAGCATCTCCAGCTCGAGCTCATGAGGTCCGGTGGGGAGGTCGTGCTCAGTCATCTGTGCCTTCAAGATCGGTGCTCTCTGGGTCATCGCTTGGGGAGTCCTCGGCCAGGTGCAGGCCGGGTGCAGGCTCATCGTCGGGTGAGCCCATCGGCTTGTCGAACTCGTCGCCGACATCGATGTCGCCCTCGTCGGTTCCGGTCCAGCGCAGGTGCAGGTCGCCGAGCGGTGTCGCCTGTTCGAAGGCGATCACGCCCTCCTTGAACAGCTCAAGAAGCGCGAGGAATCGAGCAACCTTGGTGATCAGGTCAGGGGCATCTGCGGTCAACGCACGGAACGTCAGTCCTCGCTCGCGTCGCAGGCGATCGACGATCAGATGCCCTTGCTCGCGCACGCTCACCGAGGGCGCGTGTAGGTGTGCCAGGGACAGGATCGGTACGGCCTTGGGCTGGAGCGCTGCCGCAGCAAGTGCGGCCAGCTCCTCCGGGCCGACTGAGATGAGCACTTCGGGCAAAAGCTCAGCGAACCTCGGCTCGAGGCCGACGACGCGCGGGAACCGACGAGACTCATCGGCGAGCTTCTCGGCCATCACTCCGGCCATCAACTTGTAGGCGCGGTACTGCATCAAGCGCGCGAACAGCAGATCTCGTGCCTCGAGCAGCGCAAGGTCTTCTTCGTCCTCAACCTCCGCCTGCGGCAGCAATCGCGCCGTCTTGAGGTCGAGCAGGGTGGAGGCGACCAGCAGGAAGTTGGTCGTCTGGTCGAGGTCGTCACCCAGCGCCTTGATGTAGGCGATGAACTCAGTCGTCACGGTCGAGAGCGCAACTTCGGTGATGTCGAGCTGATGCTTGGAGATCAGCTGAAGCAGCAGGTCGAAAGGACCCTCGAAATTTGCCAGGTTGACCGAGAATCCCGCTGGCGCGGATTCGTCCACGTCAGCCAGTGTCATGTCTCGCTCAAGCGCCGGGCGACATCGCTGTCGGTGCCGCGTGCCTCAAGGTCTGCCAGCGCGAGAGCAAGCGCGGCGCGAACGAATCGCCCGCGATCGACTGTCCGGCCGAGCTCGCTGCGCAGCTTGAGTCGCGCCTGCTCAACGGCCAGCAGCTCAGCCGCGGTGACGTAGACCGTCATCTTCTCGTCGTGCTTGACCCGACCACTCGCCGTTGCAGAATCCTCATCGCTCGCCGCCACGCCGTCGTTCGCTGTGGCACGGAAGAGTTCATCGGCGCCGGGCATGGCCGGGCGCTTGCCCGGCCCTCCCGGGGCTCCAGTCACGCGCCGGGGCATCGCACCAAGACCTCTCGCGCGAGCTGGCGGTATGACGCAGAGCCGGGTGAGTTCGTGGCGTACTCGGTGATCGGTTCGCCCGCGACGGTCGAGTCGGAGAACTTCACCGTGCGTCGGATGACCGTATGGAACACGAGATCGCCCCAGCCCTCGACGAGGGTCTGCAGGACTTCCTTGCCGTGCAGCGTGCGGCTGTCGTACATCGTGCCCAGGAGACCAATGATCTGCAGATCGTCGTTGGTGCGGTCGCGCACCTTCTCGATCGTGTCCTTGAGCAGTGCCACGCCACGAAGCGCGAAGTACTCGCACTCGAGCGGTACGACAACGCCGTCGGCGGCCGTGAGAGCGTTGACGGTGAGCAGGCCAAGTGAGGGCTGGCAGTCGATCAGAATGACGTCGTAGTCGTGCAAGATCGGCTTCAGCACCCGCGAGAGAACCTGCTCGCGACCGACCTCAGTGACCAGTCGCATCTCGGCGGCGGAGAGGTCGATGTTGGAAGGCGCCAGGTCGAGGCCCTCGATCGACGTCGGCATGATGATGTCCTTGATGCCGATCTCACGGTCCATCAGCACGTGATAGATGCTCTGGTCGAGCTCGTACGCGTTGACACCCATGCCGACGGTCATCGAGCCCTGCGGATCGAAGTCAACGAGCAGCACTCTGCGGCCGGTCTCGACCAGAGCGGCGCCGAGATTGATGGCCGTCGTGGTCTTGCCAACGCCACCCTTTTGGTTGCACATGGCAATCACGGTGGCGGGCAAGCCGGGTTTGCGTTTCTTGGGCTCCGGAAAGTTCGGCAGAGGACGGCCGGTGGGTCCAAGTTCCTTGCTCATCTGGTTCCCTTGCAGCTCGACCGTCGGACGAGCGTCACTCTACCGCCCAGATTCCGTCACTGTGTTGCCCTCGGGTGGGCAGATGCATAAATCTCGCGCAGTTTCTCCACCGTGACCAGTGTGTAGATCTGTGTTGTCGTCACCGAGGCATGTCCGAGGAGCTCCTGCACGACTCGTACGTCAGCCCCGCCGTCCAGGAGATGTGTGGCAAATGAGTGACGCAAGGTGTGCGGCGATACGTCCGCGGTGACGCCCGCGCGCTTGGCCGCCTTCGTGAGGACCGTCCACGCACTCTGACGAGACAGCCGCCCGCCACGAGCGTTGAGGAACACCGCGGGCGAGTTCTGCCGCGCCGACACCAACGCTGGACGGGAAGAGGTCAGGTAGTCGGTCAGGGACGCGAGAGCGAACGATCCGACTGGGAGGATCCGCTGCTTGCCACCCTTGCCCCGCAGGAGGACGGTCGAGTCCTCAAGATCAAGATCGTCAAGATCGATACCGACGGCTTCGGAAATGCGGGCGCCAGTGCCGTACAGCACCTCCAGCAGCGCACGATCGCGTGACGACAATGTCGTTCCGGGCGCTCCAGCGGCCTCGAGGATCGCCTCAATGTCACTCAGCGGCAGGGCTTTGGGCAGCCGCGCAGCCGGCCGGGGCGGTTTCACCGCAGCAGTCACGTCAGCCGTCACGAGCTGTTCTCGGACCATGAAGCGGTGCAGACCGCGCGCCGACACGATCGTGCGGGCAGCGCTGGCCGTACCGAGTGCCGAATGCTCGTCATCGCCCGTACGCAATGAACCCAGGAACGCCGCGATGTGGTTTTCGGTGATCTCGGCAGGCTCCGTCAGGCCCTCCGCGGTCAGGAAGTCGACGTATCGCCGCAGGTCACGGCGGTAGGAACGGATCGTGTTGTCGGCCAGGCCGCGCTCGACGCTGAGGTGGCTCAGGTAGTCCTGCACGAGCCGCTCCATGCTCATTTGGAGCGCAGCACCTGCGCGGCAAGAATCGCGGCCACGGTCAGGGAATCGCTGATCCGGCCAGCAAGTACGGCGGCAACGGCCTCGTCGAACGGCAGCCACCACTGGACCATGTCTGCCTCTTCAGCGAGGCGTGCAATGCGATCGGCTTCGGGTACCGGGCTGAGATCCGTGGCGAGGAAGACCTGCCACGACTCGGTCGAGTAGCCCGGAGTCGCCACCAGCTTGAGCTGCGACTCCCAATGACCTGCGATCAGGTCAGCCTCTTCGGCGAGCTCGCGGATCGACGCATCGAGTGCGGACTCCCCCGGTACGTCGAGTGTTCCGGCTGGGATCTCAAGCAGTCGGCGGCGTACGGGATGGCGGTACTGCTCGACGAGCAGCAGACGATCCTCGTCGTCGAGCGCAAGGATGCCGATCGCATCATTGGGACTCACCACCGCCCGCGCGTGCTCTGCGCCGTCGGGGTCAACGATTGTGTCGACGCCGAGGCTGACGTACGGGCTCTCGTACTTGGACTCGCTCGAAGCGACCGGCCACGATGCCTCGGCATCGCTCAGGATGCTGCCGGCAAGCTGTCCCGGCAGATGAGGGTGATCCGTCATGCGGGCTGCTGCTCTTCGACCGGCAAGCGCGTCTCGAGCTGGCGCACGAGTGCCGCGCCAATCAAGCCGGCGAACAACGGATGCGCCTTGGTCGGACGCGAGCGAAGCTCGGGGTGCGCCTGGGTCGACACGTAGTACGGGTGCACCTCACGTGGCAGCTCGACGAACTCGACGAGAGTTGAGTCAGGCGATGTGCCGCTGAAAACGAGCCCAGCCTTCTCCAGCTGCTCACGGTAGGAGTTGTTGACCTCGTAACGGTGGCGGTGGCGCTCTTCGACCTTCACGGCGCCATAGGCCTCGGCGACCACGCTTCCGGCCTTGAGAGTCGCGGGATACAGGCCCAGACGCATCGTGCCGCCAAGGTCACCCTCGCCGTCCACGATCGACAGTTGCTCGGCCATCGTCGCGATGACAGGGTGCGGTGCATCCGGATCGAATTCTGACGAGCTCGCACCCTCGATGCCGGCAACGTTTCGGGCGTACTCAATGACCATGCACTGCAAACCAAGGCACAGGCCGAGGACCGGGATGCCACGCTCTCGGGCGTACTTGAGCGCTCCGAGCTTGCCTTCGATACCGCGAATTCCGAACCCACCGGGCACGCAGATGCCATCGACGTCACCGAGATGTTGTGCGGCACCCGCCTCGGTCTCGCAGTCATCTGACGGCACCCAGCGGATCTTGACGCGGGCGTCGTGGGCAAATCCACCGGCGCGCAGCGCCTCAGCCACCGACAGGTAGGCGTCGGGCAGATCGATGTACTTGCCGACAAGCGCGATCGTCAGCTCTTCAGCCGGCTCGTGCACTCGGCGAAGGAGCTCGTCCCACTGGGTCCAGTCGACATCGCGGAACGGCAGGTCGAGGCGACGCACGACGTACGCGTCGAGGCCCTGACTGTGCAGCACCTTCGGGATGTCATAGATCGATGGCGCGTCGGCCGCCGTGATCACGGCTTCCTGGTCGACGTCGCACATCAGCGAGATCTTGCGCTTCATGCTCTCGGGAATATCGCGGTCCGCGCGGCAGACAATCGCGTCGGGCTGGATACCGATCGAGCGGAGTGCGGCGACCGAATGCTGGGTCGGCTTGGTCTTCAGCTCACCTGACGGGCCGATGTAGGGCACCAGTGAGATGTGCAGGAAGAACACATTGCCTCGGCCGACGTCATGACGTACCTGACGTGCAGCTTCGAGGAACGGGAGCGACTCGATGTCGCCGACGGTGCCGCCGATCTCGGTGATGACGACGTCAACATCGGGGCCAGCCATTGCACGGATGCGTGACTTGATCTCGTTCGTGATGTGCGGGATGACCTGGACGGTGTCACCGAGGTAGTCGCCGCGGCGCTCCTTGGCGATGACCTCGGAGTAGACCTGCCCGGTGGTGACGTTCGCAATTCCGGCCAGGTCAACGTCGAGGAAGCGCTCGTAGTGCCCGATGTCGAGGTCCGTCTCGGCTCCGTCGTCGGTCACGAAGACCTCACCGTGCTGGAACGGGTTCATGGTTCCCGGGTCGACGTTGAGATAGGGGTCAAGCTTCTGCATCGTCACGCGGAGACCGCGAGACTTGAGAAGTCGCCCGAGGCTTGAGGCGGTGAGACCCTTGCCGAGCGAAGATGCGACTCCGCCGGTCACAAATACGTGTTTGGTAACCGCGCTACCTGCCAAGGTGACTCCCGTGGTCGAAAACCGATGTCGAGCGCTC
>NZ_JAKFEL010000030.1:0-10585 GCF_036675695.1 Aeromicrobium sp.
CTCGCCCGGCGACTCACGGCCGAGTACGGCATGAAGATCGGCACCGACGGCGTACAGCTGCTCGGTGGACATGGCTTCGTCAAGGAGCACCCAGTCGAACGCTGGTACCGCGATCTGCGTGCTGTCGGCCTGATGGAAGGAGCAGTCCTCGTCTGAGGGCGGACCACACCATGATCAATCTCGAAACTCCTCGCAAGTTCCGCGCATTCGTCCAGCAGGCCAATCAGGTCGCGGACAACTTCCTGCGCTCCAACTCCCGCAAGTACGACCTTGCCGAGCACGCATATCCCAAGGAGCTCGATCTCCTTGCCTCGCTGATCGACGGCATGGGTGACTCCGGCGAAGGCCAGGGTGCCGGTGCAGCCGGCGTACGTCGCGATGACTCCGACGACGACAAGGGCAGGGTCAAGAACGGCTCCAACCTTTCGTCGGTGCTCTCAATCATCGAGATGTGCTGGGGCGATGTCGGCCTGTTGCTGTCGATGCCCCGTCAGGGACTCGGCAACTCGGCCATCGCCTCGGTGGCCAATGACGAGCAGCTGGAGCGCTTCAAGGGCACCTGGGCTGCCATGGCCATCACTGAGCCGAGCTTTGGCTCGGACTCGGCCGCCATCACGACGACTGCGGTCAAGGACGGCGACGCATACATCCTCAACGGCGAGAAGATCTTCGTGACGTCAGGGGAGCGGGCCGACTCAGTCGTCGTCTGGGCAACTCTCGACAAAAGCCTCGGTCGCGCTGCAATCAAGTCGTTCCTGGTGCCCAAGAGCCTTCCGGGCATCCGCGTGGAGCGTCTCGAGCACAAACTCGGCATCCGTTCATCGGACACGGCCGTCATCGTTCTCGACAGCTGCCGCGTTCCGGCGGAGAACCTGCTGGGCAATCCGGAGATCGACACCAAGGGCGGCTTTGCAGGCGCCATGGCGACGTTCGACAACACGCGTCCATTGGTGGCCGGTATGGCTGTCGGCTGTGCGCGTGCTGCCCTCGAGGACACCCGCCGGCTGCTCGAGGACGCCGGTGTCGTCATCGACTACGACCGCCCCGTTCAGTCTCAGTCGTACGCTGCCGCAACCTTCATCTCGATGGAAGCCGACTACGAGGCAGCGCTGCTCCTGACCCTCGAGGCCGCCTGGCTCGCTGACAATCGCAAGCCCAACTCGATGGAAGCATCCATGGCGAAGGCCAAGGCGGGCCGTGTCGGCAACCAGATCACGCTGCGTTGCGTCGAGCTGGCGAGCACACTCGGCTACAGCGAGACCGAGCTGGTGGAGAAGTGGGCACGCGACTCGAAGATCCTCGACATCTTCGAAGGCACCCAGCAGATCCAGCAGCTCATCGTGGCTCGCCGTCTGCTCGGCCTGACGTCGTCGGAGCTTCGCTAGTACGGTGCGGTTATGCCGCTGATCCACCACCTCGCACTCGACAGCGCGTGGTCCGAGGCCCAACGTGCCGGCACCTACACGGTGTCCACGTTGGGCCTCGACCTTTCTGACGTCGGGTTCATCCACTGCTCGCGTCCCGAGCAGGTCGATGACGTGTACGACCGGTACTACAGCGACTTCACCGAACCCGTACTGCTGTTGACGATCGACACCGACCTGTTGGTGTCTCCATGGCAGTACGACGACGTGCAGGGGCAGCCCTTGAGCTTCCCGCACATCTACGGTCCGCTTGACCTCGACGCGGTCGTGAAGGTGACCGAGTTCAGACCGTCAGCATCGACTTGATCGCCGTGCGCTCGTCCATCGCCTGGTAGGCCTGCGCGACCTGGTCAAGCGGGACCGTCAGGTCGAAGACCTTGCCAGGCAGGAGAGTGCCGTCGAGGACGTCCGGGAGTATGTCGTCGATGTACGCGCGCACGGGAGCGACGCCGCCGGCAATACCGATGTTGCGGCTGAACATCGCGGGGATGTTGAGCTGAACGTCGTGCGGTACGCCGACATAGCCAACGCGTCCACCGGGACGTACTGACTGGATCGCCTGCTTCATGCTGTCGGAGGTGCCGACGCACTCGAGCACGTAGTCGGCACCGATGCCGTCGAAGATCTCGCGCACGGCTGCCGCGCCTTCCTTGCCTCGCTCCGCGACTACTTCGTCGGCTCCGAACTGGGTGGCCAGACGCTGGCGGTCCTCATGGCGGGACATTGCAACGACTTTGCCGGCGCCGAGGCGCTTGGCCGCGAGGATCGCGCTCAAGCCGACTGCGCCATCCCCGACAACGGCGACTGTGCTGCCAGCTGTGACGCCTGCGGAGACCGCAGCGTGGTGACCGGTCGGGAACACGTCGGACAGTGTCAGCAGATGGGGGATGAGCTCCTGGCTCGGCTGCGACGGAGTGGCGACCAATGTTCCGTCGGCAACAGGTACGCGAACGACCTCGCCCTGACCGCCGTCGACCGGGTGTCCCTTGTGGTCGGCGTATCCCCAGAAGCCGCCTTGCACGCACGACGTGTGGACGCCGCGCACGCAGAGCGCGCAGGTGTTGTCGGAGAACATGAACGGCGCGATGACGAAGTCGCCGACTTTCACCGTCTGGACACTGGCGCCAACCTGTTCGACGATCCCCACGAACTCGTGCCCGATACGCACTGGCTCGGTCACCTCGTTGATGCCGCGATAGGGCCACAGATCCGACCCGCAGACACAGGACGCAACCACGCGAACGATGGCATCGCCATCGTCGTGAAGTTGAGGATCGGAGACATCGTCGAGGCGGATGTCACGGGCAGCATGGAGGATCGTGGCGCGCATCTGGCCATTCTTACAGCGAGCCCGTGTGAAAGGATCGACGCATGACTGACAAGCCTGAAATTGACTTCATCGAGGGACCCGCGCCCACCGAGCTGCAGATCACCGATCTGATCGAGGGTGACGGTGCTGAAGCCGTTCCCGGTGGCATGGTTGACGTCCACTACGTCGGTGTTGAGTTCGACACTGGTGAACAGTTCGACGCGTCCTGGGATCGTGGCCAGTCCGCCAACTTCCCGCTCCCGCAGCTGATTCAGGCGTGGCAGCTGGGCATCCCGGGCATGAAGGTCGGCGGACGCCGCCAGCTCGTATGCCCGCCGGAGCTCGCGTACGGCCCAGCCGGTGGCGGTCACCGTCTCTCGGGCAAGACGCTCGTCTTCGTGATCGACCTGCTCGGCGTTTAGAGCCCGTCCAGCAGCGCGGTCACGCGCTTCACCGACACCGGAAACGCGGTTCGCAAGTCCTGAGCAAACAGGCTGAGCCGCAGTTCCTCAAGCGCCCAGCGGACATGTTGGACGTTTGGCGCGAGTCTGGCCCAAACGGACAACCCATCGGTCTGCTCGTGGAACTGAGCCTCCAGCTCCTGTGTTGCAGCGAGGTCGGCAGGGGTCTTGCCGGACGTGAGCCGACGTCGCGCTGCTTCGAGATAGAGCGGCAAGCGTCGAAGCTGGCTCGTCCCCGTGTCGCGGATGAATCCCTTGTAGATGAGCCAGGAGAGCTGCACGCGCACGTCCTCGCCGGCCTCCGAGTCGTCGATCTCGACCTCGCCGAGCGCTTTGAGCACGGCGATCACGCTGTGTACGGCTCGCTCAGTCTCGTCGTAGACATCGGCTCGTAAAGACTCCTGTAGCGCAGCGAACGCCTCCTCGTCCCACGCAGGGCCGCCGTGGCTCGGGATCAGCGCCTCGATGGCTGCCAACCAGCATTCCTCGATCACTGCGGCAGCGTCGGCGTACGGGCCGGTCGACAGCAGGAGCTTCGAGTGCAGATCGAGCGATCGCCCGATCTGGGGGACAGGAGCAGCGAGATGGAACGAGAGAAGCTTGGCCTGGCCGCGGACCATGCCGGCGGCCTGCTCGGCTTTTGTGTCCAATACCCGCAGAGCAACGGACTTGCCCTCATCCACGAGCGCCGGATAACCGGTGACCTGACCGGCTGAGATCGTGCGGTCGATGTCGCCGACAGTCCAGTCGAGAAGTCCCGAACGCTCCTCCTGTCGCGCGGCCTTTGTCAGATCTGCTCGTACGTAGCTCGACAGCTCAGTCCGAAGTTCGTCGAGATCCTTCCCGCGCGAAAGCTCCTTGCCATTCTCGAGCACTCGGAAGGTCACTCGGAGGTGACCCGGCAGCGCAGCGAAATCAAAATCCTCTGGCTGTACGACAGTGCCGTTGAGCAGTCGCATCTGTCGGGCGAGCTCGCTGCTGAGATCGGCGGCGGCAGCGTCCATGGCGTCGACAAGGCGTGGCGCGAACTGTCCAGCCGGCACGAACTCGCGTCGCAGCCGCTTGGGCAGCGAACGGATCAGCTCGGTGACGAGCTCGACACGGTGACCGGGGACATGCCAGTCGAACGCGCGGTCATCCACCGTCAGCAAACGCTCGATCGGCAGGTCGACGGTGACGCCGTCGTCCTCCATGCCGGGCTCGAATGCGTAGGTGAGCGGGTATGCCTCGCCATCGGAGTGCCACTCCCGTGGGTATTCCTCGTCGGCGCCGTCGGCATCGTGGCTGAGCATTGCCGGGTCGAACGTCAGGAGATCTGGGTGATCAATCCGCGTCTTCTTCCACCACGTGTCGAAGTGTCGGGTTGAGACGACGTCAGCTGGCACCCGCTGGTCATAGAACGCATACAGCGTCTCGTCATCCACCCGCAGGTCGCGACGTCGGAGTCTGTCCTCGAGTTCTTCAACCTGCCCGATCATCGCCTGGTTCTTGGCGAAGAAGCGATGATGCGTACGCCACTCGCCCTGCACCAAGGCGTGACGGATGAACAGGTCTCGCGAGACCACCGGATCGACGCGCCCGTACTGGACGAGCCGGTCGACGACGATCGGGATCCCGTACAGCAGGACCTTCTCTCGCGCCATGACTGAGCCACGCTTGGTAGACCAGTGCGGCTCGCTGTATGACCGGTTGACCAGGTGTTCGCCGGCTTCCTCCACCCACTCGGGCTGGATCTTGGCTGCCGTACGACCCCACAGCCGACTAGTTTCGACCAGCTCGCCAACCATCGCCATACGTGGTGGCTTCTTCGCCAGGCCGGAGCCGGGGAAGATCATGAACTTGGCCTGGCGCGCCCCGAGGAACTCGCGTCCATCCGGCTCGCGCAGACCCACGTGCGACAGCAGGCCAGTCAGAAGCGCCTGGTGTACGAGGTCTGGGTCAGCGTTCGGGGTTCCGGCCTTCATGCCGAGATCCCTGGCGGTCCGGCGAAGCTGAGAGTGCACGTCCTGCCACTCGCGGATGCGCAGGTAGTGGAGGTACTCGTCGCGACACATGCGGCGGAAGGCAGAACTCGAAAGGTTGTCGCGCTGTTCGCGGATGTACTTCCACAGCGTGAGCCAGGACAGGAAGTCCGAATCAGGCTCCACAAACCGCTTGTGCTTCTCGTCAGCGGCCTGCTGGTGCTCGAGCGGGCGTTCGCGCGGGTCTTGGATCGACATCGCCGAGACGATCACGAGTACGTCGGCCAGGCACCCGAGCTTGTCGGCGGCGAGCAACATTCGACCCAGCCGCGGATCGGTCGGCAGGGTGGACATCTTGCGACCGACCTTGGTGAGCCGTTCGGCGTGCATCGCGCCGAGCTCGTACAGCAGGTTCAGACCGTCCGTGACGGCGCGAGAGTCCGGCGGGTCGAGGAACGGGAAGTCCTTGATGGCGCCGAGGTCGAGCGAAGCCATCTGCAGCAACACGGAGGCGAGGTTGGTCCGCTGGATTTCAGGGTCTGTGAACTCTGGTCGGCCGTCGAAGTCCTCCTCTGAGTACAGCCGGATGCAGATGCCATCTGCGACACGTCCACATCGACCAGACCGTTGTGCGGCACTGGCCTGCGAGATGGGCTCAATCGGCAGCCGTTGGACCTTGAGGCGTTGGCTGAAGCGCGAGATGCGGGCGAACCCAGGATCGATGACGTGGCGTATGCCGGGTACCGTCAGCGATGTCTCGGCCACATTGGTCGCGAGCACGATCCGGCGGCCAGGGTGCGAACTGAAGATCTTCTGCTGGTCAGCCGCTGCGAGGCGACCAAACAGCGGCAGGATCTCGGTACGCGGGTACTTCTTGCCCAGCAGGTAGTCCGTCGCATCACGGATCTCGCGCTCGCCGGACATGAACACGAGGATGTCGCCGTCCCGGGGCAGCTCCGAGATGGCGGCGGCGATCGCATCGAGCTGGTCGTCAGCACCGGTCTCATCGAGCGGCCGGTAGCGAATCTCGACCGGGTACGTACGCCCACTGACCTCGATCACCGGGGCGTCGAACATCTCCGCGAACCGGTCGACGTCGATCGTTGCTGATGTGATCACGACCTTGAGATCAGGACGGCGCGGGAGCAGCTGCTTGAGGTAGCCGAGCAGGAAGTCGATCGACAGAGACCGCTCGTGAGCCTCGTCGATGATGATCGTGTCGTAGCGCTTGAGCCGGCGATCGGAGTGCACCTCGGCCAGCAGCAGTCCGTCGGTGACCAACCGGATCGCGGTGTCAGCGGAGGTTTTGTCGTCGAACCGGACGGCGTATCCGACTTCGGCACCGAGCTCGACCTCGCACTCCTCGGCGATGCGCTTGGCGACGGACCGGGCTGCGATGCGCCTCGGCTGGGTGTGGGCGATGCTGCGCTGGCCCAGCTCGTACGCGATCTTGGGCAGCTGGGTCGTCTTGCCCGAGCCGGTCTCGCCAGCGACCACGACGACCTGGTGGTCCCGCATGGCAGCGGCGATGTCGTCGTGCCGACCAGTGATCGGCAACGCGGGGTCGTACGTCGTCTTCACAGCCAGTCCACGTGTTCCTTGAGGACTGCGTAGCCGACGAACACGATGACATCGAGGATCGTATGAGCCACGATCAGCGGCAGGACGCGCTTCGTCTTCGTGAACCAATAGCCGAAGACAAGGCCCATCACGACGTTGCCGAGCGCTTGGCCGAAGCCCTGGTAGAGGTGATAGCTGCCGCGGATCAGTGCGCTCGTGACGATCGTCGCCCAGATGTTCCAGCCGATCTGACGGAGTCGGGTCATCACGAAGCCGACGACGACGACCTCTTCGAGGATCGCATTCTGCAGCGCCGCCAGGATCACAACCGGAATCGTCCACCAGTATTGGTCGACCGGCGCTGGAATGACCTCAGCCGTGATGCCGAGCTCGCGCCCAGCCGCATACAGACCGAGGCCGGGCAGACCGATGACGGCAGCAAGTCCCATGCCCCAGAGCACGTCGCGGCCGCGACTCGTACCGGTGATGCCCAGCCGACGCAGCGGTGATGGCTTGTCTGGATCGAGGCTCAGCAAGTAGAGCGCGAGCACGACAGGGACGAGAGCGAAGCCGATCCCGAGCACCTGGAGGGTGAAGTCGAGCCATTCGCGATCGCTGCGCGACGCGTTGAGCGTCGCAGTTGAGTTGCGGACCCCTTTGCCTGAAATTTGTACGATCAGGCTCAGGAGGGCATAGACCGCCGACTGGCCGAGCGACAACCCAAGGACGATCCAGAGTTCAGCGCGAAACCGTGGCGTGGTGGGCCGAGTCCCATCCACCGATCAGAGGTCGTTCGTGGCGAACGTGTCGCACGTGTTGACGTTGCCGCTCTGGTAGCCCGTGAGGAACCACTTCTGACGCGACTCGCTCGAGCCATGCGTCCAGGTCTCCTGGTTGACGTTGCCGCCTCCGAGAGTGCCCTGGATGTGGTCGTCGCCGACCGCGGCTGCAGCTGATAGCGCCGACTTGATGTCCTCTTCGGTGAGCGGCTTGAGCAGGGTCACGCCGTTGTCGTCCTCGGTGTTGGCCGCGTGATTGGCCCACACGCCGGCCATGCAGTCGGCCATCAGCTCGATGCGTACGCCGCCGCTCAGTGGACCGGACTTGCCGTCCTGACCCTTGGCCAGGAACCCGAGGATGTTCTCGACGTGGTGGCCGTACTCGTGTGCCACGACGTACTCCTGGGCGAGCGCGCCGTCGTCGGCACCGAACTTGGAGGTCAGCTCGTCGAAGAAGGACGCGTCGATGTAGATGCGCTGATCGGCCGGGCAGTAGAACGGACCCGTGGCGCCGGACGCTGTGCCACACGCGGACTGGGTCTGACCGGAGAAGATCACGGTCTTGGCCTCTTGGTATTGCCGCTTGACGTCCGCAGGAAGCGCGTCGGTCCAATAGTCCTGGACGCTGTTGACCGTGCCGATGATGCGGCAGACGTCATCGCGGTTGGCGTCAGCGCCGGTCTTGCACTGGTCGAACGTCGCCGTCGACTCCTCGCCGCCGCCCAGCACCTGACCAGTGTCGAACGGGTTGGACGACCCTCCTGTGAGGTTCTGTCCAAAGATGAGGCCGAGGATGAGGAGGATGATGCCGCCGGCGCCACCGCCGATCACGGCTCCACCACGACCTCCGCCACCGCCGGTGACCTGACTTGTGTCCAGCGATGCGCCTTCGTTGAAGCTCATGACGTCACCTCCGACAAGAGCCAACGATATGTCGGTGACGTCATGAACACATTTTTCTGATTCGTTCGCTGGCGCTCACTCATGCCCGAAAGTGTACGCAGCGCGGCCCCCGTACGTCGCCGATAGTCTCGGCGTGTGACGACGCCTGACAGCAGCACCAGCTTCCAGATGCCGGAGGGCCTCTCCGAGGGCGACCAGGCGCGACTCAAGGGTCTGCGCAGGATGCGCGCTCTCGCGCTGTCCCTGCTCGTCCTCGCCGCGATCATCTACGTCTTCACCCGCAATGAGGACGGCTTCATCGGATACGTGAACGCCGGCGCCGAAGCCGCGATGGTCGGTGCGATCGCGGACTGGTTCGCCGTAACGGCGTTGTTCCGTCATCCGTTGGGTCTGCCGATCCCGCACACTGCGATCATCCCGAAGCGCAAGGAATCACTGGGGGAGAGCCTCCAGGAGTTCGTGGCTGACAACTTCCTCCGCGAAGAGGTCATCCGCGAACGTATCCAGTCCGCTGAGGTCAGCCGCCGCATCGGCGACTGGTTGGTGACGGGGGAGCACAGCCAACGCGTGGTCAGTGAGGCTTCACGGATCCTGTCCGATGCGCTGTCGCACATTAAGGAAACCGATGTCGCGGCCATCATCGAAGAAGCGCTGATTCCTCGTATGAGGGAAGAGCACCTCAGTCCGGTCGTTGGGCAACTGCTCGAAGAGGTCCTGCGCGACGATGCTCATCGAGGTCTGGTCGACCTGGTGCTCGACGAGCTCGGCCGCTGGCTCCTGCACAACGACGACGAAGTTGCTGCCCTCATCGAGAACCGTGCTCCGACGTGGACACCTCAGTGGCTCGACAAGAGAGTCGCCGGTTGGGTCCACGAGCAGGTCGTCGAATGGGTGGCCGAGATCAGCCGTACGCCTGGTCACCCTGCCCGCGTGACACTCGATCGCTGGCTCGTCCAGCTCGCCCACGATCTGCAGCACGACCCGGCAACGATGGAGCGTGCAGAGAACCTCAAACAACGCATGCTTTCGCAGCCCAGGGTGATCGCCACGTCGATTCAGTTGTGGGACGCGCTGCGCCGGGCGCTGATCGGCTCATTGGGCGACGAGAACGGGCTGCTGCGTCGGCGAGCCCGCGAGGAGGTCGACGCTTTCGGACAGAAGCTGATCGATGATCCGGACTTGAGCCATCGTCTCGACACGACTATCTCCGACATCGCGGCATACGCGGTCAACAACTACGGGCACGAAGTCGCAACGATCATCTCCGCGACCGTCAATCGGTGGGACGGCAAGGAGACCGCCGAGCGCATCGAGCTCCACGTTGGACGCGATCTTCAGTTCATTCGGATCAACGGAACGGTGGTCGGTGGACTCGCCGGTGTCGTGATCCACGCAATCTCGGCAACTCTTTGACCTACTTTGGAGCCCAAAGTGTGGAAAAGATGTGCACAACTGGGTCCATCCTGTGGGTGACCTAGGCAGGTCTGTGGGCAACCCCCTGAATCGGCAAAAATACCCAAGAAACTTCTCGAAAAGCTATTGCGCAGCCTTGGGCCAGGGCATACAAATGACCTACGCACTCCTTCGGGAGAGCAGGAAAGAATCAAAGTTTGATCCTATGGCCAGCGACGCAAGTCAAAGGCAGCAAGCCAGTGATGTGGCAGGCGGGTGATGACGGAGATTCCGGATAGATCGAGAGCATCACACTCGTTCAAGGCGAGGCCCCGGGAACTCATACTTCCCGGGGCCTCAACTAATTTGTGCACGGTTATTCTGCCAAACTTGCATACATGATGCACCCACCGGGTCTCGCCTTCTCCACGGTTCGATGGATTGAGGGTTACGACATTGCAGAGGTCAACGCGTTCATCCTGGAGGTCGAACCGCAGGTCCTCGAACGCGCACCGGACCGTGAGCTTGCTCAGAGGATCACCCGATCGCGGTTCACGCCCGTACGTATTCGACCTGGCTACAACATGGATGAGGTGGACGCCTACCTCGACAGGCTCTTGGACCTCGCTCTCTACGGTCAGCGTTCGACCCAGACCGGATTCGGAACGCCGCCGGAGGTTTGCTAAAGTTCAGTGCTGCACCGCGCTCCTGGGAGCGAATGTCCGGGTGGCGGAATGGTAGACGCGCTAGCTTGAGGTGCTAGTGCCCTGTAAGGGGCGTGGGGGTTCAAGTCCCC
>NZ_JAKFEL010000099.1:0-10525 GCF_036675695.1 Aeromicrobium sp.
GGATGGGGAAAGCTTCTTCGATGCCGACCTCTTTGAGAGCGTCGGCGATCTCGGGCATGACGCCCAGATCTCTAAACGTAGTGATTGTCTTCTCGAATTCTTCGGATGCATGAGATTCTCAGATGAGTTCTCAAGGTCAAGTACCAGCCATTCTATCGTCCGTTGCCGTTGGCCTCGCGCTACGCTGCGGAGTTATGGCTTCTGAGGACTCTCCAACACCCAACGAGATCGACGATCCGGTCTACCGCCAAGGCATGATCGAGCTGCTCGGCGTGCTCGCATACGGCGAGATCACCGCCTGCGAGCGGCTTGCCGAGGACGCCAAGATGGCGCCGGACCTCAAGACCAGAGCCGAGATCATGGCGATGGAAGCGGCAGAGTTCGACCACTTCGCCCAGCTACGTGACCGTCTCGTCGAGCTCGGCGAGGATCCGTACGAAATCATGTCCACGTTCACCGACACGTTCGACCGATTCCACAAGCAGACGGCACCCGCCGACTGGCTCGAAGGGCTGGTCAAGGCATACGTCGGCGACGGTCTGGCGGCAGACTTCTACCGTGAGATCGCGGCCTACCTCGACTCCGAGACCCGAGCGCTGGTGCTCGAGACGTTGAGCGGCACCGGTCACTCGGAGTTCGTGATCGATGCCGTACGCGGTGCGATCGAGGACGACCCGAAGGTCGGCGGTCGACTCGCACTCTGGGGTCGCCGGCTCATGGGCGAGGCCCTGAGTCAGGCGCAGATGGTCGTTGCGGAGCGTGACGCGCTCAGCGCGGTACTCGTGGGTGGCGTCGACCATCCCGGCATGGACCTCGCCGGCATCGGCCGCATGTTCACCCGGCTCACCGAAGGCCACGCCGCCCGTATGGAAAAGCTCGGCCTCGCGGCCTAGGTCAGGGTTGGCGGAGCTCGGCAGCTCGCTGCTCGAGCTGACGGCGCTCCTGCTCAGTCGGTGCGAGCTGGATCGCCTGCTCGATTGCGATCAGTGCTTCGTGGGGTAGTCCCGCGCGGCTCAGCATGTCTCCACGTGCCGCGGCGACGAGATAGTGGTTCGCCAACCTGGGATCGTCGGCAGCGGTCTCGAGAGCAGCGAGGCCAGCCAGCGCGCCATCGCTCATTCCGATGGCAATCGCCCGGTTGAGCGCAATGACCGGCGACGGGGCTATGTCGAGCAGCTCGTCATAGAGCGCCACGATCGCCGGCCAGTTTGTCGCCTCGGCGGAGGTAGCGGATGCATGAACCGCGGCGATGTCAGCCTGAACTGCGTACGGACCACGAACCGTCCAGGGATGACGCAGCAGCTTGAATGCCTCGTCGATCTCACGTCGGTGCCATCGGCTGCGGTCCTGATGCTCGAGAGTCACGCGCTCGCCATCGGCCTCTCGGGCATCGCGACGGGCGTGCTGCAGGAGTAGAAGGGCAAGCAGCGCCCGAGTCTCGTCGGAACGTGGCATGAGCGCGACCAGGAGTCGGCCGAGCCGGATCGCCTCGTCAGCGAGCGAACGGGATGCGGTCGCGTACCCCTCCGTGAACACGAGGTAGACGACAGCCAGTACGCCATCGATGCGCTCGGGCAGGACGTCGTGCGACGGCACGCGATAGGGGATGCCAGCGTTCGCAATCTTGTTCTTGGCCCGCAGCAACCGCTGTCCCATCGTTGCCTCCGAGGTCAGGAACGACCTCCCGATTGCCTCGGTGGACAACCCCGAGACGACCTTGAGGGTGAGCGCCACCCGTGCCTCGAGGGGTAGTGCGGGATGACAGCAGGTGAAGATCAGCCGTAGCCGGTCATCGTCCATGGGTGAGAGGTCTGTGTCCATCTCCGTCACCTCCTCGAACGCTGCTAGGCCGGCGAGCTTGCCGCGCTCCACTTGTGCACGGCGCAGCACGTCGATCGCGCGGCGTCGAGCCGTTGCGGTGAGCCAGGCGGCGGGGTTGTCGGGAATGCCGTCGCGGGGCCAGCTCTGCAGCGCTCGCTCGGCCGCGTCGGAGACCGCGTCCTCGGCGAGATCCCAGTCGCCGGTCGTTCGAATGAGCGAGGCGACGATGCGCAGCCGCTGATCCGCCATCGCGTCGGCGAGCGCGCAGGCGACCTCAATCGCCGCCGCGCGCCCTGCCTCGTTCATGCTCAGGTTTCGTCGGGCCAGAAGGGCCGGAGCTCGAGGGTTCCACCGGCAGACATCGGGTGGGCCGCCGCGATGGCGATCGCCTCGTCAAGGTCGTCGCACTCGAGGATGTCGAACCCGGCAATCCACTCGCGTGACTCGGTGAACGGGCCGTCGGTGACCAGCAGCTCACCGCCCCGGCGGCGGACTGTCGTTGCCGTCTCCGGTGGATGGAGGCGGTTGCCCATCTGCCGCTTGCCTTCAGCGTCGTTCCTCGCCACCCAGTCCTCGATTTCGTCTACGGCTGGGTCTGCCGGCTCGTTGCTCGCATCAGGATCGACGACTACCAACATCATGTACTTCATGGCCTGCTCCTTCGGTGGGTTTCAACGCCGTACGTGAGTACGACGAACGAGACCCCTGCCAATCCGACAAGATTTGCTCTACACCCGAAGTCTTCGTGGAAATCGACCATTGGCCGAGCGTAGCGAGGCAGGCGCGCGGGCGAAGCCCGTCAGTGGCGAGGAACGAGCCGTGCGCTCTACTTCTTGGCGGCGGGGACGGCGGTGAGGCCGAAACCGACCTTGCGGCCGACGTCTGACGTGAAGTCGAGGTAGGCAACGCGCGCTGCGGGTACGGCAACGGTGCGGCCCTTGTCATCGGTCAGAACGAACACCGAGTCGTCAGCGATCGCCTTGCTGAGCGCATCGAGCACCGCCTGCGGCTCGGAATCGGTCGCAACGGACAGTTCTCGCGCGGCGTACTGGACGCCGATCTTGACCTCCACGGTCACTCATCTCCTTGGTTCGTGTCTTCTTCGTTGCGGGGGAATCCGCCGATGCCACGCCATGCGAGGCCGGCGGCGAGCTGCACCGCTTCGTCGCGGGTGAGGCTTGAGTCCGCGGACAACCAGTTGCGGGCGCCGACGTGGCCCATGCCGACGAGGCTGACTGCGAGGAGGTGTGAGGCAGCTCCCGGGAGTCCGGTGTCCTCATGGATCACCTCAGCAATGGCCGCTGCGGATTCCTCGATGACGCGGTCGACCTGCTCACGTACGGACGGGTCGTTGGTCAGGTCGGACTCGAACACGAGCCGGAACGCTTCACCCTGGCCGGCGACGTAGTCGTACCAGAGCTCCATCGTGGCCTTCACGCGCTTGCGGTTGTCGGTCGTCGAGGCGAGTGCTGTCTTGACGCCGTCGATGACGGTGTCGCACGAGGTTTCGAGCAGTGCGAGGTAGAGATCGAGCTTGCCCGGGAAGTGTTGGTAGAGGACCGGCTTCGAGACGCCAGCGCGCTCGGCGATCTCGTCCATCGACGCGGAGTGATAGCCCTGCTCGACGAACACCTTGAGGGCGACCTCAAGCAACTGGGCACGTCGCGCGGTCCGGGGCAGGCGACTCGTACGAGGCCGCAGCGGGATGACTTCACTCACAGTCCTCAGACTAGTGGACGGCAGGTTGCCCAAGATCCGGACGCCACCGTGTGTCTCTGGCCGTACACGGAACAATGGAGGGCGGTGCCGGCGTTATGCCATCACCAGCACAAGCACTGAGGAGAACACCGTGGTTGCCCCACTAGTCGAACCTGCTGACGAGCTCACGATCGACGAGGTACGTCGCTACAGCCGACACCTGATCATCCCCGACGTTGGGATGACGGGGCAGAAGCGCCTCAAGAACGCCAAGGTGCTCGTCATCGGCGCCGGTGGGCTCGGCAGCCCCGCGCTGCTCTACCTGGCCGCAGCCGGCGTCGGCACCCTCGGCATCATCGACGATGACGTCGTCGACGAGTCCAACCTGCAGCGTCAGGTCATCCACGGACAGTCCGACATCGACAAGCCCAAGGTCGACTCCGCAGCGGAGTCGGTCGCCGAGATCAACCCGTACGTCAAGGTCATCAAGCATCACGTGCGCCTCGACACGGACAACGTTCTCGAGATCTTTGCTGGCTACGACCTGATCGTCGACGGCACCGACAACTTCGCAACGCGCTACCTCGTGAACGACGCAGCCGTCCTGCTCGGCAAGCCGTACGTGTGGGGCTCGATCTACCGCTTTGAGGGCCAGGTCAGCGTGTTCTGGGCCCAGGAGGGTCCGCAGTACCGCGACCTCTACCCCGAGCCGCCGCCGCCGGGCATGGTCCCGTCCTGCGCCGAGGGTGGAGTGCTCGGCGTGCTCTGCGCGTCGATCGGCTCGATCATGGTGACCGAGGCCATCAAGCTCATCACCGGCATCGGCGATCCGCTCATCGGCCGCCTGATGGTCTACGACGCACTCGAGATGCGCTACTCGACGCTCAACATCCGCCGCGACCCGAACGGCGAGCCGATCACGGCCCTGATGGACGACTATGAAGCGTTCTGTGGAGCACTCAGTGACGAGGCTGCCGATGCGGCTGCCGACTCGACGATCTCCGTCACGACTCTCGAGGGTTGGCTCAAGGAGCGCAACGACGGCGGCCGCGACTTCGTGCTGGTCGACGTACGCGAACCGGGCGAGTTCGAGATCAACCAGATCCCGGGCGCGATCCTCATCCCCAAGGGTGAGTTCCTCAACGGCAAGGCGCTCGAGCAGCTGCCGGGTGACAAGCAGATCGTCCTGCACTGCAAGACCGGCGTACGTTCTGCCGAAGCTCTCGCGGTGCTCAAGGGCGCCGGCTACGAGAACTCCGTGCACGTTGGCGGCGGCGTCGTCGCGTGGGTCAACCAGATCGACCCGAGCCAGCCCACATACTGAGTTGATGGACGCTCTGCCTTCCAGTGAGGCATTCACCGAGCGGGTTCTGCAGCTGGTTGAGCAGATCCCGCCGGGGAAGGTCCTCGCGTACGGCCTGATCGCTGAGATCTTGCAAGAAGGCGGACCGCGCCAAGTTGGTCGTGTCATGGCCCTCGATGGCGGCGGTGTGCCGTGGTGGCGCGTCGTCCGTGCCGATGGCAGCCTGCCGCCTTCACACGGGATCGATGCCCAAGTCCACTACGTCGAAGAGGGCACTCCGATGAAGGCCAACGGATCTGCTGTCGACATGACGGAAGCGCTGTGGCGATTCGAAGCCTGAGTGTCACACCCGTCTGGTGAGATGGGGCCCATGCCCGTCGAGTACAAACTGGATCAGCCTGTCGCTGCGCGACTCGCTCCTCCGGCTCTCGACGACGAGCAGCGCTCTGTCATCGAGCACGGCGGAGGGCCTCTGCTCGTGCTCGCCGGGCCAGGCACCGGCAAGACCACGACGCTCGTTGAGCTGGTGGTCGATCGGGTTGAGCACGGGGGACTGAGGCCCGAGGAGATCCTCGTCCTGACGTTCAGCCGCAAGGCTGCTGATGAGATCCGCTCGCGCATTGCCCGACGGCTCGACCGTACGACCGCAGCTTCGCCGACGATGACGTTCCACTCGTTCTGTTACGCGTTGCTGCGCCGCGAGCAGTCCGAGCTCGACTACGGCACGCCGATCCGGCTGCTCAGCGCCCCGGAGCAGGACGCAGCGATCGCCGAGATGCTGGTGGGTGCCGATGCCGAGGCGTGGCCGCTGACCCTGCGCCAGGCTCTCCGCACTCGCGGGATGGCCAGCGAGCTCCAACGACTCATGTCGACGGCACGTGCCCAGGGCATGGATGCGCTCGATCTCGAACGGCTCGGTGGCGCAGTCAATCGAGATGACTGGGAGGCAGCAGGCCGGTTCTTCGACGAATACACGTCCGTCGCTGCTTTGCAGAACACGATCGACTACACCGATCTGGTCTTCCAGGCCGTACGCCTGCTCGACGATCCCGCGTGCCGGCAGCGTTGGCGCGATCGCTTCAAGCTCGTCGTCGTCGATGAATATCAAGACACCGACCCTCTTCAGGTCAAGCTGCTCGAAGGGCTCGCTGGCGACGACCGCGATCTCGTCGTCGTGGGTGATCCCTACCAGTCGATCTATGGCTTCCGTGGCACTGACGTGCACGGGATCCTTGAGTTCACGGAGCGCTTCGGCCGTACGAGCGGCCCGGCACCGGTCATCGTGCTCAAGCACACCAACCGCTACGGATCCGCGATCGGTGCTGCCGTCCGCTCGATCGTCCACAATCGTGGGGCGCTCGGCGCCGTCGACGGTCCGCAGTACGAAGCCTTGCGTTCTCCTGCATCGCGATCCGAAGACCCCGGCACCGTCGCGGTGCAGACCTACGCGTCGGCGACCGCCGAGACCGAGCACATTGCGCTCGCACTCCGTGAGGCGCACCTCCACGACGACGTGCCATGGCGCGAGATGGCTGTGCTCGTACGCTCTGCCGCTCACCTCGGGCGATTGCAGCGTGCGCTGACCACGGCCGGCGTCCCGGTCGAAGTGGCCGGTGACGAAGTTCCGCTCGCGCTGGAGCCGAGCGTACGAGCGCTGCTGTCAGGACTGCATGCGGCGGACGACCTCCACGCCGGTCGTCCGATCGAGCCCGATGCTGCCGCCGCTCTTTTGACTGGTTCGTTGGGTGGGCTGGACACCGGCTCCTTGCGACGACTCGGTCGAGCGCTGCGTCGTCACGAGGGTGATCACCCGCGACCGTCTCGCATTCTCGTGGCCGAGGCGTTGGCCGACCCGGCGCTGCTCGCCACCCTCGGACGGCGTGGCACTCCCGAGGGTGATGCAGTGGTCGCGGCCGCGAGGCTCGCCTCGTTGCTGGGCAAGGCCGCCGACCAAATCACCGCCGGCGATGCGGCCGAGCAGGTGCTCTGGACACTGTGGAGCGGCACCGACTGGCCGTCACGGCTACAAGCGATCGCCGAGTCCGGTGGTGAGGGCTCAACCCAGGCCGACCGCGATCTCGACGCGATGTGCGCCCTGTTTGCTGAGGCAGCTCGTGCCGAGGAGCAGCAGGGTCACCGTTCGGTGGTCGACGTTGTCGCCTCGCTCGAGAGCCAGCAGATTCCCGGCGACACGTTGTCGCAGCGCGGTGCCGCCGGACCAGCAGTGCAGCTCATGACGGCTCACCGGTCCAAGGGGCTCGAGTGGCAACTTGTCGTCGTCGCTGGAGTGCAGGACGGCGAGTGGCCCGACGTCAGGTGGCGCAGCAGTCTCCTGCAGCTCGATCGGCTTTCACCCAACGGGGTTCAGCCGCCGACTTCGGCTCGAGCCGCGATCGCCGAAGAACGTCGTCTCTTCTATGTCGCCTGCAGTCGCGCACGTTCGCGGCTGGTGGTCACCGCCGTCGCAGCTGGAAGCGAGGAAGGCGATCAACCGTCGCGTTTCCTGGCTGAGCTCCATGCACACGTCACCGGTAGCCCTGACCGCTCACTTCCCGTGCCGCAGCGCCGACCATCGCGAGGTCTGTCATTGCGAGGCGCGGTCGCCGAGCTGCGATGTATCGGAGAGAGCACGGAGTCGCAGACCGTACGCGCGCGTGCCGCCGAGCAGCTGGCGCGATTGATGCGTCACCCGGCAGCTCGGGGCGCAGATCCCGAACGGTGGTGGGGACTGCGTGAAGTCACCCAGGCGGACGCACCCCTTCGCGATCCCGCCGAACCACTCCCGATGTCAGGCAGCACCGTCGAGAAGATCGTGTCGTGCCCGTTGAGCTGGTTCCTCAGCCACGAGGCCAAGGGAGGTCGCGGTACGACCGCCGCGCAGGGCTTCGGCTCGATCGTTCACGCCATCGCGTCTGAGGTCGTGCAAAACGACCTCCCAGCAGATCCCGCATCGCTCGCGCTGCATCTTGATGATGTCTGGGGGCAGCTGGAGTTCGCCGCAAGCTGGATCGGCACCCGCGAGCACGCAGCTGCGGTCAAGGCGATCGAACGCTTTTGCATCTGGCATGAGACCCACGGGCGCGAGGTGGTCGCCGCGGAGCACGAGTTCAAGGTGACGCATGAGGTCGACGGACTCTCCGTCACGCTCAACGGCTCGATGGACCGCGTCGAGGTCGACGTCGATGGCGTGCACGTCATCGACCTCAAGACCATGAAGAACCCCGCCTCCGACAAGGAGGTCGCCACCAATGCTCAGCTCGGCTTCTATCAGCTGGCAGTCGATCTTGGTGCAACGACAGATGTCGCTGGAGATGCGAAGGCGGCGGGAGCCGAGCTCGTCCAGCTGCGCACCGACAACAAGAGGACACCGGGGCTACCCAAGATTCAGCCGCAGCCAGGACCGGTCGCCGACGTGCCGTTCTTCGCGGTCGACAACCTGCGCCGGTCGGTTCAGGCGATTGCGCAGGAGTCCTTCCCGGCGACCAAGTCGGAGTCGGCGTGTCAGTACTGCGAGTTCAAGCGCGTGTGCCCGGCGTACGACGAGGGCCAGACGATCCTCACCCGTCCGACGGGAGGTGGTGAGTGATGAGCCTTGTACGCGATGAGCAGCACCTCCGTGAGCTTTTGCGCATCGACTACACCCCGGCGCAGATGGCTGCCATCACGGCCGGACTCGACCAGCCCACGGCGATCATCGCCGGTGCTGGGTCGGGCAAGACGACCGTCATGGCGGCGAGGGTCGTATGGCTTGTCGGTCACCTCGGCGTGGCGCCCGAGAAGGTGCTCGGCCTGACATTCACCAACAAGGCCGCCGCACAGCTTGGTCAGAAGGTGCGAGCCGATCTTGAGCGACTCGGTATGGAATTCGACGGCGAACCAACGACTTCGACCTACCACGCGTTTGCCGGGCAGCTGATTGCCGAGCACGGCTTGCGTCTCGGCATCGAGCCTGATCTGCGCCTGGTGGCCGACGCCTCCAGATTCCAGCGCATGGCCAAGGCGATCGAGTCGTACGGCGGCGAGCTGCAAGAGCTGTCGACCCACATCCCGTCGATCGTCGGTCAGGCCATCGCTCTCGACGGCCAGCTGGCTGAGCATCTCGTCTCGCCCGCGGAGCTGCGAGCTCACGATGAAGGGCTGATCGCCGAATGTGAGGCGGCAAGCCCCAAGCCTCCGACGTTGCTGCGCGACGCCGCCGAGAAGGCCCGTCGGCGCATCGAGCTGAGCCACCTCGTGGATCGCTATCGTCAGGCCAAGGCCGACGCAGGCGTCATGGACTTCTCCGACCAGATGGCGTGGGGCGCCCGGCTTGCTGCGCTGCCTGAGGTCGGCGAGGTGTTGCGCGACCGTTTCGGAGTCGTGCTGCTCGACGAATACCAAGACACCTCGGTGGCACAACGAGACTTGCTCCGCGCCCTGTTCAGCGGGCCTGACGCAGAGCACGGGCGTGGCCACCCGGTGACGGCTGTAGGAGACCCAGCGCAGGCGATCTACGGATGGCGCGGCGCGGCAGCAGGCAATCTCGCGCAGTTCCTCGATGATTTCCCGGCCGCCGACGGATCGCGCGGTGCCTTGTTCTCGCTCGTCGAGACGCGACGGTGTGCCAAGCCGATCATCGATGCCGCCAACTCCCTCGCCGCTGACTTCTATTCGACATCGTCAGTGGTCCAGCCGCTCGAGTCCGCAGTCACCGAGCCGGGCACGGTTGACGTTGCTCTGTTCCACACCGTCGGGGCGGAGATCGAGGCTCTGATTGAGGCAATCAAGAATGATCCAGCGCCGCTTCGGGAGATCGCGATCCTCGTACGAGTCGGCCGCGAGAACGGTGCCATCGTCCAGGCGCTGCGTGCTGCCGAGATCCCTTTCGAAATCGTCGGACTCGAAGGTCTGCTGTCGCAGCCTGAAGTCCTTGACCTGCTCGCCGTGCTCGAGGTCGTCAACGACGTCACGGCCAATCCGGCGATGCTCAGGCTGCTCACCGGCCCGCGTTGGCGCATCGGTGCCCGTGACCTCGCTCTGCTCGGTCAGCGAGCCTCGACGCTGAGCGGACGCTCGTTCGGCCGCAGCGATGACAAGACGCTGGCCACTGAACTCGCGAAGGCGGTCGAAGGCACTGATCCCACCGAGATCGTTGCTCTCGCTGATGCCGTCGATGACCCGGGAGATCTCGCCTACTCCGCCGAAGCGCTCACGAGGTTCGGTGAGCTTTCGCAACTGATCGCCTCTGTACGCCGGCATGCGGGTGAACCGCTGCTGGAGCTGGCCCGGCGCGCCATTCGAGCCCTTGATCTCGATCTTGAGCTTGAAGCTGGAGCTGTCACGGGCGGTGCCGACAACATCGCATTGTTCCTGGAAGCGATTTCTGACTACGCACAATCGGATCGCTATGCATCGCTGTCGGGCTTGGTGGCCTATCTCGCTGCGGAGGACTTCTACAACGAGGGCATGTCGGTCGCGACACCGTCGGACGCTGACTCGGTCAAGCTGCTGACGATCCACCGTGCCAAAGGCTTGGAGTGGCACAGCGTCTACGTGCCGTTGACCTCGCGCACGATCTTCCCCTCGGCCCGAAGTCGCGGTCGGTGGACAACCAATGCGCAGACGCTGCCCTACTCGTTGCGTGGCGACCGCGACAGCCTGCCGGTGCTCGCGGGATGGTCGCCGGCTGACGCCAAGGCGTTCAACGAAGCGGACAAGGCCGAC
>NZ_JAKFEL010000157.1:0-10405 GCF_036675695.1 Aeromicrobium sp.
TGCCGTGGAGTTCGGTCGCCGTCGCGGCCGCAAGGTCATCAACATCGTCCCCGGCACGCCGGCGGACTGACCAGGCGCACACTCACTTCGATGGGGCAGTCCGCAGCAGCGGGCTGCCCCATCATTTGTTTCTGAAATTCGCAGAGTGCTTAGGCACGTACTGAAAGGAGCGACACCGTGGCTGTTCCCAGCTTCGTCGACAAGGTGACGCTCCACGTCGCGGGCGGATCCGGCGGCGATGGTGTTGCCTCGGTGCATCGCGAGAAGTTCAAACCCCTTGGTGGACCTGACGGCGGTAACGGCGGTCACGGCGGCGATGTGATCCTCAAGGTCGACGCCGATGTCACCACGCTGATCGACTATCACCACGAACCTCACCGCAAGGGCACCAACGGTGCTCCTGGCGCTGGCAACAACCGCAGCGGCTCACAGGGTGAGGATCTCATCCTGCTCGTCCCCGACGGCACCGTCGTACGCGACGAGTCCGGTGAAGTGCTTGCTGATCTGATCGGTCACTCAACTGAGCTCGTCATTGCGGCTGGAGGCCGCGGCGGACTCGGCAACTCTGCACTCGCTTCTGCGAAGCGCAAAGCTCCCGGCTTCGCCCTCAAAGGTGAGCCGGGCGATGAGCTCACGATCACCCTCGAGCTCAAGGTCGTCGCTGACATCGGTCTCGTTGGCTTCCCGAGCGCTGGGAAGTCGAGCCTCATCGCCTCGATGTCGCGGGCTCGTCCCAAGATTGCGGACTACCCGTTCACGACGTTGATCCCCAACCTTGGCGTTGTCACCGCCGGTTCGACCACATTCACGGTCGCCGACGTGCCTGGACTCATCGAGGGTGCAAGCGAAGGTCGCGGGCTCGGACACGAATTCCTGCGTCACGTCGAGCGCTGCGCCGCGCTGGTGCACGTCATTGACTGCGCAACGGTCGATCCTGGTCGGGACCCCTTGTCGGATCTCGACGTGATCGAGGCGGAGCTCGCAGCCTATGGCGGTCTCGAAGATCGTCCTCGACTCGTTGCACTCAACAAGACCGACGTTCCTGATGCCAAGGAGATCGCCAGCTTCGTACGCGCCGATCTCGAGGCCCGCGGACTCGACGTCTTCGACGTGTCAGCAGCAAGCCGCGCTGGACTCAAAGAGCTTTCGTTTGCCATGGCGGAGATCGTCGCGTCACGCCGTGCGGAAACCCCGGTCTCCGAGGCCACCCGCATCGTCCTCCGTCCACCCGCCGAAGCCGGCGTCGGCCGCGAGTTCACGATCACGCGTATCAACGACCAGTGGGTCGTACGCGGCGAGAAGCCCAAGCGCTGGGTGCGCCAGACAGACTTCAGCAACGACGAAGCCGTCGGCTTCCTCGCCGACCGCCTCAACCGGCTGGGTGTCGAGGACGAGTTGCTCAAGCTCGGTGCCAAGGAGGGCGACGACGTCGTCATCGGCGACGAGGACAACGCCGTGGTCTTCGACTTCGACCCGCAGGTCACCGCAGGTGCCGAAGTGCTCGGTCGACGTGGCGAAGACCTTCGCATCGACCAGTCCGATCGCCGAACCAATGTGCAGCGCCGCGAAGAGCTGGCTGCCAAGCGCGCCTTTGAGGCAGGAGCCCGTGAGGCCCGTGCCGAAGGTCGCGATCCTCAGCCTGACTGGACGTTCCCCGAGGACGATCCGCTGGATGAGGACGAGGACTGATGTCTCGCGTCGTCGTCAAGGTCGGTTCATCGTCCTTGACCACTTCGGAGGGTCATATCGACCCCGTGCGCCTCGACGGCATTGTCGAAGCGATCTGCGATGCCCGCGATCGCGGCGACGAGGTCGTGCTGGTGTCATCGGGCGCAATCGCGGCTGGACTCGGCCCGTTGAACCTCAAGTCTCGTCCGCGGGACTTGGCCACCCAGCAGGCCGCTGCGAGTGTCGGCCAGGGCGCGTTGATCGCCAGATACAGCGAACGGTTCGCCGCTCGGGGCCTGGTCGTGGGCCAGGTTCTGCTGACGGTTGACGACGTCACGCGCCGTAGTCACCATCGCAACGCCCACCAGACATTCGCCAAGCTCCGCGAGCTGGGCGTCGTTCCGATCGTGAACGAGAACGACACGGTCGCGACGACCGAGATCAGGTTCGGAGACAACGACCGACTGGCCGCACTCGTCGCGCATCTCGTTCATGCCGATCTGCTGATCCTGCTGTCCGATGTGGATGGTCTCTACAACGGCCGACCCGGTACGCCGGGCGTGACGCTGATCGAGGAGATTCGCGATCCCGCCGAGATCGAAGGGCTCGACATTGCCCATGTCAGCTCGTCCAAGGTCGGCACCGGGGGAATGGTCACCAAGGTCGAGGCCGCACGTATCGCAACAGCTGCAGGCATTCCGGTGGTCCTCACGTCTGCCGCCAATGCGCGAGGAGCCCTCGCAGGCGACAAGGTCGGCACCCGCTTTGAGTCGACTGGGCGACGCCGTTCGACCCGCCTGCTGTGGCTGGCACATGCCAGTGAGACCAAGGGTGGCGTGCATCTCGACGAAGGAGCCGTACGCGCCCTGACGACTCGCAAGGCATCGCTTCTTCCGGCTGGCATCACCTCGGTCACCGGGACGTTCAAGGCGGGCGACCCCATCGACGTCGTCGGCCCCGACGGAGCAGTGATTGCACGCGGAGTCGTCAACTACGACAGCACCGAGCTGCCCGGCTTGATGGGCCGCTCGACGCACGAGCTGGCCGCCGAGCTCGGCGAGCAGTATGAACGTGAGGTCATCCACCGCGATGACCTCATGCTCACCTGATCTGACCACTTCCTGGAAACGTCGGCGGTGCTGCGCCGCTGGGCAGTAGCCTCTCGCCATGCCCGTGGGTGAGGTCGTCGAAATCATGTCCTACGGACTCAACGTCGACCCGCTTGTCGCGCGATCCCGCTTGGCGGCGCTCGACCCGGCGGGACCTGACGACCGGCACGCTGCGGTCGGGTTCGTAGCGGTGCTGTCGGCCGATTTCGACATCGCCGTCGAAATGTTCGGCGGGCCACCTGCGCTGGGCGAGTCCTCGCTTTCAGCCGCTGTCCGTGACTATGTGCACGCGATCTGCCTCTCGCGCGTTCCCGCAGATCTGGGGGTGCACCGCATCGACCTCGATACGCCCGAGGGGAGCCTGGTGGCTTTTCTGATGAGCGAGGCGGCGATGGTCTCTGGCCAGATCGCGCTTGCGGAGCAGATTGCCTCAGCGGTGCTCGCCATGCCCGGTGCCGAGGGTGGGATGCGGACCTGGACCCGGATCGTACGTAGTCGAGCCTTGTGTTTCCTCGGTCGACTCGACGAGGCCGGTGCCGAGTGCAAAGCCGTACTCGCCGAGACGACCGATCGCCCGATCGCCAACCGGGTCGCTCGCGGCGTCGATGGTTTCCTCGCGGGTCACACCGGTCGGCAGTCAGAGCTGGCTGTGTTCTGTGAGGATCTGCGTGGCGAGATCCCTGATCCGCGCTCGTACGCCGACTCGGTCGCCTTCCTCCTGGCCGCGCTCGCCGAATCAGCCGCCGGCAACCCAACCGCAGCCGCAGAGGTGCTCCTGTATGGCGGAGGCGGAGATGGGCTGCCGCTCCTACCCCTGTCGCTGCAGGCATACGGATACGACGTGCTGGTGGAGTCGGCAGTAGCCCTCGCGCAGATCCCGCACGCGGCTGAGCTCTTGGCCGAGTTCGAGTTGCTGCCGATACACGAGCATCCGATGGCTGCGGCCGCACTGTCACGGTCGCGAGCCCGCCTCAACCTCGTGCTGGAGCAGCACGCCGACAGCATCCTTGAGTCGGAGACGTCGGCGGCGCGGGCGTCCGCCGTCGGCGGCGAGCTCTATGTGATCAGGGCAAAGATCTTGAGGGCGCTCGCCGAGGCGGCTTCGGGCGATGCATCGGGCAGTCGGCGCGACTTGGACGCGGTGGCCAGCACGGCAGCTCTGAGCGGGTCAGCCGAGGTGCGCGCCTGGGCGCTTCGCGAGCTCCGTGCCGTTGGCCGACACCTGCGACAGTTTCCGGCCCTTGGATGGGACTCCCTCAATTCCCGTCAGCACGTCGTGGCCCGCCTTGCCGCTCAGGGGTTGCGCAACCGCGAGATTGCAGCAGCTCTCTACATGTCCGAGAAGACGGTCGAAGGACACGTAGCGGCCGTGCTTGAGGCGCTCGGAACCACGAACCGAGTGGGAATCGGTCGCGAGCTCGAGGGTGACGAAATCGATCCGGAGTTCGTGTCCAAGGTGACCCCGCGTCAGCGTGAGGTCGCGATGCTGGTCGCGCGCGGGCTGTCGAATGGTGCCATCGCACGATCACTCGCGATCAGTGAGAAGACGGTCGAGAAGCACGTCGGCGACCTGTTCGACCGGCTGCAGGTGCACAGCCGCTCAGCCTTGGCAGCCCGCGTACGACGAGCCCCCGCCGACGCGTTCTAGAATTGTCACCATGACCGACGTGAAGCAGCAGGTGCACGATGCAGCGCGTCGTGGGCGCGTTGCCGCCGCGACTTTGGCGCTGACACCTCGCGCTGCCAAGGATGAAGCGCTCAACGCGATCGCTGACGCTCTCGTCTCAGCGTCGGCGGAGATCCTCGACGCGAACGCGAAGGACGTTGCCGCAGCCCGCGAGGCTGGCACGGGCGAGAACGTCATCGATCGGTTGAGCCTCGACGAGGGCCGCATCGGCGCGTTTGCCGATGGTGTCCGAGACATTGCGGCTCTTCCCGATCCCGTCGGCGAAGTCGTACGCGGTTCGACCTTGGCGAACGGTCTCCGGCTCCAGCAGATCCGCGTCCCCATGGGCGTGATCGGCATGATCTACGAGGGCCGACCCAACGTGACCGCGGATGCCGCCGCGATCTGTCTCAAAGCCGGAAGCGCCGTGCTGCTCAGAGGGTCGTCGTCGGCCTCGCAGTCCAATGCCGCGATCATCAAGGTGATGCGCGAGGCATTGGCTAGCACGTCGATCCCGCCCGATGCCATCCAACAGATCGCCGCAGACGACCGAGCCTCGGCAACGCACCTCATGCAGGCACGAGGACTCGTCGACCTGGTGATCCCTCGCGGTGGAGCGGGCCTGATCAACGCGGTCGTCGCCGAGTCGACGGTGCCCGTGATTGAGACGGGTGTCGGCAACTGTCACGTGTACGTCGACGCGGACGCCGATCTCGACATGGCGCTCGACATCGTCATCAACGCGAAGACTCAGCGCAACAGTGTCTGCAACGCCGCCGAGTCCCTGCTGGTCCACAAAGCTGTCGCCGACACGTTCCTGCCCCGGGTTGTCGGGGCTCTCCAGGAGCAGGGCGTCACAGTTCACGGCGACCCCTCGTTCTGCGCGATCGACGGTGACGTGGTGCCCGCCACGGACGAGGACTACGCCACCGAGTACCTCTCGGCAGACATCTCCGCCAAGGTCGTCGAGTCTCTCGACGATGCCGTCGACCACATTCGTAGGTTCTCGTCGGGCCACACCGAGGCGATTGTCACCTCGTCGCTCGCGGCGTCTCGACGATTCACCATGGGAGTCGATTCGGCGGCCGTCATGGTCAACGCGTCCACGCGGTTCACCGACGGCGGAGAGTTCGGCTTCGGTGCGGAGATCGGCATCTCGACCCAGAAGCTGCATGCCCGCGGACCGATGGGTCTGCCCGAGATGACCACGACGACATACGTCGTCACCGGCTCCGGGCACGTCAGGTAGATTGGCGCCATGTTCACGACGCTTGCAACGGCAGAAGCCGAGCACCAACTCCGCGACATCGGCATCGACCCGTACGCCGTCGGCGCCATCGCGCTCGTCATCCTGACTCTCTCGATGCTTGCGCTGCTGCAATTCGGCAAGGGCCGCGAGCACTCCTGAGCCCCATGACTGATCATCGTTCGGATGGTCGCCGCCGGATTGGCGTGATGGGTGGCACGTTCGATCCGATCCATCATGGACACCTGGTGGCTGCGAGCGAGGTCCAGTCGTGGTTTGACCTCGACGAAGTCATCTTCGCGCCCACCGGCGAGCCCTGGCAGAAGGCCGACCGTGAGGTGTCGCCTGCCGAGGACCGCTATCTCATGACCGTGATTGCGACGGCCGCCAATCCCCGCTTCACCGTCAGTCGCGTCGACATCGATCGTGACGGCCCCACCTACACGATCGACACCCTGCGCGATCTGGCTGCGCTGCATCCCGACGCTGACCTTTACTTCATCACCGGAGCGGACGCCATGGCTGCGCTTCTCACCTGGCGCGACCACGAGGAGCTGTTCAAGCTCGCGCACTTCGTCGGCTGTACGCGTCCGGGCCATGAGATGGACGAGAGCACCCTTGAGGGGCTGCCAAAGGACCGCATCACCCTCGTCGAGATTCCTGCGCTCGCGATCTCGTCGACAGACTGCCGCGACCGCGTCGTACGAGGTGAGCCGGTTTGGTACCTCGTGCCGGATGGCGTCGTTCAATACATCGGCAAGCACCGCTTGTACGCCAAGTCGGAGCCGACACCCTGAGCGCGACAGAGTGGGCAATCGAGCTCACGCGTGCTGCGGCTACTGCCGCTGAGGACAAACTGGCGCAGGACATCATTGCCTTCGACGTCTCAGATCAGCTGGCGATCACGGATGTGTTCCTGCTCTGCTCCGGCTCGACACCTCGCCAGGTGCGTGCCGTCCAGGACGCGATCGAGGAACGCATGATCGAGCTGGGCGCGAAGGCCGTCCGGCGAGAAGGTATGAGCGAGGCTCGCTGGGTGTTGCTCGACTTCGCCGACATCGTCGTCCACGTCATGCACCAGGAGGAGCGAGCCTTCTACGCGCTCGAACGCCTCTGGAGCGACTGTCCAGTCGTGAAGCTGTCATGAGCTGGCGCCAAGTCGTGCTGTGGCGCCACGGACGTACAGAATGGAATGTTGCCGGCCGCGTGCAGGGGCAGAGCGACGTACCGCTTGATGATGTCGGCCGTCAGCAGGCACGTGAGGCGGCTGCGCGCCTGGCGGCGCTCAACCCGTATCGGATTGTCAGCTCTGACCTGTTGCGTGCTTCCGAGACGGCACGGATTCTGAGCGAAGTGACCTCGAAGGAGGTCGAGTTCGATCCTCGACTTCGCGAGATGGACTTCGGTGCGCGCGAAGGACTGACCTGGGCCGAGGCGTGGGAACAGTTCCCCGACGGTATGCAAGCGTGGATCGACGGCGACGAGACGCAGATCCCTGGGAGCGAGACACATCGACAGGCAGGGGAGCGGTTCGCCGCGGCACTGAACGATCACCTCGAGGATCTGCCGCACAAGGGAGTGCTGGTCGTCGTTGCCCACGGTGCGGTCCTGCGCACGGGTGCATGTGCGTTCCTCGAAATACCCGAGGAGCACTGGAGCACGTTCGGTGGGCTCGGCAACTGTTCGTGGTCGGTGCTCGAGGAGTGGAGCCGCGACGACTGGTCGAAGTGGCGCCTGACCGAGTGGAATGCGGGCACTTTGCCGGAGCCTGTGCTCTCCGACGACGAATGACCCGGTTTGGGGTCAGACGGTCTGAACGGCTAACATTGGCGAGGCCTTCACGGGCAGCAGCGGGGCATTGGCGCAGTTGGTAGCGCGCTTCCATGGCATGGAAGAGGTCAGGAGTTCGAATCTCCTATGCTCCACAAATCATGAAGGGCCTGGGACAGCTTCCCAGGCCCTCTGTCATTGCCTCGTGACTCATGCCCACGTTGTAGCGTGTGGCCGTGCCCCGGCTGACGCTCAAGACGACCTTTGTGGCGGCTGCCACCTTGGTTGCCCTGTTCCAGTTCGTCGCCGTCACCCTCGCGGCGCTGCCGCCCAACCGCTACTCGGATGCTGCGGCACCGCACACGACTTACCTCAGCCCGATGTTCACGCAGAACTGGCGCCTGTTCGCGCCAAGCCCGATCGCTGAAGACCGCCGGATTCTGTTCCAGGGTTCTTACCGTGCCGCCGATGGCACTCAGGAGCAGACGGAGTGGGTTGACTGGACCGAGGTCGAGCTCGACCTGATCCACCACCGACTGATCGGCGGGCGGGCGGGCTACGTCACGAACAAGCTGTTCAGCCCCCTTGGTGCACGCTACGGAAAGCTCCTTGACGCACAGCGGCACGTTGCCGTCACGACCAAGGAGACGGACCCGCCGAGCTGGGCCGAGCTCAGCAAGAGTCTGTTGGCTGCAGGTCCGAGCCGACCAGACTCGACCGAGGTCTACCTGAGGTACGAGCGCGCCACCATCCGACTTGCCACCGAGGTACTCCAGGCACGCTGGCCCGATCGGACATTCACCGCGGTGCGCTACTCGCTCAACAGCCAGCCCGTGACACCGTATGACGCCCGCAACGAGTCGGAGAAGAAGCGTGAAGCGGCACGCCCCGCTGAGAGCGTGCGACTGGGTGGGTGGCGCGAACCTGAGGTCGGAGATGTCGCCGAGCAACGAGTCATAGCCGACTTCGATCGGAGACACCGATGATTGGCCAGGCCATGGAGTGGCTGACCGGTGACAAGCGGTCGACCTACGGCATCGCTGTCACCCGGATGATCCTGGGCTTCATCGTTGCCAGCCAGCTCATCGTCAACTGGCCCGACCGCCACTACACGTGGGGAGATGGAGCGAGCTGGACCGAGCAGGTGCGCAACTCCAAGAGCTGGCCGTCGTTCCTCGACCTGTTCAAGCGGCTCGACGGGCACGTGTTCGACCTTGTCTACATCGTCACGATCATCTTCGGCCTGCTGCTTATGGTCGGGCTCTACACGCGAGCGTCCGCAGTCATGACCCTGCTCCTTTGGCTGTCGCTCTACGTGTCCAACCCATTCGTCGGCTCGGGCGGCGACGCTGTGCTCCGCATGGTCCTGCTCTACATCTGCTTCACCGAAGCCGGCCGCCAGTGGTCGCTCGACGCAAGGCTGCAGGCACGGCGCGGGGGAGTGAAGCCGTTGATGCCTGCCTGGTTCAGCGCGACACTGCACAACCTGGCCGTCATCCTGATCATTCACCAGGTCGTCATGGTCTACGTCGGCTCGGCATTCTGGAAGCTGCAGAGCACGGTGTGGCGCGACGGCACGGCGGTCTACTTCCCGTTGCAGACCGATGCGTACTCGCCATGGAACGACTGGTTGCATCCCGTGTATGCAAGCGCGCCGATCATCGCCGGTGCTACCTACATGGCAGTCGTCGTACAGCTGTTCTTCCCTGTGCTGCTGATCTACCGCCCGACGCGCATGGTCGCGCTCGTGCTGATCACCGGAATGCACCTGGGAATCGGCATCTTCATGGGCATCTTGTACTTCTCGCTCGTGATGATCGCGGTGGACATGATCCTGGTGAGCGACCGCTCGTGGGTCCGCGGGCTCGAATGGCTCCAAAACCAACGAAAACGCCGAATTCGCGCATAATCCCCGTGTGGAATGTGAACTTTCGGTATCAGAATCCGCCAGGGTGTTCTATTCGAACCTGAGAATGTGGTTGACTATCTCTCAGCGATCTCCCAGTCGCTATTCCTTTACGTTGTTTGGGCCCCCAAAAGGGTGCCCTGACTTTTAATCAATTCAAGGAGCCTCTCGGATGAGGAACAAGCTCGCCAAGAACTCGATCGCAGTCGGCCTGGTGACTCTGATCATCACAGCCGGTCTGTCGTTCTCCGCACAGAGTGCGCCCGGTGACAATGATGTCGCGTACGCGCAAGCCCGCGCCTCGCAGGGCACTGGCCTCTTCGAGTCGCTTGACCTCGATTCGGGCAGCTGCACGGCCACGCTTCCCGCTGGCACGACGGTCGGCTCCCCGGCTGCGACTCCAGTCGGCGACCCCGACGGTCGCTGCGGTGACGGTCTCAACACCAACGGCATCGATGCGTTCGACCAGGTTGCTACCGCGAGCCTCGATGGCGCGAACGGCGTCTCGACAGCTCGCGCTGAAGTCGGCGAGCTCGAGTTCGACGGACTCGGAGAGCCCATCGACCTCACTGATCTGATCACAGATCTGGGCGCCATCAACACCGCAACGATCCTCGACCCGATCATCGAACCTCTTGACGGTGTCCTCGATGCGCTGCTGATTGCTGCGCTTGGTGCGATCACAGTTCCTCTCGACGACGCGCTCAACGATGCTCTTGCAGCGGTGGACGACGCAGTCCTCTCGATCGACCTGAGCGTCGGCGCTGTCGAGGCCACGTGTGAGGCCGACCCGACCACCGCGACCGGTGACTCGGACGTCGCTCCGCTGACACTGACGCTCGTCCTCGGCGGCCCGGGTGGACTTCCGATCAACGTCCCGATCACGATCGACGCGGAAGACCCAAACTCCAACCTGCTGATCACCTCTGATGCCGCGAACAACGCTGCGCAGCAGATCGCCACTGACCTCGTGCAGGGCATCATCGACACGACGACCGGCATCCCGGGAATCGGCACCCTGCTCGACGCCGCTGACCTCC
>NZ_JAKFEL010000208.1:0-10313 GCF_036675695.1 Aeromicrobium sp.
GGGCTCGTCAGTTAGGCTTGTCTACGCGTCGGGCTGTGGTAGCCCCGGGACCTAAAATCAGCCGCTTCGAGCGGCCACGCGCCGTGAGGCGCTTCCCAGCCCGGCGCATCATCTTCAGGCATATGTCGTGTACGACTGATCCGGTTTGCCGATCAATGCGAGCTCCTCGAGATCGCTGGCTGAGGGCGTCCACTCCCCTGCTGCCGCGTTGGCTGCGATCTGCTCCGGCTTGGTCGCACCGGCGATGACGCTGGCGACTGCGGGCTGCGCAGCGAGTCCTCCAATTGCCAGCTCGAGGATGGAGATGTTGCGGGAGTTGGCGAAGGCTTCGAGGGCCTCGATCGTGTCCCAGTTGGCCGCGTCTAGCCGATGCGTCTGTACGGCGAGCCGCGTACCTTCAAGGGCTTGCTCACCTCTCCGGTACTTGCCGGTGAGCAACCCGTACGCCAGCGGGAAGTACGGCAGGATGCCGACGCCCAGCTCCAGGCAGGCGGGTACGAGCTCGGTCTCGGCGGTGCGGTTGTAGAGCGAGTACTCGTTCTGCGCCGTCACGAACGATGCGTACCCCTTGGTCTTCGAGACCCAGTCCGCGTCGACTGCCTGCCAGGCCTGCAGGTTGGAGCTGCCGATCGCGCGTACCTTGCCTTCGGTGACCAGCTCGTTCAGCGCGCCTAGCGTCTCCTCGATCGGGGTCTGCGGATCCGGCGTGTGCAGCTGGTAGAGGTCGACGTGGTCGGTGCCGAGCCGCTTGAGGCTCGCCTCGATCGCCGTCCTCGCGTATGCCGCGCTGCCGCGGCGACCCTGGTCGTCGCCATTGCGACCTTGGAGATCCATGCCAAACTTGGTGGCGAGAACAACCTCGTCGCGACGACCCTTGAGCGCGTTGCCGAGCAGCACTTCGCTCTCGCCGTACACATCGGCGGTGTCGAAGAAGTTCACGCCGTGCTCGAAGCACGCATCCACGACAGCGGTGGTCTGTTCCTGGTCGATGCGGGTGCCGAAGGCGTTGCAGCCGACGCCGACGGTGGAGACCACGATGCCGCTGGAGCCGAGGGTGCGAGTCATGGCTTCAGCGTATTCACGCCCATCCCCGCGATTTGTGTCACCCACGGCGCTACCTCGCCCCCGTGACGCCGTCCGTGTCACATTTCGCGATGGATGAGGCTGATCCACAGGCGGAACTTCGGTGCTGACAAGGCGCGCGAGCTTCGGTAGGTTTTTCGCATTCGATTCGGGGGGATCATGCTCAGACTCGTCGTCGCGTCATCACTGTTGGTCCTGATTGCCGGGTGCACTGACCCCGAGCCCAAGGAACCCAAACCCACCACCTCCGCCGCGCCAACCGCGACGGCACCGACCATGCCCGCCCAGGCCAAAGAGAACACCCCAGAAGGCGCCTCCGCCTTCGTCGCCCACTACATCGAAGTGTTCAATTACGCGGCGCAGACCGGCGACGTCTCGGAGCTCTCCCAGCTCTCGTCACCCAAATGCGACGGTTGCCAGAACTACATCAACCTCTACCGGGACACCTACGCCGAGGGCGGATTCTTCAAAGACTCGGACTGGAAGATCAGCGACCTTGATGTCACGTTTGGCGAGGGCAGAGTCCTTGTGTTCGGATCGGTGTCCTCCCCGCCGGGCACGTACGCGGAGAGCAGTTCTGCGACTCCACAGCCAGGCAATCCCGAGGATTCCGACCTCACATTCGTGCTCACCATGAAATCTGGGGCTTGGACCCTGGACACTCTCGAATTGCAGGCTGAGTCGTGATCCGCTGGGCGGCGGTTTTCCTCGCAAGTGCTCTATTCCTGGGCGCGAACTACACGAGTAGTTTCGCCGGCGTTGACGTGAAACCCAAGGACGCAAGAGTTCAACTCGATGCAGGGCGGGAGGTTCCACGTAGCCAGCAGACAATTGATCGGGTGTTCGGGACGAAAGCCGAGACCAAGCCTCGGCCGCGGATGGATTGTCGCGTTGATCCTGTCATCGGTCGCTACGGGTGCCGGGTCTACGTGCCGTCGGATCCAGACGATCCGGAGTTGACCGAGGGCGCGATTTTGCGGGCGGTGCGGGAGTTGGGGTTGCCGAGCCTGGAGGTGCAGATCCAGCCCGGCACATCGACGCTCGTGAACGTGCCAACGATCTTCTATGCCGAGCCGGAAGCGTTCAACCGCAGCGTGACCTTGCTGGGCTTCGATGTCGACCTGATCGCCACACCCGTGCGCTACCGCTGGCTTCACGGCGACGGCACCGCGTCGACAACCTCCAAGCCAGGCAGGCCCTACCCATCGACCGACGTGACCTACCGCTACCGGCAACCCGCCGAGGCTGTCAGCCCGCGCGTCGATGTGACATACCGAGTGCGATATCGCGTCGACGGCGGGTCATGGAACACGATCGACCAGACACTCCTGGCATCCGGTCCGACCGCCGAGCTCGAGGTCAAGGAAGCCGCACCCGTCCTCACCCACCCGTGACCCAATCCCCGTCCATGCAGCCGAGTGGGAGTATGGACACATGCGAATCGCTGAACACATCGTTGAGCTCATCGGCAACACCCCGCTGGTCAAGCTCACGTCCGTCACCACCGCAGGATCTGCCACGGTGGCCGCCAAGATCGAATACCTCAACCCCGGAGGCAGCGCCAAGGACCGCATCGCGGTCAAGATGGTCGACGCTGCCGAAGCCGCAGGCCTGCTCAAGCCAGGCGGAACGATCGTCGAACCCACATCGGGCAACACCGGTGTCGGTCTCGCGCTCGTCGCGCAGCAGCGCGGCTACAAGTGCATCTTCGTGTGCCCAGACAAAGTCAGCGAGGACAAGCGCAACACGATGAAGGCGTACGGCGCCGAAGTCGTCGTGTGCCCGACCGCCGTACCTCCTGAGCATCCCGACAGCTACTACAACGTCTCCGACCGTCTGGTCCGCGAGACCGAGGGCGCCTGGAAGCCCGACCAGTACTCCAACCCAGCCGGCCCCGAGAGCCACTACGAGACGACCGGCCCCGAGATCTGGGCCGACACCGACGGCAAGGTGACCCACTTCGTCGCCGGCGTCGGAACCGGCGGCACCATCACCGGTGTCGGTCGCTATCTCAAGGAAATGAACCCCGATATCAAGGTGATCGGCGCCGACCCCGAAGGCTCGGTCTACTCCGGCGGTACAGGTCGCCCCTACCTCGTCGAGGGCGTCGGAGAGGACTTCTGGCCCAGCGCGTACGACCCTTCGATCCCCGACGAGATCATCGCCGTCTCCGATGCCGACTCGTTCGACATGACTCGTCGCCTCGCCCGCGAAGAAGGCCTCCTGGTCGGCGGTTCCTGCGGTATGGCCGTCGTGGCAGCCCTGCAGGTCGCCGAGAAGGCCGGACCTGATGCCATCGTCGTCGTGCTGCTCCCCGACGGCGGGCGCGGCTACCTCTCCAAGGTCTTCAACGACGACTGGATGGCGTCCTACGGCTTCCTCCGCGAGCCGCTCGACGGCCACGTACACGAGATCACCGTCGGCGATCTGCTTCGCAGCAAGACCGGCGGTATGCCGGCGCTCGTCCACACGCATCCATCCGAGACCATCCGCGACGCGATCGAGATCCTGCGCGAATACAACGTCTCGCAGATGCCGGTCGTCGGCCCCGAGCCGCCGGTCGTCATCGGTGAGGTTGCGGGCAGCGTCACCGATCACGCCCTGATCAGTGCCGTGTTCGAGGGTCGGGCGCAGCTCACCGACGCCGTCTCCGAGCACATGGAGCCTCCGCTGCCGCTGCTTGGCTCCGGCGAGAGCCTCGACGACGCCCTGAAGGCGCTCAGCGAGAGCGACGCCGTCATGGTCGTCGAAGACGGCAAGCCGCTCGGCGTGCTGACCCGCCACGACCTGCTGGGCGTTCACGTATGAGTGAAAAGAAGAGCAAGGCGGACGAGGGCGCGACCCAAGGATTTGCGACCCGGGCGATCCACGCCGGCTACGAGCCGAATGCCGAGAACGGCGCGGTCAACGTGCCGATCTATGCGAGCTCGACGTTCCAGCAGGATGGCGTCGGCGGTATGCGGTCGGGCTACGAGTACGCCCGCACCGGCAACCCGACTCGTACGGCGCTGGAGGGCAACCTCGCTGCGCTGGAGGGCGGTTCGTACGGGCGTGCGTTCAGCTCCGGTATGGCCGCCACCGACTGCGCGCTGCGTTCGATGCTGCGCCCGGGCGATCACCTGGTCATCCCCAATGACGCGTACGGCGGAACGTTCCGGCTGATCGACAAGGTCTTCAGCCAGTGGGGTCTGACCTACACTCCCGCGGCCGTCAACGACCTCGACGAGATCTTGGCGGCCGTCACCCCGGCGACCAAGGCGATCTGGATCGAGACACCGACCAACCCGCTGCTCAACGTCGGCGACATCGCGGCGATCTCAGAGATCGCACACGGCGCCAAGGCCAAGCTCGTCGTCGACAACACGTTCGCGTCGCCCTACCTGCAGCAGCCGCTCGCACTCGGTGCCGACGTCGTGCTGCACTCGACGACGAAGTACATCGGCGGCCACTCAGACGTGGTCGGCGGCGTACTGGTCACCGACGATGAAGAGCTCGACGCGGCGTTCGCATTCCTGCAGAACGGTGCAGGTGGAGTGCCCGGTCCGTTCGACGCGTACCTGACCCTTCGTGGTGCCAAGACCCTCGCCGTACGCATGGACAAGCACTGCGACAACGCCGAGGCGATTGTCGACATGCTAGTCGGCCACCCCGCGATCGACTCGGTCCTCTACCCGGGTCTCGACGGCCATCCCGGACACGAAGTCGCCACGAAGCAGATGTCTCGCTTCGGCGGCATGATTTCGGTACGCGTCAAGGGCGGCAAGCAGGCAGCGCTCGACATGTGTGCTCGCGCCGAGCTGTTCACGCTCGCCGAGAGCCTCGGCGGTATCGAGTCGCTCATCGAGCACCCCGGCGCCATGACACATGCGTCCACCGCCGGGTCACTGCTCGAGGTGCCTGACGACCTCGTACGCCTCTCAGTGGGCATCGAGGACATCGCCGACCTGATTGGCGACCTGGAGCAGGCGCTGAGCTAGTCCTCGGCACGCGTCGTTCAGGCGGTCTCTTCCTCATCAATCACAACGGGAAGACCGGCTCTCGCGTTCGGGAGACACGTCACGAGGTTTCACAGTGGCGGCTCCGCCGCGGGACGTTCAACCCGCCTCAACGCTGCGGCCGCGGGCGGCCTCGGTTTCGCCGAAGTCAATCTCGGGACGCTCCACGTCGTCGAGGACGGCGAACTCCGACTGGTCGAGACGACGTGTCTGTGCCTCGATCAGCCGCGGCGTACCGATCACCTTGGACTCGTCGAGCCCATCTAGCTTGCGCGCGGTCACTAGTACGCGCTGCTCAAGCGACCCGGCGAACGCGTTGTAGTTGGAGACGGTGCTCTCGATCGAGCGACGCAGCTTGTCGGAGTGCTCGGCCATCGTTGAAAGGCGGGAGTAGAGCTCCTTGCCGAGGTCGAAGAGCCGCTTGGCGTCCTCGGTCAGCACATCTTGCTGCCAGGTGAAGGCCACGGTCTTGAGCACGGCCCACAGGTTGACCGGAGTCGCCAGAAGTACGCCCTTGCCGAACGCGTAGTCCATCAGCGCCGGGTCAGCGTCGATTGCGGCGTTGAGGATCGACTCGTTGGGGATGAACGCGATCGTGAACTCGGGGCTCGCCTCCAGACCGGTCCAGTAGCGCTTGCCGGCCAACGCATCAACGTGAGCCTTGACCTGCTTGGCGTGCTGCGCGAGAAGCTGGGCGCGCTGCGTGTCAGAGAGATCAGGTCTGTTGGACTCGATGAAGGCCGAGTAGGGCACCTTGGCGTCGATCGCCATGTGCTTGCCGCCCGGCAGGTTGACGACCATGTCAGGGCGACGGGCGCCGGAGTCGGCCTCGATCGACTCCTGGGTGGTGAAGTCGACCCGGCGCAGCAGTCCGGCGGACTCAACCAATGTCTTGAGCTGCGTCTCGCCCCATACGCCACGCGTGGAGTTGTTGCTCATCGCTGCCGCGAGGGTCTCTGCGGCGAGCTTGGACTTCTCGGCAGTCTCGCGGGTGACCTTGATCTGGGCATGGAGCTCACCGTGCTGCTGGTGGCGCTGAGCCTCGAGGTCGATGACCTTCTGACTCATGGACTTGAGCTGGTCGGCGACCGGTGCCAGCTGCTGCAGGACCTTGCTCTCGGCCTGGTCAGCGGCGGCACGCTTCTGGGCATCCTGGCGGTGGCGCTCCACGATCTCGTCGTACTGGGTGCGTGCGGTTCCGAGCTGCTCACGCAGGCCGATCACCGTGGCGCGCGCCTCGGCGAGATCCTGTTCGATCTGCGCACGCAGAGTGCTCTCGTCGTGACGAAGCTCCGCAAGTGCGGTGGCATGACGCGCCTCGAGCACGGCAGGCTCGGTGCCCTGCGCGGGGGTGCGACCGATGAGCCAACCGACGACAAGGCCGAGCAGCAGACCGCATACGAGGACCACAATCAGTTCCATGTGGCCAGTGTGACAACTGAGACCGACACAATTGCGGAGACAGGCCGGGCCCCATCCATGTCTCCCATACGCTTGCGGGTATGTCACGACGTCGCGGACTACTGGGAGAGATCTCCTGGCTCCAGCTCCTCGCGAGCGTATTGGCCGCCGTCACTGCCGCCTGGATCGCCTCTCGTCTCGGTGTGGCAGGCACTCTGATCGGCGCAGCACTCGGCAGCTTCGTCGTCACGATCAGCTCGGCGTTCTACGGGCGCACGCTCGACCACACCCGAACGCTGCTGATCCAGACCGAGTCCGGCACGGTCATCGAGCGGCAGGTGGACGAGGGCGAAGTACGCGAGGCGCTCGACGAAGCCGCTGATGTCGACTCGGCAGCTCGTGGTGCGCGGTTCGTCGACGAGAAGCCCCGACTGCACTGGAAGACGATCATCGTCACGTCCATCGTCGTGCTGTCGCTCGCCATCGCCGCGATCTCCACGTACGAGCTGATTTCCGGTCGCACGCTCGACGGCGACCACGGAACGACGATCGGCGACACCCTCGGCGGCAACCGCGACAAGCCGAAGCCGACGCCCACCCCGTCCGAGACCGCGACGACCGTCCCGACCACCCCGACTGCCACGGAAACGACGACAGAGCCGACGCCCACGGCGAGCACTGACACACCGACACCCACCCCCACCGAGACCACGGAATGAACTGCCCTCCCCCGCTGTTTCAGCAATCACACAACCGCGAGAGGAGCTAACCATGACGATCTACATGACCCCCAACATCTCCGACGAGCAGATCGAGCAGATGGACGTGTTCGACGCCTTCCGCAAAGGCGAGGAGCTCCTGGACTCGCGATTCCCGCGCGACGCCGTACGCGTGCTGCGCAAGGTCGTTGCGACCGAGCCGACCAACGCATCGGCTTGGGAGCTGATCGGTCGGGCGCATTTCGCCGCAGCGCAGCTGGTGCCCGCGGAGCAGGCATTTCGCCGCCTCATCGAGCTCGACCCGACGTACGGCTGGGCCCAGACCGCTCTCGGGCTGTCGCTCGACCGGCAGAGCCGTCACGACGAGGGCGCGGTGCACCACCGGCTCGCCACTGCGATGGGCATGCCGGAGCGCGGTACGACCCGCGTCCAGCTCGTCGACCAACCGGTTGGCTGACCCCTGGACACCACGTGGGCGGCAGCGGCCCTCGCGCTTGCGCTGACGGTCGTTCCGCCCGCGTGGCGGTTCACCCGCCACCTCGTGACGCTGGTCCATGAAGCCGGTCACGCGGTGGTTGCGGTCCTTACCGGGCGACGCCTCAACGCGATCCGTCTGCACACCGACACGTCGGGCCTGACGCTCTCCACCGGCAAACCGCGCGGTCCGGGCATGATGGCGACAGCTGCCGCCGGATATCTCACTCCTGCCGCACTAGGACTCGGCTCAGTCGCCCTCGTACGGGTCGACGAGACCGACATTGCCCTGTACGGCGGCCTCGCCGTGCTCGCGCTGATGCTCGTGTTCATCCGCAACTGGTTCGGCCTCCTGGTGGTTGGCATCTCCGGCGCGGTCGTCGCGGCTCTGGTCTGGAAGGCCGATCAACGAGTGCAGGACTTCGCCGCGCTGACGTTCGCGTGGTTCCTGCTGATCGCCGCACCGCGTACGGTTCTCGATCTCTGGTCGCACCGACGCCGCAGTCGGACCCGTACGAGCGACGCCGACATCCTCGCTCGCCTCACCCACCTGCCAGCGGCCTTGTGGAATCTGCTGTTCCTGCTGCTCACTGGTGCCGCGCTCGGCGCTGCAGTCTGGCTGGTTGGATAGGGACCGTGTTCACGATCGGCAAGGAACTCGACGGCGCGCTCGGACGTACCGGCACGATCACGACGCCACACGGCGAGATCCGAACGCCGGCGTTCATCCCGGTCGGCACCCGCGCGACCGTGAAGTCGGTCCTACCGGAGACGATGGCCGACCTTGGCGCCCAAGCACTGCTCGCGAACGCCTATCACCTCTACCTGCAGCCGGGCGCTGACATCGTCGACGAAGCGGGCGGCCTCAGCACGTTCATGAACTGGCCGGGCCCGACGTTCACCGACTCCGGCGGGTTCCAGGTGCTCTCGCTCGGCGCGGGGTTCAAGAAGACGCTGTCGATGGATGCCACTGGCGTCGAGGCCGATGACGTCATCGCCCCGGGCAAGGACCGCCTGGCGAAGGTCGACGACGACGGCGTGACCTTCAAGTCGCACGTCGACGGCACGATGCACCGCTTCACCCCCGAGGTGTCGATGCAGATCCAGCATCAGCTCGGCGCAGACATCATGTTCGCGTTCGACGAACTCACGACGTTGATGAACACTCGCGGCTACCAAGAAGACTCGATAGCCCGTACGCAGGCGTGGGCCGAGCGCTGCGTCGTCGAACACCAGCGGCTCACCGACGAGCGCAAGGGCAAGCCGTTGCAAGCGCTGTTCGGCGTCGTGCAGGGTGCCCAGCACGAGGATCTCCGTCGTACGGCTGCCCGCGGCCTCGTTTCGCTCGACTTCGACGGTTTTGGCATTGGAGGTGCGATCGAGAAGGAACGACTCGGAACGATCGTCGGCTGGGTCAACGAGGAATTGCCCGACGACAAGCCCCGCCACCTCCTGGGCATTGGCGAGCCAGACGACTTGTTCACCGGCGTCGAGAGCGGCTGCGACACGTTCGACTGCGTCGCCGCCTCACGCGTCGCTCGGTCCGGGCGCGTCTACACCGTGACCGGGCACTTCAGCGTCACGTCAGCGGCCAACCGCCGCGACTTCACCCCGATTGACGCGGAGTGCGACTGCTACACCTGCAGCAACTACACACGCGCCTACTTGCATCACCTGTTCAAGACCCGCGAAATGATCGGCGCCACGCTCGCGACCATCCACAACGAGCGCTTCATCGTCAGACTCGTCGATCAGATGCGCGACGCCATCGAGGACGGCTCCTTCAAGGACTTCAAAGCCGACTTCCTGGCCCGGTTTTACGGCTAACCCACCTCGTTGGTTAAGTAGGAGGCCGCCCGCGGCCGACGTATCGAAACCTCGTGAGACGACTTCCCAGGGCGAGCACTCGAACTCACGGGGTCTCGATACGCTCGTTCCTCGCTACTCGACCGCCGGGTTGTTCCAGTAGGTCTCTTCGCGGTCCTTGAGGACGCGAATCACGAGCATCGTCAGCGGCATGACCAGGATCTCGACGGCGCACTTGAAGATGAAGCCGACGACGAAGTAGTTGACGAAGTCCCCACCCGTCGAGATGCCGATCGCCGAAGCGGCGATGGCGCAGAAGATGAACGTGTCGGCCGCTTCGCCCACACCCGTCGATCCGGCGAGTCGACGCCACAGTCCCGGCTCGGCCGATCGCGCCTTCATGCGTACGAGCACGTACGAGTTGAGGAACTGACCCACGACGTACGCGATCAGGGATGCCGCGACGATCTGTACGCCCGACCAGACGACGCTCTCGAACGCTTCCTGGTTCTCGTAGAACGACGCGCTGGGTAGCTGGATGACGATCAGGAACGTCACGAACGCCATGATCGCTGTACCGAACCCGACGACGATCGCGCGCCGGGCCGCCTTCAGCCCATACACCTCGGAGATGACGTCGCCGATGATGTACGCCAGCGGGAACAGCACGGCACCACCGTCGGAGAACACCGGGATGATCTGGACCGGCCCGAGCGACACGTCTCCGGAGAAGAACTCCGTGCCCTTGGTGGCGGCGATGTTGGAGACGACGAGCACGACGCAGAAGACCGCGAGCAGGACGTCGAAGTACGACGATCCGCGCGACGCATAGTGG
>NZ_JAKFEL010000115.1:0-9975 GCF_036675695.1 Aeromicrobium sp.
TGCGGCCATCCATGACGTACGCCGGAGCGTCGCCAAAATCCTTGGCGGCGCGGCGTACGAGACCAGGGACGGTGTTGCCCACTGCACATCCTCTCAACAAACCAAACACTTGCTTGGTAGGCTACCTTAACGGAGTACGACCGGAGCAGGAAGGAGCCAGCGGTGAGCACTGCAACCGATGACGCTGCCTTCCGCGAGGAAGTACGCACCTGGCTGGCAGAAAACCTGACCGGCAAATGGGCCCACCTCAAGGGTGTGGGCGGCACCGGTAGTGGTGAGGACGCGTACGACGAGCGCCTCGCCTGGAACCGTCATCTCGCCGAGCACGGTTGGACCTGCCTCGGCTGGCCGACGGAGCACGGCGGCCGCGGTCTGAGCCTCGCGCAGCAGGCCATCTTCTATGAGGAGTACGCCCGCGCCGATGCGCCCGAGACCGTCAACCACCTGGGCGAGAAGCTGCTCGGCCCAACGCTGATCGAGTTCGGCACCGAGGAGCAGAAGGCACGCTTCCTCCCCAAGATCCTCAACGTCGAAGAGCAGTGGTGCCAGGGCTATTCCGAGCCCGGCGCTGGCTCCGACCTCGCCGCCGTCAGCACCAAGGGCGTTCTCGACAATGGCGAATGGGTCGTCGACGGCCAGAAGGTGTGGACATCCTGGGCTCAGAAGTCCGACTGGGTCTTCGTCATCGCCCGCACCGAGCCAGGCTCGTCACGACACCACGGTCTCTCCTTCCTTCTTGTGCCGCTCGACCAGGACGGCATCGAGATCCGTCCGATCGAGCAGCTCACCGGCGGCGTGGAGTTCAACGAGGTCTGGTTCTCCGGCGCCCGTACTGACGAGTCGATGATCCTTGGCGAGCCCGGCGATGGCTGGAAGGTCGCGATGGCGCTGCTCGGCTTCGAGCGCGGCGTCTCGGTCCTCGGCCAGCAGGTCGGCTTCGAGCGAGAGCTCAATGACCTGATCGAGCTCGCGCGCAGTAACGGTTCGCTCGATGACCCCGTACTCCGTGATCGCCTCGCTCAGCACAGCGCCGAGTTCGAGGTCATGCGTGTCAACGCCATCCGCTCGCTGACCGAAGCGACACCTGGTGCCGACAACGTCGCCAAGCTCGTATGGGCCAACTGGCACCGCCGCCTCGGCGAGCTCGCCATGGAGGTCTGCGGATCCGGAGCGCTCGTGACCAACGGCGAGATGTACGACCTGACTCGATGGCAGAACCTCTACCTCTTCTCTCGCGCCGACACGCTCTATGGCGGCAGCGACGAAGTTCAGCGCAACATCATCTCCGAGCGCGTGCTCGGCCTACCGAGAGAAGCACGCGGATGACCGTCATGCGACCTGAGCAGCCCACCCCTGACTACGTCGAGGGCCACAACCTCCTCGCCGGCAAGGTCGTTGTCGTGACGGCCGCCGCGGGAGCAGGCATCGGAGCTTCGGTCTCGCGTCGTGCGCTCGAAGAGGGTGCCGCGATGGTCGTCATCAGCGACACCCACGAGCGTCGCCTCGAAGAGTCGCGCGCGGCACTCGGTGCCGAGTTCGGCGAGGACCGCGTACGCGCCATCACCGTGGACGTGACCGATGAGGCTCAGGTGCAGGCGCTCCTCGACGTTGCCGACGAGCATGGCGGCGTCGACATCATGATCAACAACGCTGGCCTCGGTGGCACCGCCGACATCCTGGAGATGGCCGACGAGGACTGGTCTCGCGTCCTCGACATCACGCTGACCGGCACGTTCCGCTGCGTACGCGCGGCGGGCAACCGTATGAAGGACGCAGGCAAGAAGGGTGTCATCGTCAACAACGCGTCCGTCATCGGTTGGCGTGCGCAGGAGGGCCAGGCGCACTACGCGGCTGCCAAGGCCGGCGTCATGGCGCTGACCCGCTGCGCTGCGCTCGACGTCGCGCCGTACGGGATCCGGGTCAACGCGGTCTCGCCGTCGCTGGCCATGCACCCGTTCCTCGCCAAGGTCACCAGCGATGAGCTGCTCCACGAGCTCAAGCAGCGTGAGGCCTTCGGCCGCGCCGCCGAGCCGTGGGAGGTCGCCAACGTGATGGTCTTCCTCGCGTCCGACTACTCGTCGTACCTCACTGGTGAAGTCATTTCCGTCTCGAGCCAGCGGGCCTAGCCATGACGTCACAGGCGCAGACCTCGACTCGGCGCGAAGAGCTGCTGGCGATCGCTGCTGAGCTCTTCGCGACCAAGGGATTCAAGAACACCACGGTCCGCGATATCGCTGACGCTGCCGGAATCCTGAGCGGCTCGCTCTATCACCACTTCGACTCCAAGGAGTCGATGGTCGACGAGATCTTGTCGTCGTTCCAGGAGGAGCTGTTCGGCAAGTACGCCGAGATCGTCGCCGGCGACGCTGACCCGCGAGCCAAGCTCGACGCCGCCGTGCGCGTCTCGTTCGAGGCAATCGACCAGCACCGCAACGAGGTCGCGATCTTCCAGAACGAGGCCGACTACCTCGGCACGTTCGACCGCTTCGCCTACCTTGCTGACCGCAACAAGCAGTCGCGCGACGTCTGGCACGCGCTGCTCAACGAGGGTGTCAGCTCGGGCGCCCTGCGCCAGGACCTCGACATCGAGCTCGTCTACCGCTTCATCCGCGACACCGTCTGGGTCGCCGTCCGCTGGTACCGCCCCGGCGCCAAGCTCAGCCACACCGACATCGCCAATCAGTACCTCACCATCCTTCTCGACGGGATCACCTCATGACCGAAGCATTCATCGTTGACGCAGTACGTACGCCGGTTGGCCGCCGCGGCGGTTCCCTCGCACAGATGCACTCCGCCGATCTTGGTGGTCACGTGCTCAAGGCCCTCGTTGACCGCACGGGCATCGATCCGGGTGCCGTCGACGACGTCATCATGGGTTGTTGCGACACGATCGGCTCGCAGGCCGGCGACGTCGCGCGTACGGCCTGGCTCGTCGCCGGACTGCCCGACCACGTGCCCGGCGTGACGATCGACCGCCAGTGCGGCTCGTCGCAGCAGTCGGTGCACTTCGCCGCACAGGGCGTGATGTCCGGAACGCAGGATCTCGTCGTGGCCGGCGGCTTGCAGAACATGAGCGCCATCCCGATCTCCGCAGCCATGCTGGTCGCGGATCAGTACGGCTTCACGACACCGTTCGCCGAGTCGCCCGGCTGGAACGCGCGCTACGGCGACCAGGAAGTCAGCCAGTTCCGTTCGGCCGAGATGATCGCCGAGAAGTGGGACATCACCCGCGAGGACATGGAGGAGTTCGCCCTCGCATCGCACGAGCGGGCTCGTACGGCGATCGCCGAAGGCAGGTTCAAGGACCAGATCGCTCCCGTCGGCGACTTCAGCACCGACGAGTGCCCCCGCGACACATCGCTCGAAAAGATGGCGGGACTTCAGCCGCTGGCTCCCGGCGGTCGAATCACCGCTGCCGTTGCCTCGCAAATCAGCGATGCAGCCAGCGCGATGCTCATTGCGTCCGAGCAGGCCGTCAAGGACCACAACCTCACTCCGCGTGCCCGCATCCACCACCTGTCCGTACGTGCCGATGACCCGATCTGGATGCTGACCGGCCCGATCGCGGCGACCAAGCACGCTCTCGCCAAGGCCGGTATGTCCGTCGGCGACATCGACCTGTTCGAGTGCAACGAGGCGTTCGCCTCGGTCGTGCTCGCCTGGATGCAGGAGCTCGACGTCCCGCACGAGAAGGTCAACGTCAACGGCGGCGGCATCGCCCTCGGTCACCCGATCGGCGCCACCGGCACCCGCCTGATGACGACGCTGCTCAACGAGCTGGAGCGCACCGAAGGCCGGTACGGACTGCAGGTCATGTGCGAAGGTGGCGGACAAGCAAACGTCACCATCATCGAACGGATCTAGTACGAGGAAGTACTTGACGTACTTGACGTACTTGACGTACTTGACCGATCGAGAGACGATTGCGGTATGACCTCAGTCAAGGAAGTTCCAGTTACTCGATACGACTCATACACGTCGGCTCGGAGTCGCTTTCGCGACCTGTTGGACACCGCTGGGTCTGGTCGCGTCGTGTCCGTTCAACGTCCTAGCGGCGCGGTTGCTGTTCTGCCCGAACAGCACGTCCGAGCGTTGCTGGCATTTCACATCGGCTCGCCTGTGCAGATGGTGTTCGAGGACGGGGCATGGGCGGCGCTCATCCCGGGACTTCCATTGGCTGCAGAGGCTGCTTCGCCCGACGAGGTCATCGATGAACTGATCGCCGCGCTTCGCGAGTACGCGATCGACTGGCACGACCATTTGGGCGTCGCGCCAAACCATGCCGACAACTGGCCGCTGGTTGAGTTCGTGGGTATCTCAGACGACGACCAACTTCGCGCCTGGGCGACCGGCAGTTGAGTAGTACCCCAGCACCCAACCGAGACGACCACCAGGCGTTTTGTGACATTGAGGGCTGGACGCCTCCCGTCAACGCCAAAGGGAAGCCGGTAGCGCACCACGTGACGCTTGAGCTCGCGCTCCATGATGGGCGAATTTTGCGGACCCGCATTTCGAGACCAGTCGATCGCACGACGTACGGACCGAGCATGTGGAGCCACATCCTCCGCGACCAGTTGGAAGTGACGTCGGACGAGTTCTGGGCATGCGTGCGAGATGGCAAGCTTCCTGATCGGGGTGCTCCAGAGGTACCCCAAGAGGCACTGCCCGCAAGCATCGTCTTTCAGCTGATCCGCGAAGTCGGCCTTTCCGAGGCTGAAGTTGGCGCGATGTCCAAGGATGAGGCTCTTGAACGTATGCAGCGGTTCTGGGCGACTGGCAATTAGGCTTCAACGCTTGCGGTCGGGCCAGCGTCACCATCATCGAGCGGATCCAGGGCCATCTCAGCTGCCGTAGTGATAGCGGCAGGCGGCAATGCGGACCTGGTCGTCGACGACCTTGTAGACGAGCCGGTGTTCATCGGTGATTCGCCGTGACCAATAGCCCTGGAAGCCGTGCTTCAGCGGCTCAGGCTTGCCGATGCCGTCGTTGCCGTTGCCCGCAATGTCCTTGAGCAACGTGTTGATTCGCTTCACCAGCTTGCGATCTTGTTGCTGCCACCAGAGGTAGTCCTCCCAGGCAGAGTCGTCCCAGACGTACTTCACTCAGCAAGTTCCCGAGGGGTGCCGGATCCGCTCTCGAGGCGATCGATTGAAGCGAGCAACCGGCGGGCGTTCTCCGGGCTCTTGAGGAGGAAGGCGGTCTCCTTGAGCGACTCGTAGTCGTCCAACGACACGATGACGACAGGCTCGTGACCGGCGCGGGTCACCACGACTTCCTCGCGGTCATCTGTGACCGCATCCAGGGTCGCTGCGAGATTGGCTCGCGTCTGCGAATAGCTCATTGTCTTCATGTCGCCCTCCCGCGTACGTACAGGAAATTGTACGTCGCTTGCGGCTGGCGAATCAACTCGATCAGTGCGGTGCATCTGCTCGCCCACGTTCGAAGACCTTTCCTAGCCTCGTGCCGACGACGGTGCCCAATGGAAAGCACTCTGCTGTCCGCCTGATCATCTCTATCGCCTCGTCGATCATCGAGTGAGCATCCTCGCTACTGGTCCACGGGCCGATCCAACCGCCGTCTTCAAGGCTCGTACGAATCGCGAGCTCGAGGTCTGCTTCGCTGATGGCGCGATCCTCAATCAGCGCCGTTGTGGTCGCCCGATGTGAATGCACTCCAGCGAATGCGCGACCGCACCCACAGCCATTATCTGGATCAAGTTGATCGCAGTCACAGATGGCCCCAAACATGACCAGTTCGCCTGGCGTGCACCAATCGAAGTCGTTGTCACGCTCGCCGTTTGTCAGTGTCGTTGCTGTCAGAACTTTCATTTCTTACCTCCTGTTTCGACGCTAGGCGGGGCGTCCGACATCGGCTTGAGTCGCGGAACCAAGCTGTGGACAGTGCTGTGTGCTGCACCTCGAATCTCGACCCGAACAGAGCGACAGCCACTACCGTGGCGGAATGAGCGTCTCCGGAACCACTGAATTCGACGTCGCAGCAACCCCCGAGCAGGTCATGGACGCCGTGGCCGCGATCGAGGAGCTGCCCAAGCGCTCCAGCGCGCACCAGTCCGCCGAGGTCGAGACGCGTCACGCCGATGGACGTCCACACCGCGTACGCGCCAAGGTCTCGGCCGCCGGGTTCAAGGATGAGGAAGTCACCGACTACACATGGGACGGGCTCAACTCGGTGACCTGGACCCTCGTGTCGAGCTCAGTCCAGTCCAAGCAGGTCGCGACCTACACACTCACGCCGACCGACAGCGGCACCCACATCAAGCTCGATCTCGAGATCGGTGTGAAGGTCCCGATGCCGGGCTTCGTACTCAAGCGGGTGCTCAAGAGCGCCCTCGACTCAGGCAGCAAGGACTTCAAGAAGTACGTCGAGTCGCTCTAGCGGACGTCCCAGCCGGCTGGGGCCTGGGGATGGAACATCGCGTCGGTGCCGCCATCGGCGTAGACAACGGACCCAATCATCAGGCTGCTGGCATCCGACAGTAGAAACAGAATCACCGCCGCGATCTCTTCGGGTCGCCCGGGTCGGCCGACGGCACTCGGATAGGCCGCGACGAGCGGTCCCATCTCCGGGTCGGCCAGCAGCTTGTCGGTCATCGGAGTGTCGACCATGCCGGGCGCCACGGAGTTCATCCGAATGCCTGCGCCGATCCACGGCTCGGTGATTCCCTCTCGACGAGCCCACCAGGCGAGTGCCGCTTTGGTCCCCGGGTAGACCATGAACGACTCGGCCTGGGAGGCATCGGCACGTGCCGCTTCCTCATCGCCGGCGAGGCAGAGATCGGCAACTGATCCACGCCATCCGGGCATACCGGTGATCGAGTTGGAGGCGAGAAACACGACACTCGCGCCAGCTGCGGCAGCCAGCTGTGGTTGGAGGCCGCGTACGAGGGCAACGGCACCGAAGAAGTTGACCGAGACGATCAAGGACGAGTCGACGCCCGGGGATCCGGCTACTCCCGCGGCAGGTACTACACCGTGCACGACATCGGTCAGTGCCTGAACGCCGGCGACAGCCTCCGCCCGGCCTTCGGCTGTGGCGAGGTCGGCGACCACATCGGCGTCTCGGAGGTCGACCGTGATGACTCGGTCACCCTGCTCGCGGAGCAGAGCGGCGGTGGCGGCGCCGATCCCGCTGGCGGCGCCGCTGACTACGTATGTCTTCATCCGTCGGTGATCCTGATCAGGCCCGCAAGCGTGGCGATGTAGGCAGCACCGTCAGGACCCAGGTAGATCGCGGCATAGTGGTTGTTCCACTGGATGCCGGTGCCCATGAGGCGGCTCCAGACGGTCTTGCCCGTACGAATATCGATCGCCGTGAAGTACCAGGCGTCGAGCGCATTGCTCAACGGGTTGGTGAGCTTTGGCTTCGTGTAGGCGTAGAGGAGTCCGTTCCCGAGCGATGCCTTGGCGACTGAGCTGGGTGCGATCTCGTTGCTGGTCCATGCCACGTGGCAACCGTCATCCTCAACCATCACGCGCGCCAGACCTGGGGTCGTGGTCTTGCCGAGGATCGTGGTGGTCGGTCCGCCGTAGCCGTAGTTGTTCTCGATGATGAACGAGTTGCCTGCAGCGACGAGGCTGTTGTCGGTCGTGCCGGCGTTGTCGGCGAGCACGGGCTGCGTGCAGTGCAGTCGGTCGGTCACTCCCTCGCGGCGGTCGTAGACGAGCACATTGGTCTTGGGGTCGGCGTTGTCGTTGATCGCCACCCACCGGTCGCCGAGAAGGGTCGGTGTGGTGCCGGACCCCTGTGAGAGATTGCCGGTCTTCAGGCGGGACCCGCGGTCATACGTCTCGCGCCAGGTGACTTCAGGTACGCCGTCGGCGGTGGCGTCGAGCCGGTAGAGCGCATGGGTGGAGACGACGTACATGCCTCCGGTCTCATCGGTGGCGACCGAGTTGGTGACCTCTTCGCCATCAGGGAGCTCGTAGGTCTTGATCGCGCCGGTGTCGCGATCGAGGGTGCCGACCGTGCCCTGCTGGGTGAAGAACCAGATGCGGCCGTCGTAGTCGGGCATTGTCGCGATCAGACAGTCGTCGGCGGCAACGTTGGCGGCCAGTGACCATTCGTGCTGCCTGACCAGCTTGCCGTCGGCTTGCACCTGGATCTTCTGGATCGTCTTCTGACCGGTGGTCGGATAGGCGACGTCATCGGCATCGAGGAAGAAGTAGGTGCCGCCGCAGATGTCGGTGAGCGGGTTGGTGCCGGTGGCGAGGTTGCGGGCCGAGGTGCGGAGCTCGGAGATCGGCTTGAGCGTGACGGGGTCGATCACCATCATCCCGAAGCCCTCGAGTCCACCGCACAGTCCGACGATGCGGTTGTGAGAGTCGAAGGCGATCGTCGCGCACTCGCGGACGCCGTATGACGCCGACTTCACCTTGAGGCTCTGACCCAATGGGCCGCTGACTTGGTAGGCGTCTGACGCGTACGAGTCGTTGTGCATCGTGTTGGTGCCATCGGGGGACAGCCACGGGTTCTGCGGAATCGGCGGGTGCGCGATCGGCTGCTTCGCGGCTGGCGCTCCGGTGAACTTCGGGACCAGTAGATCGGTGGGAAGTGACGGGATTGGCAGACCGCTGATCGCCGGGATCGGCGGGAGGGTGACCTCTGGTGTTGGAACCGGGGTCGCCGAGGACTGTGGTCCGGCAACCAGGAGGGCCGCGAGCATGGACGCTCCGGCGAGCACTGGGAGTATGCGACGCATCCGAAGACTGTAACCGGTTGGTTACAAGGATGTATAGACTTCTCGCATGACGGTTGAGGCGAAGCCCCGAGGACGCGCGCAGATCCGCTCAGCGGTGTTGACCGCGACGAGCGAGTTGGTTGCCGAACGCGGTCCCGATGGATTCTCCGTACGCGACATCGCCGCCCGCGCCGGCGTGAACCACGCGCTGGTACATCGCCACTTCGGCACCAAGGCGGATGTGCTCGAACAGATGCTTGCCGCGGATGCCCAAGGGGTCGTCGAGGCGGTCATCGAGTCCGGACTGCCTACCCGGGGGGAGGCGTCGCCGGACGTCGTTGCGGAGCTCCTCGACCTCCTGGCAGCGAGTCCTTCGTACTGGCGCACCCTCGTCCATGCCGTCCTCGACAGTCCGGAGGCGGCAGTGCCTGGCACCGCTTCAACGACCGAGCTGTTCTCGGGGCTGTGGCGCGACAGCGATCCTGGTGATGCGGTGCAGACCTCGGTCGCCGGAGCTTCGGTGCTCGGATGGCTGATCTTCGGCAAGTTCATGAGCGACGCGACGGGTGCTGACCCCGAAGACGTACGACGCGCCATTGCTCAGCAAGTGTCGGAGCTCATCGCGACTCAGCCCTAGAAGGGCTTGCGGTGGGGGCCCGCGAGATGCAAAACTAGAACCTGTTCTACTTTTCTCGTATTGCATCGACCAGGCAGGCTGACTCGTGACCACCACGTACGAACTCACCGACCTCGACAAGCTCGAGGCCGAAGCGGTCCACATCTTCCGTGAGGTGGCCGCGACCATCGAGCGCCCGGCGCTGCTCTTCTCGGGCGGCAAGGACTCGGTCGTCATGCTGCACCTGGCGACGAAGGCGTTCTGGCCTGCTCCCGTTCCGTTCCCAGTCATGCACATCGACACCGGACAGAACTTCGACGAGGTCATCAAGTTCCGTGACGACACGGTTGAGCGCTTCGGCCTGCGCCTCATCGTCGCCTCGGTCCAGGACGACATCGACGCCGGCCGCGCCACCGAGATCGGCGGTCCGCTCGGGCCCCGGAACAAGCTGCAGACCATCTCCCTGCTGCGCGGCATCAAGGAGAACCAGTTCGGTGCCGTCTTCGGCGGTGCCCGCCGCGACGAGGAGAAGGCCCGCGCCAAGGAGCGCGTCTTCAGCTTCCGCGACGAGTTCGGTCAGTGGGACCCCAAGAACCAGCGCCCCGAGCTGTGGAGCCTCTACAACGGCCGCCACCACAAGGGCGAGAACATGCGCGTCTTC
>NZ_JAKFEL010000078.1:0-9963 GCF_036675695.1 Aeromicrobium sp.
GTCAGGCCATTCCAAGTGGGCGACCACGAAGCACAAGAAGGCCATTGTCGACGCCAAGCGCGGCAAGATGTTCGCCAAGCTGGTCAAGAACATCGAGGTCGCGGCGCGCATCGGCGGCGCCGATCCCGAGGGCAACCCGACGCTCTACGACGCGATCCAGAAGGCCAAGAAGTCGTCCGTCCCCAAGGACCACATTGATCGTGCGGTCAAGCGCGGTGGCGGCATCGGCGCCGACGCTGTCGACTACACAACGATCATGTACGAGGGTTACGCCCCGGGCGGAGTCGCGCTGCTCGTCGAGTGCCTGACCGACAACAAGAACCGGGCAGCGATGGAAGTCCGTACGGCGATGACCCGCAACGGCGGAACGATGGCCGATCCCGGCTCGGTGTCGTACATGTTCCACCGCAAGGGCGTCATCATGGTCCCCGCCGAGCAGGAAGGCGGCGAGACCAATGAGGACGACGTTCTGGCCGCAGTGCTCGATGCCGGGGCCGAAGACGTCAACGACCTCGATGGCACGTTCGAGGTCATCAGCGAGGCAACTGACCTGGTCGCCGTGCGTTCGGCGCTGCAGGAGGCCGGACTCGATTACGACTCGGCCGACGCCTCGTTCGTACCGACGATGACGGTTGACGTGGACGTCGATGCCGCGACGAAGATCCTCAAGTTGATCGATGCCCTCGAGGACTGCGACGACGTGCAGAACGTCTTCTCCAACTTCGACGCTTCAGACGAGGTCATGGCGCAGGTCGAATGAAGGTCGTCGACCCAGCAGGGGAGACCTGGCGGGTCAAGCGCCGCTGGCTTCCATGGCGGCGCAAGGTGCGGGATGTACCTGATGTGCCTGTCGATGGGCTTTTCGTCGGTGGGGACGACCCAATCGGCATGATTCTTGCTGCGATTGGCTTGATTCTCCTGGTGCCCGTAATCATCGCGCTCGCTGTGATGCTTGCGGAGCTCCTGCTGCTCCTGCTCCTTTTGCCGCTGTGGCTCATCGTTCGCGGATTCTTGGGCGGTGCCTGGCCGATCGAGGTGTGGCGCGGCAAGACGTTTGTTGGTGCCGAGTCAGTGAAGGGCTGGAGTCCGTCGGGTGTGCGTATGCACGACATCGCCGAAGCGATTCGGCTCGGCCGTCAGGGCACGGGTTTCCCGCTCGGCGAGTCGGCTACGTCCTGACGGAACTCGCGACTAGGCTGTCGAACATGCGTTCGGTTGCGAGGTGTGTCCGATGAGGGTGATCGGCATCGACCCAGGCCTGACCCGGTGCGGCTTCGGGGTCGTCGACGGGTCTGTTGGACGCGCACTCACGATGGTCGACGTCGGCGTCTACCGCACGCCGCCGGACCTCGACACCTCCCGCCGCTTGCATCTGCTGGAGCAGGGCATCGAGGCGAGCATCCTCAAGCACCGGCCCGACATCGTGGCAGTCGAGCGGGTCTTCAGTCAGCACAACGTTCGTACGGTCATGGGTACGGCTCAGGCCAGCGGCATCGCGATGCTGGTCGCCGCACGCCATGGCATTCCCGTTCAGCTGCACACTCCGAGCGAGGTCAAGGCCTCAGTGACTGGAAGCGGACGAGCTGACAAGCCGCAGGTGACGCAGATGGTGACGCGACTGCTGCGTCTGACCGAGGCACCCAAGCCCGCTGATGCCGCCGATGCTCTCGCCCTGGCGATCTGCCAGATCTGGCGCGGGGGAGCGCAGAACAGACTTCAAGACGCGATCGCAAAGAACAAGTCGCTCGCGTCCGGCAAGGCAGCGTCACGATGATCGCCCACGTACGCGGCCCCGTTGCTGCTGTCACCCTGACTTCAGCCGTGATCGACGTCGGCGGAGTTGGTATGCAGATCATGTGCTCGCCCGGCACAATCGCCCAGCTGCGCATCGGCCAGGAGGCACAGCTCTCCACGTCGATGGTGGTCCGCGAGGACTCCATGACGCTCTACGGCTTCGCCGACACTGACGAACGCGACATGTTCGAGCTGGTGCAGACCGCCAGCGGCGTCGGACCCAAGGTCGCGCAGGCCATGCTCGCCGTTCTCGATCCTGATCGCCTGCGTCGTGCCATCGGCCAAGGCGATCTCGCAACCCTGACGATGGTGCCCGGCATTGGACGCAAGGGGGCTGAGCGAATCGTCGTCGAGCTCAAGGATCGTGTCGGTGTCACCAGCAAGGTCGTTGCGGGTCAACCGCAATGGCGTGACCAGGTGCACGAAGCCTTGCTCGGCCTCGGATGGTCGGCGCGCGATGCCGATGCCGCTTTGGAGCAGGTCGCGGCTGATCACGCCGGAGATCCACCCACAGACGTCTCGGTCGTCCTCCGCGAAGCACTCCGCACGTTGGCGAGGGACCGATGAACGACGACGCTGGGTTTGATTCGAGAGACGACTTCGAGACCATCGTGGCCGACGCTGGCCCGGAGGAGCGAGCTTTCGAGGCAGCGCTCCGACCCCGGACGCTGGAGGAGCTGATCGGGCAGGAGCGCGTACGTGAGCAGCTCTCATTGATGCTCGAGGCGGCAGTGGCTCGCGGACGTACGCCCGACCACGTCCTGCTTTCAGGTCCGCCCGGACTAGGCAAGACGACCATCGCGATGATCATCGCGCACCAGCTCAGCGCCCCTCTACGCATTACCAGCGGTCCAGCCATCCAGCACGCCGGCGATCTGGCGGCAATCCTTTCGGGCGTCAACGAGGGCGACGTGCTGTTCATCGACGAGATCCACCGCATGTCGCGCCCAGCTGAGGAGCTCCTCTACATGGCGATGGAGGACTTCCGGGTCGACGTCATCGTTGGCAAGGGTCCGGGCGCGACCGCCATCCCGCTCGAGATCCCGCCGTTCACAGTGGTCGGCGCAACAACGCGGGCGGGCCTGCTGCCAAGCCCGTTGCGTGACCGATTCGGATTCACTGCTCAGCTGGACTACTACGACGCCCCGGAGCTGCATCGCATCGTCGACCGTTCGGCCGGACTCCTTGATCTAGAGGTGACTGATGACGGCGGTCGCGAGATCGCGTCGCGTTCACGTGGCACACCGCGTATCGCCAACCGTCTGCTTCGCCGCGTTCGCGACTTCGCTGAAGTACGTGCGGGGGGAGTCATCGACCATGACGTCGCGCGTGCCGCCTTGGCTCTATACGAAGTGGATGAGCTCGGCCTGGATCGCCTCGACCGTGCAGTTCTCGGCGCGCTCTGCAAGAGCTTCGGCGGTGGCCCCGTCGGCGTCCAGACGCTTGCTGTCGCCGTCGGCGAAGAGCGCGAGACCGTCGAGGAGCTTGCCGAGCCATTCCTCGTACGGCTCGGATTCCTTGCGCGTACGCCGCGGGGGCGCGTCGCCACGGCAGCCGCCTGGCGTCATCTCGGTCTGGTCGCACCAGCTTCAGTCGAGCAGCTCCCGCTCGACGTCGAATAGCCGCGCATACCAGCGCGTGGTCGAGCACGCTCGGGCCTCCGGCTAAACTTCCCGTTGGCCCTTCAGGCCTGACCGTCTTCGACGGTTCCCACAACACTCGTACTGGAGCACTCTCGTGTCCAACTGGGTCGACTTCTTGCCCCTGCTGTTCCTGGTCCTCATCTTCTGGTTGCTGATCATTCGTCCGGCTCGTGCTCGTCAGCGCGAGTTCCTGAAGACGCAGAATGCGCTCTCAGTAGGCGACAAGATCATGCTCGCCAGCGGCATCTTCGGAGAGATTGCCTCGATCGGCGACGAGACCATCGAGCTGCGCATCGCGCCCGAGACTGTGGTCACCGTCAACCGTCAGGCCGTCGCCAAGGTCACCCCGGCCGCGCCTGCCGCTGGCTCCGACGACTGATGGCCGCACCCAAGACGCGTAGCGCCAACCTGCCCCGTCCCAAGCGCACACTGACTCTGTTCCTGGCGGCCATCGTCGCAATGTTCGGACTCGTCGCACTGATCGACGCCAACGCCAAGAAGGGCGATGACAGTGCGTGGAAACCCAGACTGGGTCTTGACCTGCAGGGCGGCACTCGCATCACCTTCGAGGCCAAGGCCGAGGGTGGCAGCGTCACGGCCGAAAAGCTGAGTCAGGCTCGGGATATCGTTGACCAGCGCGTCAACGGAACGGGCGTCACCGAGGCAGAAGTCACCACTCAAGGTGGCAACCAGATCATCGTCGAGATCCCTGGTCAGCAGCGCGCCAACATCGTCGACCAGGTCGGCAAGACCGCTCAGCTGCGATTCCGGCTGCTGTGGGGCTCCGGTCAGAGCGCAACGACGCCGACCGACACGGCCAAGGACCAGAAGATCGTCGATGACCTCGACTGGTCGAAGCTCTCGCTCGATCAGCTGATCAAGGCTGAGACCGAGGGCGTCGAGTCCCTCCCCGAGGAATTCCAGACTGGAGTTGAGTCACTGCAGAAGGTGCTCGCTGGATTCGTGTGCACCGACGAGGGCCAGGTCAACGATGTGGCCAACAAACCACTGGTCACGTGTGACCCCAAGACCGGCGAGACGATGATCCTCAGCCCCACGGTGATCGAGGGCACTCAGGTCAAGAGCGCTGACGCAGTCATCCCACAGCAGCAGGTTCAGTGGGTCGTGGCACTTGCACTCAAGGGCGAGGGCAAGAAGGCGTTCGACACGATCACTGACCAGCTGTTCCAGCAGCAGCAGGCCGGCAACGAGCAAGCCAGCCGGTTCGCGATCGTGCTCGATGGTCAAGTCATCTCCGCACCGACCACCAACGGTCACTTCACCGACGGCACGTCGCAGATCTCGGGCAACTTCACCTCGACGACCTCCAAGGACCTTGCCAACCAGCTCAAGTACGGTGCGCTCCCGCTGACATTCGGCGTCAACGGCGTCTCCGAAGAGGGGCCGTCACTCGCCGGCAGTCAGCTCAACGCAGGACTCATCGCCGGACTCGTCGGCATGATCCTGGTTGTGATCTACCTGCTCTTCTACTACCGAGGTCTGGGCCTGGTGGCGATCGCCTCGCTGATTATCGCAGCGGCGATCGCGTACGCCTCGGTGCTGCTGCTCGGCAAGGGCGTCGGGTTCACGCTGACGTTGCCCGGTATTGCTGGACTCATCGTGGCGATCGGCATCACGGCTGACTCGTTCATCGTGTTCTTCGAACGCATCCGCGACGAGGTTCGCGAGGGCAAGTCGCTCCGACTCGCGGTCGAGGCTGGATGGGTTCGCGCCAGGGCGACCATCCTGGCGGCCGATGCCGTGTCCCTTCTCGCTGCACTGGTGCTGTTCACTTTCGCAATCGGCGTGGTCCGCGGGTTCGCGTTCGCGCTGGGTCTGACCACGATCATCGATGTCTTCGTGGTGTTCCTGTTCACCAAGCCGCTGGTGTCAGTGCTCGCCCGCACCAAGTTCTTCGGTCAGGGTCACAAGCTCTCCGGCCTTGACGCAGCACACCTCGGCATCACGGGTCGCAAGGTCACCGAGCTGGCCCACACAGCTGGCAGTACCCCTGAAAGGGGAGGCATCTGATGGGCAGGATCAGCACGTTCGGACAGAACTTGTACGAAGGACGGATCTCGTTCGACTTCGTCGGCAGGCGCAAGCTCTGGTACGCGCTCTCCGCTGCGATCATCATTATCGCTGCGCTGGGCTTCATCGCCCGGGGCTTCAACTACGGCGTGGAGTTCAAGGGTGGTGTCGAGTTCACCGCGACGGTCCAGAAGGCCGACACGGCGACCGCTGACGCGATGCGTGAGGCCGTGGAAGAGGCTGGCGTCCCGGAAGCAGGCGACCCCACTGTCACCACGTCGGGTGGCGGTGGCGCAGAGCTGATCCGTATCCAGACTCAGCCGTTGACCCAGGACCAGACCACCACGATCAAGGACTCTCTGCTCGAGGGCGGAGCCACCGAGGTCAGTCAGAACCTGATCGGCCCGACGTACGGCAAGCAGGTCGCCAACAAGGCAGTGACTGGCTTGGCCGTCTTCCTCGTGCTTGTGGTGATCTTCATCTGGGCCTACTTCCGAGAGTGGCGAATGTCAGTCGCAGGAATCGTGGCGCTGGCGCACGACCTCGTCATTACCGCCGGTGTGTATGCCTGGTCAGGCTTCGAGGTGACACCGGCAACGGTGACCGGCTTGCTGACGATTCTCGGCTTCTCGTTATACGACACGGTCGTCGTGTTCGACAAGGTGCGTGAGAACACCAAGGGCATCCTCAAGTCGACGACCCGCACGTACGCGCAGCAGGCCAACCTGGCGCTCAACCAGACGCTCGTACGATCGATCAACACGTCGATCACTGCGCTTCTGCCGGTCGCCGCGCTGCTGGTCGTGGGTGTGGCCGTGCTCGGCACGGGGCCGCTGAAGGACCTTGCTCTGGCGTTGTTCGTCGGCATGCTCGCCGGTACGTACTCGTCGATCTTCATCGCGACGCCGCTGGCGTCACAGCTCAAGGACCGCGAGCCCGCGATCAAGGCGCACACCGCCAAAGTCCTTGGTCGCAGGGAGAAAGAGGCAGACGGGCCGGTAGCGGTCGCCGCGGCTCCCCAGGCGAAGCGACTTGCCGCACCCTCAGGCGCTGCCAAGCGTTCGCAACCATCTCGCAAACCACGCTCACAGCGGGGCAAGGGCGGTTCCTGAGCCCTGTTGTGGCGTGGCATGCTTGGGGCACGAAAGCGGCGCCGGCCGAATGGCGTCGCGTGATGGAGGGCACCTCATGAAGATCCCCTTGGCGCTTGCGAGCGCCGTACTTCTCGGCGGTGTCCTCACCGCATGTGGCGGCGGCGACGGCGGCAGTGGCAGCGACTACTGCAAGGACGTCAAAGCTGCGGCGGCGACGTTCGGCGACCTCGACTCTGGCGACACGGCGTCCCTCGGTGACGCGTTCACGACATTCCACAAGCTGGCCGACGAGGCACCCGGCGACATCAAGGACGACTGGAAGACCCTCGACGGTGCCATCACCACGGTCGAGACCGCGCTGAGCGAAGCCGGCATCAAGATCGAGGACTTTGCTGATCTGCAGGCGGGCAAGGTCCCCGATGGCGTTGATATCTCCAAGCTGACCGGCCTGGCATCTGAGTTCCAGAAGCTGAGCGGCGCCGAGTTCGCGAAGGCGTCCAAGGCGATTGAGACTCACGCAAAGGATGTCTGCAAGGTCGATCTCGACGAAGCGGCCGGGTGAACCCAGCCATAGATTCAGCTCCAGCATCGGTCAGCGCCCTGATCGATCGCCTTGTGCGACCGATCGAGGACTGGCCGCTGCCGGGGGTGACCTTCCGCGACATCACGCCGCTCCTGGCGAATCCTGACGCTCTGCGCCTGGTTGTCAACGCACTCGTTGACGCTGCGCGTGCGTCGGGACCCATTGATGCCGTTCTCGGCATTGAGGCTCGTGGATTCATCTTCGCTCCGGCAATCGCGGTGGAGCTCAACGCCGGATTCGTCCCCGTTCGCAAGTCCGGGAAGCTTCCCTCGAGCTCGTTCACGACGTCATACGACCTCGAGTACGGCTCCGCGGAGCTAGAGATGCACACTGACGCCCTCAAACACGGTGACCGCGTACTTGTCGTGGACGACGTCCTCGCGACAGGTGGCACGATGCAGGCCGCCGCCGACCTGGTCCGGCAGGCTGGCGCTCAGGTGGCCGGCAACCTCGTCCTGATCGAAATACAAGCTCTCGCGGGCCAGGAGCGGTTGCAGCCTGTGGGTTGTAGCGCCTTGCGTACGTACTGAGCACCCCACAGAATCGAGAACCATGAATCCCCGTCAGGTACGCATCGTGGCATTCGCGCTGGTCGCACTGCTCGTACTCGTCACCGCAGCAACGCTCGTCGAGGGCATGTTGTCCTGACCTGCTCTTCACCTGCTGGCCTACCATGGAAAGACACAGTGTTTGTGTGCCAGTGAGGAGAGTTCGTGGCTGATCGCGTCGAGGCGCCGCCAGCCGGGTCGAAGAACACAGACTCGGCTCCTACGTCTGCGCGCGTACGCAATCGGCTCTCCCGCATCGGCGGCAAATCCGGCTCGCCGGATCCGGTACTCGACCCGCTGCTGAAGGTCTACCGCAACACTCATCCCAAGGGTGATGTCGCCTCAATCCAGAAGGCCTATGACATCGCCGAGCGGATGCACGAGGGGCAAACGCGCAAGAGCGGCGATCCCTACATCACGCACCCGCTGGCGGTGGCCGCGATTCTCGCCGAGCTCGGCATGACAGCGCCAACCCTGTGCGCCGCGCTTCTGCACGACACGGTGGAGGACACCGAGTACACCCTCGACGAGCTCCGCAAGGACTTCGGCGATGAGGTCGTACGGCTTGTCGACGGCGTGACCAAGCTGGACAAGGTCAAGTACGGCGATTCTGCGCAGTCCGAGACGATCCGCAAGATGGTCGTCGCCATGAGCCGCGACATCCGCGTTCTCGTCATCAAGCTCGCCGACCGCCTCCACAACATGCGCACACTGCGCTATCTCCGCCAGGACAAGCAGGAACGGATCGCCCGCGAGACGATTGAGATCTTCGCGCCGCTGGCTCACCGACTCGGTATGAACACGATCAAGTGGGAGCTGGAGGACCTCGCGTTCGCGACCCTGCACCCCAAGGTCTACGACGAGATCGTGCGTCTCGTCGCCGATCGTGCGCCGTCGCGCGAGGAGTTCCTCGAGCGGGTCGTCGGCGATGTCGAGTCAGACCTGCGCCACGTCAAGCTCAAGGCCAAGGTCTCCAGCCGACCCAAGCACTACTACTCGATCTACCAGAAGATGCTGGTCGGCGGCCGCGAGTTCGCCGACATCTTCGACCTGGTCGGCGTACGCATACTGGTCGACTCGGTCGCCGACTGCTACGGGGTGCTCGGCGTGCTGCACGCCCGCTGGAACCCGATACCGGGACGGTTCAAGGACTACATCTCGGTGCCGAAGTTCAACATGTACCAGTCGCTGCACACCACAGTGATCGGGCCGCAGGGCAAGGCAGTTGAGCTTCAGATTCGTACGAACGCGATGCACCGTCGCGCCGAGTACGGCGTAGCGGCGCACTGGAAGTACAAGGAAGACGCTGTCGCGATCTCCAAGACCGGTGAGAAGGCTCCGGACAGCAACGACATGCTGTGGCTGCGAGAGCTGCTCGACTGGCAGTCCGAGACCGAGGACTCGGTCGACTTCCTGGACTCCCTGCGTTTCGAGATGACCAACGCGGGCGTCTACGCCTACACGCCCCGTGGCGACCTCATCCAGCTCCCAGCCAAGGCGACGCCGATCGACTTCGCGTACGCCGTGCACACCGAGGTGGGTCACGCCTGCATCGGCGCCCGCGTCAACGGTCGACTCGTCTCGCTCGAGTCCGAGCTCGAGAGCGGCGACGTCGTCGAGATCTTCACCTCCAAGTCGCCGGATGCCGGTCCGAGCCGTGACTGGCTCGAGTTCGTCGTCAGCCCGCGGGCCAAGAACAAGATCCGTCAGTGGTTCACCAAGGAACGTCGCGAAGAGGCGATCGAACGTGGCAAGGACCAGATCGCCAAGCAGATGCGCAAGGAGGGTCTGCCGCTGCACCGGTTGTTCAAGCACGAGACGCTTGATGCCGTTGCCAAGGAGCTCAACCTTGCCGACATCTCCGGGCTCTACGCGGCGGTCGGCGAGGGCAACGCCGGGGCCCAGAACGTCGTCGAGCGGGTCATCGACCTCGCCGGCGGTCGCGAGGGTGCCGAGGAAGATCTTGCCGAGGCGACGTCGATGCCGGGCATCGGTACCAAGATCAAGACCGTCAGCCGCGATGCAGGCGTACTCGTCGAGGGACTCGACGGAGATGTGCTGATCAAACTGGCACGGTGTTGCACACCCGTGCCCGGCGACGCGATTGAAGGGTTCGTCACGCGGGGCTCCGGCGTGTCGGTGCACCGTACGGACTGCGTCAACCTCCTGGAGCTCCGCAACCAGCCCGAGCGGCTCGTCAAGGTGCACTGGGCACCGACCGGCAAGAGCACCTTCCTCGTGGCGATCCAGGTCGAAGGGCTCGATCGGCC
>NZ_JAKFEL010000047.1:0-9898 GCF_036675695.1 Aeromicrobium sp.
TGATGGTCAGGTCGATGGCGGCGAGGAAGTCTGCCTCAGAGCCGATGTCGTTGACCGCAACCTGCGGTGCCGCAGATGGAGTTGCGATGCTGCTTGTCATATAGGAGTTGCTCCGTTGGATGGATGGAATTGATGGGCACGCATGGAAGCCCTTGGATCGTGGTGTGATGCCGAGGAGATGAGCCCGACATGGGCACGAGCACGAGCCTGCTCTGTCCGAGGTCCGTACAGGCCTTCAGCGCACCTACAAGCGTACGGGACGAGGGCCCTCAGCGCGAAGTCGGGGCAAGGAAAGCAGCGAGGGCGCGCGCGTACAGGTCAACATCCTCAGCACCCATCAGCTCACGCGCAGAGTGCATCGCCAACTGGGGAGCGCCAACGTCGACGGTGAGCATGCCCGTACGAGCCGCGCTGAGCGGTCCGATCGTCGATCCACATGGAAGGTCGGCACGGTGCTCATAGCGCTGCAAAGGCACGTCTGCCTGCGTGCACGCGCGTACGAAAGCAGCTGCGCCAGCAGCGTCCGTGGCATAGCGAAGATTCACGTTGACCTTGAGCACCGGTCCCCCGCCCACCGTGATGCGGTGCAGCGGTTCGTGCCGGTCGGCGTAGCTGGGATGTGTTGCGTGAGCCATGTCGCCTGACGCGCACACCGATGCGGCGATGGCCCGGTGGTAGTCGTCCCGAGTGCCGCCGGCCCCCAACACGATCCGTTCGAGGACGGTGGCAAGCAGATCCGACTGCGCTCCACGCTCAGACATGCTGCCGACCTCTTCGTGGTCGAACAATGCGAGCACAGGACGTACGCCCGCCACCGGCTCGGCGCTGAGCAGCGCCTGGAGGCCAGCGAAGCAGGTGACCTGGTTGTCGAGTCGCGGCGCAGAAACCAGACCCGACGCGGCTCCCGTGAGGCGGCTTGGCGCAGTGTCATGGGTCATCAGCTCGAATCCGGCGATGTCACCGCTCGCGACCTCGGCTTGATCAGCCACCCAGTCAAGGAAGGTGCCCGCTGCTGTCGACCAGATCGCGTTGACGTGCCGCTGTGGATCGAGCTCGACGCCCTTGCGTTCGGCCGACAGGTGGATCGCGAGCTGCGGGACGCGCAGGATCGGTTCATTGACATGTACGAGGGTGAAGCTGCCATCGCTCAAGGCCAGTCGACCGGCAATGCCGAGGTCACGATCGAGCCACGAGTTGAGCCACGCCCCGCCGTACGGCTCCAGTGCTACAACACCCAGTCCGTCACTCGTCAGGTCGTGGTGCTGCTTGAGTCGGAGGTTCGGGCTGTCGGTGTGACCGCCTACGACGCGAAAGCCATCGGCTGGATTGGCGCTCGACTCCGTTGACCAGGCGACGAGCGAACCGCCGCGCACGACGTAGAAGCGCCCTTGGTCGGTCGGCCACGTGTCGCGCTCGTTGAGCTCGATGTATCCCGCGGCATCGAGCCCGGCTGCCACTGTCGCGCAGACATGGAACGGAGTCGGCGACTGGTCGACGAACGTGCACAGATCGGCAGCGGCGGCGAGAACCATGTCACCACCCTAGATGGGCTCGACGCACGAGTGCCGCGCCCCTTGCGGGACGCGGCACTGGTGGTGGAAGGAAATCGGGTCAGCGTGAGCCGACGAGCTCTCCCTTTTCGACCTTGCGAGCGCCAGCGGCGTTGCCGCGACGGCTCATGAGACCAGCTGCGATGAGCACGAGGCCCAGGATTCCGCCGTAGACGGGGATCCAGGTCTTGACGGCCGTGAGCAGCATTGCCTTGCTCTTGTACTCGTCGACGACCTTCTGGGTCTGCGCGTCGGTGTAGCCGAGCGTGGCCTTGGTGGTCGTCAGGACGCGCTCGCCGTTGAGCTCGAGGTAGCTGTCCTGAGCCGTCTGGCCCACGATGACGACGCCCGTGACCGGGTCGACGCTGTAGGTGCTGATGCTCGAGTAGACGCGGTCAGCCGTGACTGTCGCTTCTTCGGAGCCGACGAGGTCGCCGGGCACATCGATCGTGCCGGTCTTGACCGGCTCGATGACCTGCTCGTACTTGTAGACCTTCATGCCCTTGACCTTGCCCTCGCCGACGTACGTCGCGGGGGTTGCCTCGCGCAGTGTGCCGTCCCAGAACTGATAGGTCTTCTTCTGCGCGTCGAACGGGAACTTGAAGTAGAGGCCCTCGAACGAGAACGGCTTGGTGATCTCACCATCCGCCTCGCTGCTGGTGTCCTCGTACTCCACGGCCTCGCCGGTGTTGGCGTCGAACGCCACCCGGTCGGTCGTTCCGCTCAGCGGCACTTCACCGCTGCCGCAGTTGAAGTCCGGGGTGTCTGTGCAGTCGTAGATGTTCCAGACTGCGACGTCCTTGCCGAGCGCCTTGCTGGCCTTCTTGCTGGCCTCCACGTCACCCGTGACGACCTTGGTGTTGGCCAACGGCCCGTTCGTGATCTTGAGACCTGCAGCGACGTCGAGGTACTCAGCATCGGCCCCTGGCGCCGTGCTCGAGTTGCTGGTGGTTTCGGTGTTCATCGGTACGACAGCGAGGCGGTCGTACATGTAAAACTTGGACAAGCCAGCGAGTGCCAGCAAAAATGCGCCCAGAAAAAGCGCAGACGTCCCGAATTTGTTTCCCACAGTGGGCTCCCTCCACCTGTATTAATCAGCACAACTTTACCAGCGAGGGGGGTCACCCCCGGCCCACAAGGACGTTGCCGTTTGATGACGATTCTCACGGGCTTTTCCGCGTCATGAACGGGCTCCTGATACGTCTCGGTCTTGAACCACATCTGACGGCGCGCGACCCACGGGTGTGACAGTCTCGTCGTGTGAGAACGACCATCCGGCAGGCCGTCGCAGAGGTCCAGCGAAGGCTTTTCGGCGATGCCACGGCGCAGCAGAAGATTGCGACAGCCGCGACCGTGATGATTTTGGTCCAGCTGGCATTTCGTGCGTGGGCCAGCTACGGCGGATGGTTCTACGGCGACGACCTCAAGTTCCTGTCCGAGGCCTCGACGACTCCCCTGTCGGTGGACTATCTGTTCACCAGGCACCAGCAGCAGCTGATGCCTGGTGGACTGCTGGTCAGCTGGCTCGTCGGTCAGGGCCCGGCCTACTCGTGGCCGATTGCCGCCTCGACGATCGTCGGGATGCAACTCCTCGCAAGCGTTGCCTGTCTGTTCATGCTCACCCGGCTCTTCGGCTGGCGACCCGGCATCCTCATCCCGTTGGGCCTCTACCTGTTCTCGCCGCTGACCCTGGGTGCCTTCATGTGGTGGGCCGCGGCGCTGAACCAGCTGCCTCTTCAGATTGCGTTCTTCACCCTGATCGCGACCCACGTGACATACCTGCGGACACGGCGCTGGGTCTGGGCACTCGCTTCGGTCGTGATCCTGGTCGTCGCGCTGCTGTTCTACATCAAGGCTGTCGTGATGGTGCCGGTACTTGTGCTCCTCACGCTGGCCTATTTCGTCGAGGGCCGCCCGTTGCGCCGCGCCATCGAGGCATTGCGAGGTTTCTGGCTCGCGTGGGTCGGCTACGCCTCGGTCGCGGTCGGCTACCTCGCGGTGTACGCGTCGACAGGAAGCTCACCGGTGGGTACCGGCGGAGACGCCTCGTACCTCGAGACGACTGACCGGCAGATTCGTCAGACCCTCGGTTCGACACTCACGGGTGGCCCGTGGCGCTGGCTGGACCAAGGCCGACAGGACGTGCTGGCCCATCCACCAGAGTTCGCGGTGACGCTCGCATGGATCGTGCTCACCGCTGTCGTCGTCGGCACGGCTTGGCATCGAGTCGGCGCGTGGCGCGGCTGGGCGATCTTCGCCGTCTACCTCGTGCCCACGGTCTACCTGACGGCCAGCGGTCGGACCGTCCTGTTCGGGCCGGACGTCGGGCTGTACGTGCGCTACATGTCGGACGTGTCGGTCGTCGCCTGTCTGGTCCTGGCCATCGTCACGATGCCGTTGATCGGCTCCCCCGAGCGGCTGCGTCACCTGAACCCTTCGATCTCCCTGCAGCCAGCGGTCGTGGTCGGTCTCCTCGTCTTCCTCGTCGGCTCCGCCTACTCCTCGTTCACCTACGTCGCCTTCTGGCACAAGGACAGTCCCGCCGAGCGCTATGTCGCCGCAGCGAGCGCCGACCTCAACCCGTTGGACGGGCTGTCAATCGTGGACGAGCCCGTACCCGAAGAACTCGTCCTCACGCCCAACGCGCCCTTCAACCGACCGAGCAAGCTTCTCGCGCCGCTCGACAAGCGCCTGAGACCCGTCTCGGACGGCACCGATCTGCGCATGTTCGGCACCGGCGGCCAGCTCGGTCCCGCAGTCGTCACACCGGGCATCTCGAACAGGGACAAGCCGACGGACGAGTGCGTCGCACTGGTGACACCACAGGCCTCGGCTTCGATCACTCTCGAAGGGCGCGTGACGGACGAGACGTGGTGGATGGCGATCAACTACCTCGGTTCTGTTGACGGCGAGATGACCGTACGCGCCGGTGAGGACGTCAAGACTCTCCCCGTACTCGAGGGACCACATACGCTCTTCATCAGGACAACCGGCTCGTACGAGTCGGTGCGCCTCAGCGCGCTCTCCGAAGACACGAGTGTGTGCGTCGACAAGATCGTGGTGGGGTTCATTGGCACCTTCAGCTGACCGTTCACTCACCTTCCCTGCCCTGGACACGCTCCGGTTCGTGGGGGCGTTCGGCGTGCTCGTGACCCACGTGGCATTCCAGACCGGCCAGTACGACGCAAGTGTGCGCGGCACGTTCCTCGCCCGCCTCGACTGTGGTGTGGCGCTGTTCTTCGTCTTGTCGGGATTCCTGCTGTCGCGGCCGTTCCTGTCGCGCATGGCCCGCAACGCCGTCCTCCCCCATGTCGGGTTCTACGCGTGGAAGCGGATGCTTCGCATCGTGCCTGTCTACGTGCTGGCCGTCGTGCTCGTGCTCGCCTTGATGCCCCCGAGCCGAGGACCGTTCTGGCCGCACTGGGCCGAAAACCTCACCATGACGACGATCTACACCTCGCACGACCTCCCGCAGGGACTCACCCAGATGTGGAGCCTTGCCACCGAGGTCGCGTTCTACGCGGCACTGCCGGTGCTGATGCTGGTCGTGGCCCGTACGGCCTGCCGACGTGGGTGGAACCCGCTCCCGATCTTGGGGATCCTGCTGGCCTTGTGCGCCGTCAACCTCACCTGGTTGACCACCGTCGACCTGGGCTCCCACCGCTCCCTCTGGCTGCCGGCCTTCCTCAGCTGGTTCAGCGCAGGCATTGCCCTCGCGGTGATCAGCGTGGACGTGGCTCAGCCGGACCCGCATCGCTGGTCGAAGGCCGTCGCACGTCTGGGCACGACTCCCCTGTCGTGCTTCGTGCTCGCCGGAGCCATCATCATGATCGCGTCGACGCCGTTGGCCGGCCCGACATTCGGCGAGATCCCGACCACCGCTGAAGCCATCGTCAAGAACCTGCTCTACACCGCGTTCGCCGTGTTCCTCGTGCTTCCCGGCGCATTCGGCGATCCCAACGCGCCAGTCCTGCGGGCCATCGCGTGGTCACCGCTTCGCTACCTCGGCCGCATCTCGTACGGACTGTTCTGCATTCACCTTCTGGTTCTGTACGCGGTGTTCAAGGCTCGAGGCATCGAGTTCTTCACGGGCCACTTCATCGAGGTGCTCGTGCTGACCACCATTGGCTCCGTCGCCGCGGCGGCCCTCATTCACGTCGCGGTGGAGACACCCGTCGACCGTTTGCGTCGCTTCGGCAGGCCAAAGACCGAGGCAGCCACCACTCCACACGCCACCGCGATCATCACCTGAGGCCAGTCCAGCGCGCCCAGCCAGGTGGATGAGCCGCCCCAAGGGCGTACGGCCGAGGCGCCCGCGACGAGCATGACGAGTGAGCCGGCGATCACTGCCGGATCGATCCTCCGCCGGACGAAGGTCGCCGCTCCGTAGCCAAGCGTGCCGACGACGAGGCCGACGACGCCGCCCACGACGAGTCCGAAGCCGACCAGCACGACGGCTGTCAGCGCCGCGTCGCGACGACCGAAGGATCGGGGCTCAGCCACCAGGAAGCTCATCGGCGATGAGCGCACAATGACCGCCGTCGCGACCAGCAGCACCACAAGCAGCGCGCCACCCAGAAGCAGACCTGTTCGGTAGAGCGAGTTGGGGGCGTACGTCATCTGGACGTCGTCGGCCGAACCGGCTGGGAGCTCCCAGCCTTGCTGCCATCCGTTGACGACGACCGACTGGGCTCGAGGCACGTCGGTCTCCCACCCCTCGTTGAAGTTCTCCGTGACTGTGAGTAGCTGACGATCGGACCCACCCGTGGTCACCTCACGCTGCGTGGCTCCCCACGACTTCGCCAGGGCCGAGCCGAGCGCGGGAGTTTCAGTCGGGTCACCAAGCGCGAGACTGACAGGTCGGAACGCGTCCGTTCCGCTCACCCGGACACGGTTCTCACCCTCCCTCAGCTCGACGTCCTGGTCCTTGCACTGCGTTGCCTCGAGTCGCCCACCTGATCGCAGGCTTGCCGGCGAGGCGACGATCCTTGTCTTGATGACGATGTCGGCGACACGCACGGATGGCCCTGTGCCGCAGGCGTACCGCTTGACCTCGGTCTCGCCCGCCAGCGGCAGAAGATCTGTACTTCCGACCCGCAGCTCGGACACCCCCACCGGAAGGATCTGAGCACTTCCGGTCGCGTCGAGGTTCCGAGCCTCGGTCGTCTTGGTGACTTCCATCTCGATCAGCTGGGTGGAGACGGGCTCGAACCGCGCCACGCCCTTCGCGTCGAAGGTGACGGTCTGGCGTGAGCCGTCGGAGAAGCGGAGGAACGCTTCGGTCGGCCGGGATGCCGCTGCATCCTCGTCGACGCGCGCTGTGATCCGGGAGACCGAGCGCTCGCCGATCCATGAAGCGGTGAGCCTCGGACGTGCGTCATCTGAGCTGGCGACCCATGTCGAACGCAGGTCGCCGTCGGCGGCCGCCAGCGCTGATGCCCGGGCCGACCGGACCACCTGCGACGAGGCCTTGATCGTCACGAGCCGGTCCTGCTGCATCAGTTCGTCGAGGCCCGCGCCGCCGATCGGCTCGACCGTCAGCGATATCGGGAGCGTCGTCGACGTCGGCAGGGTGACGATTCGGTCGATCACCCGACCGTCCTCGCCCCACGAGTCCTGACCGGACGCGCACCGAAGGTAGTTGTCGACCATGAGGCAGCCCTCACGGTAGCCGCCGCCGGTCTGCAACAGGACGCCTTCGGGCCTGCCCCACGACTCTCCCGGTTTCGGGAGCCGCAGCGGTCGCGACACGTTCACGCCGGGGACGCGTACCTCGCTGATCGCCAGCACGTCGTCCACCGTCGAGGGTGCCGAGATCATGAGGTAACGAGCGGGTCGGGTGATACCGACGAGGCGCTGGGGCACACCATGGCGGGCCGGGATGACCGCCGACTCCTCATCTGTCAGCACCGCCAGGTCGATCGAGCCGAGACCGCCACCGGCGAGGGTTACCGTCGTCGCCGAGACGTTGACCGGCTCGTCGAAGTCGATGCGGATCCACGAACGTTCACCGATGTCGGTCCGGGACGCCCGCCACGCCGTCATCGGATCACCGTCGAATGCCGACCACGGCTGCGCCGAGAGGTCGATCTTGTCGACCGTGCGCACCGTCGACTCCGCCGACGAAGCGGTGATGCTCGCGGCCCCGAGCAGCTCCGGCACCGACTTCCACCGGTCGCTTCCTGTCTTGTCGTACGCATGGACGGGACGGTCGGCACCGAACTTCTCGTCCCAGGCGACTGACGCAGACCTGTTGTCATGAGCCCGGCCGAAGGCCACTTCCTGCCGACGCTGACCGTCAGTGAGCACGTAGGAGGTGGGATCCCGATCGACCGGCAGGTCCTCCGCGTAGATGACGGAAGGGCTTGCGACCAGACCCGACTCGAGCAGGCCCACGTGCGAATCCGGGCCGCCGACGACCACCGGGACGCTGTCCGTGGACTGCGCGCGTGCGGGTGGGCGGGTGCCGACCCGGTAGACCTCAACGGCCTCGTGCTCGGACTGCCAGCCCTGGTCGACGAAAACCGTGGTGCCGTCCTGCTCCAAGGTCGGGCTGCCTCCCACCATGGGGCCGAAGGTAGCGACCCGTTTGACCTCGGGCATCCCTTCGAGCGCCGTGTGCACGATTTCCGAGTCGAGCCCGTCACTGCTGACTGCGAGGTCGTTGCGCACGACCAGCAAGGAGACACCGCTGTCGAGGAGGTAGTCCGACAGCGCCTGCGATCCCCGTCCGTCGGTCAGCTCACGCTCGACCGCGTCGAGCATCTGGATGTTGCCCGGCGGGGCCAACGGAATCGCGTTGCGAACTCCCCACGGCGTCGTCGCGAGCGGCTGCAGGACGTCGTCATTGGTGTAGCCCCACAAGTAGGAGCCGAACGCCGAAGCAGGCACTACCAGCGCTCGCTCATGAGGGTCCTGCTTCGCCAACCACGACGCGGTGTCCTCCCAGTAGCCCGGAATACTCTCGAACGACCCTCGAGGGGCGAGCTGTCCGGTCCACGCCGGACTGGTCGCTCCCAGAACGGCGACCACGCCGAGAACCGCAAAACCGAAGGTCGGCGAGAAGCTCCTGACGCCGCCGTCCTGAGCCCTGGCCGAGACCTCGCCGTACGCCTTGGTGACCACGTGCACGAACGCGAGCACCAGCGGGATGCGGATGAGGACGTCGAACTTGTGCGTGTTGCGCAGCGGTGACAGAGCGCCGTCGAGGAGCGACTGGATGTCCCGCGCGCCCAGCCCGCCATGGGACGCCGTGTGCCCCAAAGTCACCAGCACGAGGCCGGCGAGAACCGAGACGAACAGGAACCGGCGGTGCGGGAGGTCCCGCTGAGCCAGTCCGGCCACCGAGAGAGCGAGCACGACAGCGAGGTTGAGCAGCAGGATCGGCTCGGAGATGAGGTTGTTGCCGGCCACCGATGTCGCCGAGAGATAGGTCGTCCAGTTTGATGTGCCGCGAAGGCTGTCGAGCAGCGTGGTGTCGAAGGACGTGAGCGACGCCGACTCGATGAAGTCGAGGAACGGTGGGCTGTACTGGCCGAGGAGCGCTAGCGGTATCAACCACCACAGCGTTGCCAGCAGCACGAAGCCCGGCCACGCGATCATCATGCGCCTGCGGCGTGGACCGGGTGGCGCCATGGCCAACCACAGGACACCCAGCGGAAGCACCGCGAACGTCGCAACGGCGTTCACACCTCCCACTGCAGCGACCGCGACAGCACTCAGCGCGGCCATCGCGAGAGGTGATCGGCGAGTCGTACCGATGACCAGCGCGAGCAGCACCCAAGGCGCCACCGCCATGGGCCACACCTCGATCGACGAGGGACCGATGACGCTCAGCATCCGTGGCGAAAGCGCGAACGCGAACCCGCCGACCAGTTGCGCCCACTGCGCTCCGATCTTCAGCTCCCGCGCGAGGAGCACGAACCCCGTGAATGCCACGACCAGGAGCAGCGCCCACCAGAGGCGCTGCACGATCCATGGCTCAAGGTGCAGCTTCTGCCCGCCCAAGAAGAACGGACCCATCGGAATGAAGTAGCCGTACGCCTGGTTCTGGACCTGCCCGAAGAACCCGATGGGGTCCCACAACGAGGTCGCACGCTCCATGAAACGGCCGGGATCGACCACCAGGTCGAGCTTGGTGTCCGCGACGATCCGTCCAGGCTGCTGGATGAACGCGATGGCTGTCAGGACCAGCCAACACGCCGCCACACGAGTGCGCCAGATGAACCTGGAGTCGCTCAGCGTTTGCGCAGCACGATCGCGAGATTCCATGTCACCACCTCGCGCAGTCCGGGTATGCGCAGCACCCACCACGCCCAGCGAGGAAGATACCTCGGGATGAGGGCCAC
>NZ_JAKFEL010000174.1:0-9830 GCF_036675695.1 Aeromicrobium sp.
CTCGATTGACCCGCAGTTCGAGGGCAACCCCTTGCTTCTGGTTGGTTTGTCCTTCGCAGATGCGCAGGGGCGCTCACAGGTGATCGCGGTCGACGATGGCCAGCCTGAGCCGTCCATCGAGGCGTGCGGCGAGGTTCTCCCGACCTATGTCCAGGCGGAACCACCGAGTGCTTCGGACCCGACGTGCGACGCAGACGGCGAACTGACCGTTCCTGCCGACACGGACGAGATCACGTACGACTCAGAGCCGGGCGGTACTGGCCCTGGCGACTACGTCGTGACCGCAACAGCCGCGGAGGGCCTTACGCTCACCGATGACGGCATCTTTGAGATCACGGTCGAAGAGCAGCTCAGCGGCGACGAGTGCGCCGAGATCGAGGACGAGGAATTGGCTTTGCTGCCGGATACGGGTGGCGAGCCGATGTGGATGTTCCCGGTTGGTGGCGCGATGGCGCTCGGTGGAGTGCTGTTGCTCCGTGCCACGCGGCGCACTGCAACGACTGAGATGGGCGGTTCGGGCAGCCCGGGTCACTCGCTCGCCCTGGTGCCGAGACTGATGAAAGAGCCAGTCAAGGTGCTGAAGGAAGCTCCTGCACGGGTCTCGACTTCGACATCAACTCAGGTCAGATCCGAATGGGCGGCAGTCGCAGGCGGACTGGCGCTGGCAGCGCTTGCGGTCTACTTCCGTAGCCGCTTCCGTTAGCTGCAACGCAAAGGCAAGAGGGGAGTCGTCCGAAAGGGCGGCTCCCCTCTTCACGTGTGCGCGCGACAAGGGTGGGTGTCACCCCGTAAGCGCGTAAAGATCGCATCAAGAGTCGTTAGCGCTTCGTCAACGCCCGCGAACTCGGGTGTTTGCGGGTGTGACATGGACGCATGACCTTCGATTCAGTCATCTCGCTGGTGATCGTGATCGGCTTGCTCGGATATCTCGTAGCGGCCCTGATCTTCCCTGACCGGTTCTGAGAGGCGCATATGTCTGACACCACCGCCGGGCTGCTGACCATTGCAGCCCTCGTCATTCTGCTCGCCTCGGTCTACGTACCGTTCGGCGACTACATGGCGCGCGTCTTCACCAACCCCAAGCATTGGGGCGTCGAGAAGCGCGTCTACCGCCTGCTCGGAGTCAATCCCGACGCAGAGCAGACCGCTCGCTCCTACACCTACAGCGTGTTGGGCTTCTCCCTCGTCAGCGTCGTCGCGCTGTTCGCGATCCTGATCGGCCAGCAAGCGCTGCCGTTCGACCGCGACCTGCCCGGCATGCCGTGGGACATGGGGCTCAACACCGCGATCTCGTTCGTGACCAACACCAACTGGCAGTCGTACGGCGGCGAGTCGACTCTCGGCTTCAGTGCCCAGATGGGCGGACTCGCGGTCCAGAACTTCCTGTCAGCGGCTGTCGGCATTGCGGTCGCTGTCGCCCTGATCCGTGGCTTCGTCCGCTCACGCAGCGGTGAGCTCGGCAACTTCTGGGTCGACCTCGTACGTGGCACGCTACGCATCCTGCTGCCGGTCGCGTTCATCGGCGCGATCTTGCTCATCTCGCAAGGTGTCATTCAGAACTTCGCGGATCACACGGTGCAGACGATTAACGGCGGGTCGCAAGTCATACCCGGCGGCCCAGTGGCCAGTCAGGAGTCGATCAAGGAGCTCGGCACCAACGGTGGCGGCTTCTTCAATGCCAACTCGGCGCACCCGTTCGAGAACCCCAGCCCGTTCTCCAACCTGCTCGAGATGTTCCTGATCCTGCTCATCCCCATTTCGTTGACTCGCATGCTCGGCACCATGGTTGGCAGCCGCAAGCAAGGTCTGTCGATCCTCGGCGCCATGACCTTCCTGATCGCCGCGTCCGTGACGATCACGACCTGGGCCGAGGCGAGTGCGCGATCGCAGGCGGGCAAGCTGGCCGGAGCAGCGATGGAGGGCAAGGAGACGCAGTTCGGTGAATGGGCGTCAGCGCTCTGGGCTGTGCTGACGACCGGTACTTCCACCGGCGCAGTCAACTCGATGCACGACTCGTTTACGCCCACTGGTGGCGGCACGGTGCTCGTCAACATGATGCTCGGTGAGGTCTCACCGGGCGGTGTCGGCGCAGGCATTTACGGCATCCTCATCATGGCGATCCTCACGGTGTTCATCGCCGGACTCATGGTCGGGCGCACGCCGGAGATCCTGGGCAAGAAGATCGGCACGAAGGAGATGACGTACGTCGCTCTCTACGTGCTGAGTGTCCCGGCGCTCATCCTGATCGGTGTCGGAACGGCTATCGCGCTCAACAGCACGCCGGACGCCATGGCAAATCCAGGCGGCCACGGCTTCAGTGAGGTCGTCTATGCGTTCACGTCGGCGGCCAACAACAACGGCAGCGCATTCGCTGGCATAACCGTCACATCGACGTTCTTCCAGATCGCTCTGGCGCTCGCCATGCTGCTCGGTCGCTTCATCCCGATCGTGCTGGTGCTCACGCTGGCAGGATCACTCGCCAAGCAGGGCAAGGTGCCGGCGACGGCCGGCACTCTGCCCACTCACACACCACTGTTTGCCGGCCTTCTCGTCGGCGTGATCCTCCTGATCACCGGCCTCACGTTCTTCCCGGCACTCGCGCTCGGACCTCTCGCGGAGGCCCTTTCATGAAAGACACAGCCATGACACTGTCCACCCTTCTCTCGCAGCTGCCATCGGCACTGCGGAAGCTGGACCCACGCCACCTGTGGCGCAGCCCGGTGATGTTCATCGTGTGGATCGGCTCAATGATGACCACGGTCATTGCGATCACCGACCCCTCGGTGTTCGCCTGGGTCGTCGCAATGTGGTTGTGGCTCACGGTGATCTTCGGCAATCTCGCCGAGGCTGTCGCCGAGGGTCGCGGCAAGGCGCAGGCGGCGTCTCTGCGGGCGGCGCGTACGGATGTCACGGCTCGGCGGATCAACGCCGCGGGAGTCGAGGAGTCGGTCGCGGGCACGCAGCTTCGCAAGGGCGACCGAGTGGTCGTCGAGGCGGGCGAGACTATCCCTGGCGACGGTGACGTCGTCGAAGGCGTCGCTTCTGTCGACGAGTCGGCGATCACCGGCGAGTCCGCGCCCGTCATCCGCGAGGCAGGCGGCGACCGCTCGGCCGTCACCGGCGGCACGAAGGTGCTGTCGGACCGAATCGTCGTGCAGATCACGTCGGCGCCCGGTGAGACATTCATCGACCGGATGATCGCGCTCATTGAAGGCGCAACGCGCCGTAAGACACCCAACGAGATCGCTTTGTCGATCCTGTTGGTGAGCCTGACAATCGTGTTCCTGCTCGCCGTCGTCACGCTGCGGCCGATGGCGGACTACGCCGGAGCTCCACAGAGCACGCTGGTGCTCGTTGCTTTGCTCGTATGTCTCATCCCGACGACGATCGGCGCGCTGCTCAGCGCTATCGGAATCGCCGGCATGGATCGCCTCGTACGCGTCAATGTGCTCGCGATGTCTGGTCGCGCGGTCGAAGCAGCCGGCGATGTGAGCACACTGCTCCTCGACAAGACGGGCACCATCACGTACGGCAATCGCCGCGCGTCGGAGTTCGTACCGGCCGAGGGCGTCACCGCCGACCAGCTGCGCGATGCGGCCCGGCTCTCGAGCCTCGCCGACCAGACGCCGGAGGGTCGCTCGATTGTCGAGCTCGCCCTGGCTGAGGGCGCCGACGACTCGGATCTGCCCGTAGGCGCGGAGTCTGTCGAGTTCACCGCCCAAACGCGCATGTCAGGCGTCGATTTCGCCGATGGTCGCACCGTACGCAAGGGCGCCGGATCGTCGGTCGCCGCCTGGGTGGGCAGGGAGATGGATCCCGGCGTCCGTATGTCGATCGACGCGATTGCCGGAAACGGAGGTACACCACTTGTGGTGGCCGAGTCAGACGCAAACGGCTCGAAGGTGCTTGGCGTCGTGCACCTGAAGGACGTCGTCAAGGAGGGGATGGTCGAACGGTTCGCAGAGCTGCGTCGTATGGGCATCCGCACCGTGATGATCACGGGTGACAACCCGCTGACCGCCGCCTCGATCGCCAAGGAGGCGGGAGTCGACGACTTCCTCGCCGAGGCGACGCCCGAGGACAAGATGAGACTCATCCACAAGGAGCAGGAGGGTGGACGGCTCGTCGCGATGACCGGCGACGGTACGAACGACGCCCCCGCACTCGCCGCGGCTGACGTGGGTGTCGCAATGAACTCAGGCACCTCGGCAGCCAAAGAGGCCGGCAACATGGTCGACCTCGATTCGGACCCGACCAAGCTCATCGACATCGTCGAGATCGGCAAGCAGCTGCTCATCACGCGCGGCGCCCTGACGACGTTCTCAATTGCCAATGATGTTGCGAAGTACTTCGCAATCATCCCCGCGATGTTCCTGGTGGCCTACCCGTCACTGGACTCGCTCAACATCATGCAGCTCGCGACACCGAAGTCGGCGATCGTCTCGGCAGTGATCTTCAACGCCTTGATCATCGTGGCGCTGATCCCTCTCGCGTTGCGGGGTGTGAAGTTCCGCGCTGCGTCGGCCGAATCGGTCCTTCGTCGCAACATCTTGGTCTACGGCCTCGGTGGCGTCATCGCACCGTTCGTCGGGATCAAGCTCATCGACCTCGTCGTCTCGACCATCCCAGGAATCGGATAACTCATGTCAACTTTCATTCGTCAGTGCTTCGTCGGACTCAAGGTCCTCGTCGTCATGACTGTGGTGCTCGGCGTCGCATATCCCGCAGCCGTTTGGGGGGTGGGCCAGGTCGCATTCAACGACAAGGCGAGTGGTCAGATTGTGAGTCACCAGGGCGAGGATGTCGGTTCTGCGATCATCGGTCAGGACTTCAAGGTCGAGGATGCCCAGTGGTTCCACGGTCGACCGTCCGCGTCCGAGTACGACGGGCTCGCCTCGGGAGGCTCCAACCTCGGCGGGTCCAATCCTGATCTGCTCAGGGCGATCACGGAACGTCAGCAAGCAGTTGCGGACGCGGAGGGCGTCTCGGTGGGCGAGGTACCCGCCGACGCTGTGACCGCATCGGGTTCAGGACTCGACCCCTACATCTCGCCGGAGTATGCCGCGCTGCAGATCGAACGCGTTGCCAAGGCGCGCAACCTCTCGGTGGAGGCCGTCCGCAAGCTGGTCGACGAGCACACGTACGGCCGCCAGCTCGGATTCCTCGGCGAGGCCAAAGTCAACGTGCTGGAGCTGAACCTGGCTCTCGAACGAGGCTAGCCACAGGTGCACACTGAAGAGGTGGCAATCCCACCCGCTGAGGGCGAGTCGAGGCAGCGAGGCATCCTGCGGGTGTACCTCGGTGCCTCGCCCGGCGTTGGCAAGACGTTCGCGATGCTCGATGAGGGCCAGCGTCGCAACTCGCGCGGGACTGACGTCGTGGTCGGATATGTCGAGACCCATGGCCGAGTCCATACGGCCGAGCAGGTGGCTGATCTCGAGATCGTGCCACGTCGGCGCATCGACTATCGAGGCACCTCGCACGAGGAGCTGGATCTCGCTGCGATCCTTGTCCGAAATCCCGAGGTTGTCCTGGTCGATGAACTGGCCCACACCAATGTCCCCGGCGCCGAGAACGAGAAGCGCTGGCAGGATGTCGAGACTTTGCTCGATGCCGGGATCTGCGTCATTACCACGGTCAACATCCAGCACCTGGAGTCGCTGAACGACGTCGTCGAGTCGATCACCGGGATACGTCAGCGCGAAACGGTGCCCGACAAGATCGTGCGTCAGGCCGATGCGATCGAGCTCGTCGACATGAGCCCCGAGGCACTGCGGCGCCGGATGGCGCACGGCAACATCTATTCCGCAGACAAGATCGATGCGGCTATGTCCCAGTTCTTCCGCGAAGGCAATCTCACGGCCCTCAGGGAGCTGGCCCTCCTGTGGCTTGCTGACCGCGTCGACGAAGGTATGGATCGCTACCGCGACCAGCATCAGATCGACTCGACCTGGGCTGCGCGGGAGCGACTGGTCGTAGGCGTGACTGGCGGTCCGGAGTCGGAGGTTCTGCTTCGGCGAGCGGCTCGAATCGCCTCGCGTACTGGCGGTGGGGCGTGGATGGCGCTCTACGTGACCCGCGGCGACGGTCTGGTTCAGATGGACCCCACACGTCTGCACAAGCTCCACGCAATGACGGAAGACATGGGCGGCAGCTTCCACACTGTCGTCGGGGATGACGCTGCAACCGCGATCCTCGACTTCGCTCGCGCCGAGAATGCGACCCAGATCATCATTGGTGCGAGTCGCCGCGGACGGGCATCGACGCTGATCAATCCGGGAATCGGCGAGATCGTGATTGCCGAGTCGGGAGATATCGACGTCCACATCGTCACGCACGACCAGGCACGCCGCAAGAAGGGCAACGTTCGCGCGACGCCCGAGCTAGGTCGACGCCGTCGCATCCTCGGCTATGCGGTCGGTGCCGTCGGACCATTCGTTCTTTCAGGGCTTTTACTGATCACTCCCGACTTCCACGGACTACCAACGGAGTCGCTGTTCTTCATGGGCCTTGTCGTCGCGACGGCTCTGATCGGCGGCCTCCGCCCGGCGGTCGTTCAGGCCCTCGTGAGTGGCTTCTGCCTCAACTTCTTCTTCACCCCGCCGACCGGAACGATCACGATCGCCAGCGGAGAGAATGCCTTCGCGCTCGTGCTGTTCGTCATCGTCGCGATTGCCGTGTCGTCCGTGGTCGACCTGGCGGCGCGACGCACGGCGCAAGCTGAGAAGGCCAGCGCGGAGGCAGACGCTCTGACAGTGCTCTCGCACAGCCTGCTCCACGCCCACGACTTCCCGGAACTGCTGGCAAGTGCCTGCGAGCTGTTCGGGATGCGCGGTGCAGCGATCATCGGTGCCGGAGACGAGGTACGCAAGGCGTATGGCGCACCGATCGCGACACTTGCTGATGCAGATGTCAGCGTGAAGATCGACGGCGCAACACGGCTCGCGCTCGTCGGGCGACCTCTGCCTGCGGCTGACCGGCGACTCCTGAAGGCCTACGCGGCACACGCTGCCGTGATCGGCGAACGGCGACGAGCGGCCGCCGAGAGCGGGGAGCGACGCACCTTGGAGGAGGCAGACCGTACGCGTACGGCGCTGCTGGCTGCCGTTTCGCATGACCTCCGCTCGCCGCTCGCTGCTGTCAAAGCGGCGATCGGCAGCTTGCGCAATACCGACATCGACTGGTCGGCCGAAGATGAGGAAGCACTGCTCGCGACCGTCGAGGAGTCGGCTGACCGATTGGACGACCTCGTCGCCAATCTGCTCGACATGAGTCGCCTGCAGATGGGCGCGGTCAAGGCGCACGTCGATGAGGTCGAGGTCGAAGGCGTCATTCGAAGCGCTGTGTCGTCGCTGCCAGGCAGTGAACGTATCGAGGTGAGCGTCGATCCCGCGGCCGCACTCATCGCGGCCGATGCGGGCCTGCTTGAGCGGGTGGTAGCCAACCTTGTCGCCAATGCGCTCAGCTATGCGCCCGATGACACCCGCGTGCGCATTGACGCATCGGCGTCGGCTGGCCGCGCGCTCATACGTGTGGTGGATACAGGTCCCGGCGTCCCGGCCGCCGAGCGCGATCGGCTGTTCGAGCCGTTCCAGCGTCTCGGCGACATCCCCCGGGGTGAAGGTGTCGGGCTCGGATTGGCGGTCGCGCGCGGATTGACCGAGGCGATGGGCGGTACGTTGTCCGCCGAGGACACGCCCGGCGGAGGGCTGACGTTTGTCGCTGACCTCCCGCTGAGTGCCTCAGATGGAGATGAGAAATGACGTTCGTGCTCGCGGTCGATGACGACCCCGCGATCCTGCGCACGCTTTCGATCAATCTGCGCGCCCGAGGTTACGACGTCGAGACGGCGGGAGATGGCCGCTCTGCTTTGCAGATCGTCGACGAGCGGATGCCGGACGTCGTCATCCTCGACCTGGGTCTACCTGATCTCGACGGAGTCACGGTCTTGAAGCGGCTGAGGTCGTACGGGCAGGTGCCTGTCGTCGTTCTGTCGGCTCGACACGAGTCTGATGACAAGGTGGAGGCGCTCGACGAGGGTGCCGACGACTACGTCACGAAGCCGTTCGATATCGAGGAGCTGCTTGCGCGAGTACGGGCGGCAATTCGGCGCAGCGGGGGCGACGGCTTGTCTCTCGTCATCGAGGTCGGAGACGTCCATCTCGACATCACTGAGCGCAGGGCGTCGCGCGGCGGTGCAGAAGTGCGGCTGACTCCGACCGAATGGCACATCGTCGAGGTGCTGGCGCGTAGCGGCGGACGCCTCGTACGCCAGGCTGACCTACTGCATGAGGTGTGGGGGCCCGGCTACGACCGGGAGACCAACTATCTGCGTGTCTACCTGGCGCAGCTGCGGCGAAAGCTCGAACAGGATCCGTCGCGCCCGACGATCTTCCTGACCGATCCCGGCATCGGCTATCGACTCGTCACCTGAGACTATTCGTCGTCGCTCTTGACCATGCCGCGGTGCGCGGAAAGAAGCTCAATCTCCGGCCGACCGGCCATAAAGTTGTCGACGGAGTCGAGCACATCGATCACGTGCTTGCTGTCGGTGGCGACAACACTGACACCGATGCCAGCTCGGCGATGGAGGTCAAGCGAGTCGCTCTCGGCCACGGCGACGGTGAACGTACGCCGTAGGTCGGCGACCAGCGGCCTTACGATCGAGCGTTTCTCTTTGAGGGAGTGCACGTCACCGAGCAGGACGTCGAACTCGATCCAGCCAATCCACATGAGTTCGATCATGTCAGGATCGAGTTGTGTCGACCCAGCTGATCCGATTGACCGTCTCATGCGTGATCCTCGGGATCGGCGTGGCCATGCTGCTGATCGCAGCGCTCGGCTCGGATGGCTACTCCACAATGGTCAACGGCCTGTCGATCGCTTTTGACGTGAAGTTCTGGGTCGTCAATCTCGTCGTCGGAATCCTGCTGGTGTTGATGGCGTGGGTACGCGGCCTCAAGCCGGGGATGGGAACGATCGTCCAGCCACTCGTCGTTGGCTTCGTTGTGTCGGGTCTGCTTGACGCATTCGACGAGCCGGACAGCATGTGGATCAGGATCGCGCTACTCGTCCTGTCATTCCCTGTGGTGGCCGTCGGCGTGGCGGGCTATCTCGCGGTCGATGCCGGTGCAGGACCGACTGAGGCGGCAGCGCTCGCGTTCGACCCGCCTGTCCCGTTCAAGTGGAGCTACAGCGTCGTACAGGGTGGCGGTGCGCTGCTCGGCTGGCTCTGTGGTGCCGCGATCGGACCGGGAACCGTGATGGTGATCTTCCTTCTCGGCCCGATGGTCGACTGGCTCTCGGCGCGATTCGCGGTCCTGTCGATCGCGCGCGTGAACGACTGAGCCGGTCAGGCGCAATCGACGCAGGTTCGGGCGATCGGCCTGGCATCGAGGCGCGCTGCAGGGATGGCTTGCCCGCAGCGCTCGCATACGCCGTAGGTCCCCGACAGCACTCGTTCGCGCGCCGACTCGATCTCCACCATCCGAAGCTCGGCCTGCTCGATCAGAGCGCCGACCTGTGATCGCTCGAATGCGACCGTCGAGCCCTCCGGATCGTGCTCGTCATCGGCGTTGGAGTCCGCGGATGCAGCGACGATGCCGTCGAAATCGGGGCGCAATGCCATCAGCTGATCGCTGGCAGCTCGGTGCTCCTCGTCGAGGCGAGCGAGGTGATCAGGCATACGTCAGACCCTATGTGCCCCGCCCGACGGTTCCGGGCAGAGCAAAGGCCCCGTTCGGCGAGGAACGAGGCCTTCACAGTGCGGCATCAGGGACTCGAACCCCGAACCCGCTGATTAAGAGTCAGCTGCTCTGCCAATTGAGCTA
>NZ_JAKFEL010000250.1:0-9769 GCF_036675695.1 Aeromicrobium sp.
GGAAGACAACACGCGTACGAGCGGTTCGATCAATCCGAGGTCTGCGAACGTCGGGGATTCGCGAACCTCGTCGTCAGTCATAGGGACAAGGTTATCGGTGCAACACCGAATGCAACGAATGCTGGCTAGTAGGCACCGTGGGCCCGCACGACCGCTCTGAACGTCTTCCAGAGGATCAAGATGTCGCCGACAATTGACCAGTTCTCCACGTAGTAGAGATCGAGGCGCATTGTTTCTTCCCAGTTGAGGTCAGAACGCCCTGAAATCTGCCACGGTCCGGTGATGCCTGGGCGTACAAGCAGGCGTCGGCGAGCGTCGGCTGCGTAACCCGAGACCTCTGACACCAGTGGCGGACGAGGGCCGACCAGGCTCATGTCTCCTTTGACGACGTTGACCAGCTGCGGGAGCTCATCGAGCGAGAATCGGCGCAGAAACTTGCCGACGCGGGTCACGCGTGGATCGTCACGCATCTTGAACATCACGGCGTTGCCGGTGTCTGGGGTGAGCTCATCGAGCATCTCGTCGGCGCCGTCCACCATCGTGCGGAACTTGATCATGCCGAACGTCTTGCCGTCTCGTCCGACCCGCTCCTGGACGAAGAACACGCCTCCGGGACTCGACACCTTGACCGCGATGGCCACGGCAATGAAGATCGGCGACCCAATGAGCAGCAACGTCCAGCCGCCGACGCGATCCAGCGTGCCCTTGGCCCATCGAGCGCCGCCACGGTAGGCCGGTTTCTCCACGTGCAGCAGCGGAAGACCGGCGACGGGTCGGATATGGACACGCGGCCCGGCGATGTTCGCGAGCGAGGGAGCAACAATGATCTCGATGTCATGTCCTTCGAGATCCCAGCCGAGTCGGCGCACCATGTCGGGGTGGGTCGCGTCCGACGAGGTGACAATCACCGCGTCAGCGTCGACCGATGCAGCAGCCGCCCTCAAAGCGTCAACGTTGCCCACTGCCGGCAGCCCCGACACCCCATCATTTGCATCCGGTCCCGTCAGGCACACGCCGACGAGCTGATACCCAAAGCCCTCATGGCGACCGAGAACGGCCGCAAGGTGTTCAACGGACTCGCGGTTGCCGACAACGATCGCACGGTGGGTCATCCGACCCGACTGTCGCTGGACCTGCAGCCACTGGCGCCACGCCCAACGACTGAGAGCAAGCATCAGCAGTCCGAACGGCAACGCGACGACGACATACGTACGAGGGGGCGAGATCGCGGCGACGTAGCTGATGAACGCTAGGAACGAGAACATCACCAGAGTGGAATTGAGGACCCGTTTGTACTCTTCAGCTCCGCCTCCGAGAACCCGCGGGTCTCGTGTGCCGGCAAGAGTCAACACCAGGTGCCACATCCCCAGGGTGATGATCGACGTGGCGAGCCATTTGGTCTCGTAAGCACCACTTGGATCGTCCCAGTGGGGCTTTGAAGCCCAGACGATGTGAGCGGTGACAAACACCCACGTCAGGACGATGAAGTCGGAGAGTACGAGGATGCTGCCGTAGCGGCGCTGCCATCCGGCACCCGTCTCGCGACTTGCGGAACTCACCGCCACCTCCCGCTCCTGCCTGTTCAGCACCGAAGCGGTTGACCCCACTCGCGGATTCACGCCTGGGAAGGCCGCCCGACGGGACGTCGCTTGGCGGCGACTGTCAGCCGAGAGAGTCCAATCAGAGCCGTCACCAACAGGACGATGCCCAACCCGAGCACCAACCCACCGTAGCCGCCGGGGGTACTAATTGTCGCGGGGGAGTGATTCATCAGGACTGCCGCCACGGGCAGCAGAGCCACCACGATGGTGAGGGCAAAGGCCACAAGAACGCGACCGACTCCGATTGGTGTGTAGTCCATGCACCATCTCTCCAAAGTAGCCTGCAAAAATTCACGCAGAGTTTGCCGGTGTAAAGAGAAACGAGCCTGTGGGAGCAGAGTTACGCAACGTCTCTCCGCGATGCGCCAATCTAGACGGCGATCATGTGGCATGCTCGTGCCGTTCAGAAGACGTCGAACCGCGAAGGAGACGCAGTGTCGCCCCAACAGCTCGGCCGACGCTGGCCCTCAATCGTCGTGCTCACCCTGCTTGGAATTGCTGTCGCTGTGGGCTTGCTGAGCGCTGCGACGCAGCGCTATTCCGCCCATGCTGATGTGCTGATCGGGCCGCCGCCAGCCGAGAGCACCCACGCCGTGGACTCGCGCACGGTCGCGTCCTACGGCCACGTTCTGGGTGGTCGTACGATTGCCGGCCGCGTCGTCAAGAGCCTCGGCCTCTCCGACAGCGTCGCTGCAACGGATCGTCGCCTCGACGCCAGAGTCCTGAAGAACACCTCGGTCCTGCGCGTCACGGCTGAGAGCGACAACTCGCAGACGGCCGCACGCATAGCCCAGGAGTCTGCCGAGCAGTTCGTCAGCTGGCTCGAGGACGAGCAGGCCGACAACGTCATCGAGGGTACCGACGGCGAGCCGAACACTGACACCGCGCTGAGCGCCAATGTCGTTGAAGATGCGGCGACGCCTTCCGCAGCGTTCTACCCGTCGCGCCCGCTGTGGATAGCCATCGGCGCGGGCCTCGGTCTGTTGGCTGGACTGTTGTTTGCCACCTGGCGTGAGCTTGCCGATCGCAGTGTCCGGACACCGACGGAGCTCGAGGAGCTGGCCGGAGCACCTGTGCTCGGAGCGATGGCGTACGACCGGGCCGCCGCGAGCACTCCCCTCATCACGTCCCTCGGCACGCACCACCCACGGTTCGAGGCCGTACGCATCCTGCGCACCAACCTTCAGTTCCTTGACGTCGATCGGGACCACAAGGTCATCACCATCACGAGCTCTCTTGCCGGCGAGGGCAAGTCGACAACGGCCTGCAATCTTGCGATTGCCCTCGCCCAGACCGGAACGCGGGTCGTGCTGGTCGAAGGCGACCTGCGTCGTCCGCGCGTCAGTGAGTACCTCGGGATCGAGAAGTCCGTCGGGCTCACCACCGTCCTGGTCGGTCGCGTTGCACTCGATGCCGCCCTGCAGCAGGCAGGAACCCCGGGCCTCGACGTGCTCACGAGCGGGGCGTTGCCACCCAACCCGTCGGAGATCCTGCAGACCAAGGCCATGACGGCCCTCATCGCTGAGCTGCGCCACCGCTACGAGGTCGTGCTGATCGACGCGCCGCCGCTGCTGCCCGTCACGGACGCATCGCTGTTGGCGTCCATCTCCGATGGCGCGATCCTCGTCGTACGACACGGCTCCACCGGTCGCGAGCAGGTGCGCACGGCCACTGAGCGCTTGCAGGCTGTCGGCGCCAGGTTGCTCGGCACGGTGCTCAGCATGAGCCCGGCGCGCGAGCTGAGCCGCTACGGCTACGGCTATGGATATGGCTACGGCCCGGAGTACTTCTCCAAGACGGCAAACGGTGGACAGCGCAGAGGTTCACGCCGTAGTTGATCAGACGTGGGCGAGCGCGTTGAGGCGCGAACCCACCGTGTGTGCTGCAGCGGCGATCTGATCGGCCGTCTTGCGATGCACCTCAGGGCTTCGGCGGTAGGGGTCACCGATGTCGATGTCTGCGGGCGCGAGGCTGCGCTGACGTGCCGCCTCGGCAACGAGCTCAGTCGGGTAGGCGGCTTCGATCTTCTCGCACAGGGCAGCGAACTCGACGAGCGTGAACGTGCGCCGCAGGGCACGCGGGTTCAGCGCGAGCACCTCTGAGCGGTGCGTCTTGGTCGCAGTGAGGATCAGGTCGGCCGAGTCGACAAGGTAGGAGTCGATCGCGTGCGACCTGAACTTGCCGGGCGAGTGACCGAATCGCATGAGCTCCATGGCTGCCATGGCGTCCATCGGCTGACGGTCCCACCCTTGGACGCCTGCGCTCGCGACCTCGAACAGCTCGGGGTCCAGCTCCGCCCGCAGCAGCACCTCGATCATCGGGGAACGGCAGATGTTGGCGGTGCAGATGGCAAGGATTGCGAAACGCCGATGCCCCGTCAACGTAGTACCGGACGCACGTGCAGCCCGGCCTCCGGGTCGACAATGAGCTCTTGACCTGCGGCAACACCGTCGACGAGCAGCTCGGCCGCCGGGTCGACATTGCGCTTGACCAACGCCAACGCGATCGGGCCCAGCTCATGATGGCGCGCGGCCGAGCCGATCGAGCCCACGCGTACGCCATCCAGCGTCACCTCGGAGCCGACCGCCGGCAGATGGTTGACGGAGCCATCGAGATGAAGACGCACCAGCCGACGAGGAGGTCGCCCAAGAGTATGCACCCGCGCGACAGTCTCCTGGCCGCGGTAGCAGCCCTTGTCGAGATGCACTGCAACGTTCAGCAGACCCGCTTCGTTGGGGATCGTCCGCTCATCGGTGTCCATACCGATGCGAGGCAGGCCTGCCTCGATGCGCAGCGCCTCCCACGCCCAGAGTCCGACCGGGTCGCCGAGCTCGGCCGGAAGGTCCTTCAGGTCGGCGCGAGGCACGATCTTCCAGTCGAGCTGAGGGAGGCCGATCACCGCCCACTCACCAGAGGCCAGCGTCACCTCAACGCGCATCATGAAGCGCATACGGTCGAGGAAAGTCACAAGCGCAGCGCCTGCGCCCGGCTCGGTGTGCGCCCAGAAGGTCTCGCCGTCGTCGACACCGGAGAATCCGTGCTCGATGCGACCCTGCGGCGAGAGCAGCAGCACGTCAGTGCGTACGCCTGGCTCCAGCCCTTCGAGGTACTGGGTCGTCAAGGAATGGAGCCAAGTGAGGCGGTCAGGGCCACTGACCGTGATGACGTCACGGTGCGAGAGGTCCACGAAGGTGCCGCCCTCGATGAGGCGGCGTTGCTCCCCGGCGATCGACCCGTAGTGCGCGGCCACGAGGTTGTCCGGCGCGTTACCGCTGACTGCGCCGGGCAGCGACAGGAGTGGGCTTGCGTCAGACACGCTGCAACCGTCCCCAGAGGTGCGACTGCATCTCTTGCCCCTCGGCGGCCATGTCGTAGGCGTACATCAGGTCGCCTTCGACGAGCCCGTACATGCGCTGACCCGCGGTGTAGTCCTTGGCGGTCGACGTACGCGCGACGACGTCAGTCGACAGCGTGAGTCGGGGGCCGTCGATCGTGCCGTACCAGATCTCGGCGAAGCCAGTGGCGTGCGCGAGGACGAGCTCAACCTGACCCTCACCTGCGGGTCGCAGGAAGCCCGTCTCGAGGGCGCCGGGGCGTACGCGCTCACCAGCTTCGTCCGTAATCCAGGTGCGGCTGAAGTAGTGCAGAAAAGGCCTGGCGTCGTGGGCAAACACCACGTCCTGTTCGAACGAGAACGGCTTGATCGTGGGGTACTCGCCCTGTCCGTTGCCGTGCCACGGGCCGAGCAACCATGCCATCGGCATGAGGTCGGGGTGGAGGTCAGACGGAATCTCGAACGGCATGAGGTCGATTCTATCGGCCGTCTGGGCGGGCACGATTGGTCGGACTTGCGATGACCCGGCAGAATAGTCGGGATACCCACTGGAACGGAGCATGATGGCTAGCAGACGAGAGCGTCGCTACGGCGAGGCTGGCAAGCGTCGTGCTGGCGGCCAACCGTTTCGCCGAAGGCATCGCAAACTGCTGATTACGCTCTTCACGCTCCTGATCGTCGTCCCCATCGTGGGCGGCGCTTCTTACGCCTACATGCTCAACTCAAAGCTCAACAACGTCGCGAAGCTGCCCGACAACAAGGACACCGATCGTCCCGACCCAGACAAGGGCAAGTCGCTCAACATACTGCTGCTGGGCTCTGACAAGGGCAAGAAGATCGCTGGTCAGCCGTCCGGCTCGTCGATTGGCGAGGACGCCAAGGCCGATGAGTGGCCCGTCGGCAAGTACCGCAGCGACACGCTGATGATCGTGCACATCTCGGCCAATCGAAAGCACGTATACCTGACCTCGATCCCCCGTGACACGTTCACGACGATCTACGACTCTGAGGGCCGCCCGCAGCACCAGGGCAAGATCAACGCGGCGTTCTCCGAGTTCGGACCCCTCGGCGCGATCTCCACCGTCGAGCACCTGACCAACCTCCGCATGGAGCACCTCGCGATCATCGACTGGGCCGGCTTCCGCGAACTCTCGTCGGCAGTTGGCGGCGTACCCGTCACGATCCCGAAGGCGTTCTACGATCCCAAGCAGAGGATCCAGTGGGAAGCCGGACCGCAGGTCCTCGAAGGCAAGATGGCTCTCGCCTACGTCCGAACCCGCTATGGTCTCCTCCGCGGCGACTTCGACCGCATTGCCCGTCAGCAGAACTTCCTGCGCGCGCTCATGAAGAAGATCCTCGACAAGGGGACGATGACCAACCCGGTCAAGCTCATCAACACCGTCAGCGCACTCACCAAGAACCTCACAGTCGATGCCGAATGGTCGGCGGGCGACATGCGCGGCCTCGCCCTTTCCCTCCGCGGCACCGAAGCCAAGGACGTCAGATTCCTCACGGCACCCATTGCCGGCACTGAGACGGTCCCGATCTACGGCAGCATCGTGAAGCTCGATGAACAGAAGGCGATGCAGCTGTGGGATGCCCTGCGGAAGGACTCGGTCTCGGCCTACATCAGGGCCAACCCCGACGACGTCCTGCCAGCACCCGAAGAAGTCAGGTAACTCCGCAGCGTCGACTGACCTCGCTACTTACACGCAGACGGCGTCACGACATCGTTGCGAGCACTGACGATTCCCGGTGTCGTGGAGAAGATGACATCGCCTGGCTGGTTGGGCCCGGAGATCATCCCCGTGGTCACCGAGATGGTCTCGCCCGGTTTGACCCGCAGCGTGACTCGAGTGACGTTGCGGCCCTTGAAGGTGTCGCCGTAGACCGTCTGCTTCTTGTTGTTGACCCGTACCTCGGTGAAACCACCGCCAAAGGGCGAGTAGAAGCGAAGGTTGAGACTCATCGTGCCCTTGGGTGTGGACAAGCCGCTTCCGGTGACTGACTCGGGAAGGCTTTTCTTTGCATCTGCTGGGGCATTGGACGTGACCTGCGTCGTGGACGTGAGCTCCTGGACGTCGTCTTCGAGACAACGAGTGGCGGTGACCCTCGTCGAGTAGTTGAGGTAGTACTCCATCTTCGTTGCCGCCGCGTCACCGAAGTAGAGGCCAACCCGCGGCGTCTTGCCGTCATCACCGAGGAATGCACCCGACAGGTCCGACGGACCGATGAGCTGTTGCTCATCCTTGTGAGAGGACCACACCATGATCCGGTTCTCGCTCGCGCCCTTCACCAGCCCGGAGATCACGAGGCGCGACTCGCCGCGACCTGACTTCACGACGTTGAACACCTTGCGCGCCGCATACTCGAAGGTGTCGTTCTGCTGCGTGGCGTCCGGGTAAAAGCGATAGATCGCGTTGAGGAGTACCTCGACGGCATTCTCCGGCGTCAGCGCCGCGCCATTCTTGAGCTTGACGGAACCGGTGCCTTCGAGGATGAAGCTCATCGCAACTGGGTCGACCGAGATGACTCCATCGACATTCCTGCCAAGACCCTTCTTCACCATCGCACGAGTGATCTGTGCCGTACGGGGAAAGTCAGGAGTCAGGTTGGCGTTGCGGAGGTCAGTGACGAGCGCGGACGAGAACACGTCCTTCTCGTCGTTGGTCATCGGGACAACGGGCTCCTCGAACGGACGGAGATCCTGGATCGCGCCCTGCAACCCCATCGACAGCCTGCCCTTCTTGGCGGTGAGGATTGCGAACGAGCCGGCGATGCCACCCGTGGCGCGGATCTCCGCGTTGCTCTGGATCAGCAGGAGATAGCGACGGGTCTCGTTCTTGCCCAGCATCGAAGGGAGCAGGCGCGCGGCCAGGGTCGCCGACTTGGAAGCGTTGCGGGCTTCGCCAACCTTGGCCTGGATGGACGAGACCGGTCCACGCAGCGGGACCAGGAGGGATCCGGCGTCGATGCCACGGATCCGCTCGTTGGCCCTGGAGATCGCCGCAGAAGCGTCAGAGACCGACGGCTCGATCTCCTCGATCGCCTTGATATCGACCTTGCCGTCATGCGGGCTGTAGGTGTTGAGGTTGATCTTCGAAGAGAGCTCGACCACGGGCGGGAGGGCGTCCCGGGCGATGGTGTCGATGGCGACCGATACGTCCTGCACCGCGGACACGTTCTTGCCGAAGAACGGGACCTTCGCACCCAGTTGCCACAGGACGCCGTCCGTCGAGCTCTTGGCACGATCAGCAGAGTCGGCGAGGGCAGCCATCGTTGTCTTGGCTGCTACGTCATCGCCGGCGACAATTTGGTTCTGCAGGACCTGGGCCTGATTGGCTGCCAGCCGCAGCGCCGAGCTGGCGCGCGCTGCCTGCCAGCCGAACAGAATCAGCACCAGCACCAGCAGACCCGCGAAGGCCCATCCGAAGTGCACACGGGTCATCTTGCGGTACCACGGGCGATGCTTCCGCGATCGATACGCCGACTGGCTCATTGCACTCCGAACGGGTTGTCGCGGGCGACGAACAAAAGAATCGTGCACGTCCCGAAGTTCGGGACGTGCACGATCTTACGTACCAGTCTTAGTGGCTCGACTGACGACGGCGAGCCATGTAGGTGACGCCACCGCCAACAAGAACCAGTCCGCCGCCAAGAAGGATCAGCGAAAGGTTGGATCCACCGGTGTCGGGCAACGAGTCGCCGTCATCGCCTGAACCGAGGGGAAGCAGTGTGACCGTGGCGGAAGCACTGGCCTCCTGAATCGCGGTCTGGAGGGTGCTCGCGCCGCTGCCGGTCGAGTAGAACGCAGGAGCGGTGATCGCCTCTTCGGTGGACGCAGTCTGTCCGTCGTCGTACTCGCACACAGCCTTGATCTTCGACTTGAAGATCTTCGACACAACCTTGGTGTCGTACGAGCCGGTGAGCGAAGTGCCGCTGCCAGTCTGAACGGCGGGCTCGCCCGGTGCGCGGCCTTCGTTGTAGGTGATCGTCCAGTCGCACTCGACGGAGCCGGCGTCAGCTGTATAGGTGAATACGTTGCCACCGACGAGGATGTTGTCGTCGATTGTGATCGTGATCGAAGGTTCTGGGTAGCCTGCGTTTGCCGAGCCGGCGGAGAGCAGGGTTGCTGCTCCCGCGATCACCGCGGCGGCAATCAGCCTGATCTTCATCATCCGTACTCCAAAAGGTCCGAGTTTGTTGAGTCATTGCAGTGGATAATCCGCCGTGACTCCCTGCTTAGATCACGTTATGTTCTGGCTAACGAACCGCTGTGCGGTTCGTTATGGGAAAACTCTAGCGTAGAAACGCGATCCTGCGGTCATCAAGGCGTGTTTCCGATCACTATCTGATACGAAGCGAACTCAAGCGCGCTTCAAGGTCTTTCCGACATCGACGCTGGTCAGCACATCACAGCGAACGCCCTCCCCACAAAGCGGAGAGGGCGTCCGTGGACTGGCAACCAACGATTCAGACGGCGACAAGCACCTCTGCGACAGTGCCCTTGGCAGCGGTCACGGCGTTGTCGACCGACACTGACTTCGGGGCAAGTGTGCGAAGCGTCCAGTCACCCGGGCCAGCGAAGAACCGGAACTGGCCCGTGGCCGAGGTCGGAACCTCTGCAGTGAACTCGCCCGTACGGTCGAGCAGACGGACGTACGCGTTGCCCACGGGCTGACCGTCACGCGTGACGACGCCCTGGATCACAGCTTCATTGGCGACGTCGACGCCTTCGAGGCTCGGACCGCCCTTGATTGCGCCGCACATCAGGCGACACCCGGCTCGTCGCCGAGGGCGACTGGCACGGCACGCAGAGCGCCGTATTCGGTCC
>NZ_JAKFEL010000213.1:0-9722 GCF_036675695.1 Aeromicrobium sp.
ACCGCTCGCTGGACGAGAACCAGAAGGTTGAATTCGACGTCGAGCAGGGCCAGAAGGGCCTGCAGGCGACGAACATTCGTCCCCTCTGATTCACCCACTGATTTAGTTCAGTAAGAATCCCCCCAGAGCTTCGGCTCCGGGGGGATTCTTCATTACGTCTGAAGCGGGGCTTCTCGATACGTCGCCAGGCCGCCAGCTTCGACAGCGTCAAGCAGCTCGATCGCAGCGAGCGCACCATTCGCCCGTACGGTTTCCGGATCGCACCACTGCACCGACTTGATCTCGGTGACCTGCAGCTCCATCCCCTCGGTGATCGAGCTGTCGACAACGCCGAGGTCGAACAGGAAGATGCACGCGTCGTCCCAGCCGCGCCACGCCGGCAGCCAGTTGACCGTGATCAGGCCCTGAACCTCCACCGTGATGCCGAGCTCTTCCTGCAGCTCGCGTACGAGCCCGATGGCCGGCGCTTCGCCCACCTCGATGACACCGCCGGGCAGATCCCACTCCTCCTTGTAGGTCAGCTCGCACAAGAGCACCCGACCCTGCTCGTCGCGGAGCAGTCCCTGGCTGATGACGCGCTTGGTCGGCAGACCGGCGTTGAGGATCGAGATGAAGCCGTCCCGGCTGAACACGGGCGGATCGTCAACCAGTCGCGCAAGCAGTGCGCGGTCGGGGTCATCTCCCGCACCTCGCGTGATGCCTTCACGGCGAAGGCCAGAGATCGAAGCCGCACGGATGTCGTCGGTGCGATCGACGGGTATGCGCGCCTCTACGCGGGTCCATCCCAGCTCGCCGAAGGCGTGATCGAGGGCGAGGCGCAGTGCGCGGATGGCGACGCCGAGGTTGTCGGCACCAGCGTTCCATCGGATCGACCCAGCTCTGCGCTCCTCAGGTCGCAGCGCCACCGTGCCAACACGTTCGCCGCCAATGACGATGGCGAAGCCGATGAACTCGTCCGAACCCGTAGTCGGCTCGAGCGACAGGTCGTCGTCGCGCAGGATCGCCGTCATACGTCCATCCTGCCAGCCGACGTCGGAGGTCAGTTCTTGCAGCGGCCGACCTTGGCATGTCGCCGTTGAACCGCTTCGTCGTGCCGGGTGCGTTCTGTGATGGCGAACGTCGCCAGATGTCAGGCGGGCGGAGGAGGATCCCGGCGTTCGACGACCGTACGCTCGCGGTTCTGTCCGTTGATGATGAGGCTCACAATGAGACCGAGCGCGCCGGCGCCCATGAGGATGTAGCCGACCTCGACGAGGTCAACTTCGTTGATGTTGTCGCGGATGGCGAACGACAAGATTGCGCCAACTGCGAGAAGGAAGATGGATCCGCCGATGAACATGGAAGTGCCTTTCGTAGGGGGCACTTCGAACGTACGCGGAACCCAGCCGTCCGCATCTTTTGCCGACCTGTGAGCTTTGCGCTCGCGGTGGACCTGCGTCACATCACGGGGGAGGGATCTCGCCCGACCCTCGTACGAGGAACGACGTCGGTACGACGATCTGCTGGACGGGACTGGTGTCGCCGCCGATGCGGGCAAGGAGTCGCTCGGCTGCCATTCGTCCGATCAGGTGCGGGTCCTGCGCGATGACGCTGATGGCGGGTGAGACCAGGTCGCCGAGTGTGATGTCGTCGAACCCGACCACAGCGATCTCGTGCTCGAGACCCAGACTGCGCAGCGCGCGTACGGCGCCGATCGTCACGAGGTTCTGCGCCGCGAAGATCGCAGTCGGTGCGGGGCTGGACTGGAGCATCGCGCGGGTGGCGGTCTCCGCGAGGTACTCGTTCGACAGGTCCTGAATCACGTGCGTCGCCGGGCAGCCGGCTGACCAACAGGCCTGGCGGTAGCCGTCGAGGCGCTTCTGGGCCGTGGGGAGAAACTGGCGATCGCCCATGAACGCGATGTGCCGATGCCCGTATGAGATCAGGTGTTCGGTCGCGATGCGGGCACCGCTCTCGTTGTCAACGACGACGCTGTCCGTCTCGAGTCCATCCACACCACGGTCCACCAAGACGATGGGCATTCCGGCGTCGATCTCGTGCTGAAGCGCAGTCGGATCTGGGCCGGCAGGCATCACGATGAGACCGTCGACTTGGTAGGAGGCCATGGTTGGCACGAGCTCGCGCTCGCGCTCTGGGTCCTCGTCGAGGCTCGCGGAGAGGACGGCGAATCCGGCGGCGCTGGCGGCATCTTCGACACCGCGATGGACTTGCGCGTCGAAAGGGTTTGAGACGTCACCGAGCAGTAGTCCGATGCTGAGGGTGCGGCGGTCGGCCCGACGCAGGGAACCGGCGCTGACATCGCGCCGGTATGAGAGCAGTTCCACTGCCGCTCGTACGCGCGCAGCCGTTGCCTCGCCGACGTATCCCTCACCGTTCACGACGCGGGACACGGTCTTGATGCCGACGCCCGCTTCGCGCGCAACATCCTTCATGGTGGCCCGCTGGCGCGGAGCGGGTTTGGGTGACAACGGTGTCATGTGTCCCAGCGTAACGCTTGACGCCGGGTTCTGTGTGATGTAGAACACAATGTGACAACGATGTCAGACGGTCTGGCGTTGTGAGAGGAATCATCGTGAAAACACTTTCTGCCCACCGGCGCCGCTTTGCCGCCGCCGCGGTTGCCGTCATGGCATCCACGCTGGTGCTCTCGGCGTGCGGGTCCGACTCTGATTCGGGCGGCGATTCGTCCGACATTGGTGTCTCACTCATCGTCAAGACCACCAGCAACCCGTTCTTCGTCGCCATGCAGAACGGCGCGAAGGAAGCCGCGAAGGAGAACGGCGTTGACCTCAAGCTCGCTGCTGGCAAGTCCGATGGCGACGAGGACACGCAGATCCAGGCGATCGAGAACGCGATCTCGCTTGGTCAGGACGGCATTCTCATCACGCCCAACGGTCCAGCTGTGGTTGACGCCATCGAGAAGGCGCGCGACGCGGGCCTGTATGTGATTGCCCTCGACACTCCGCCCGACCCGGCCGATGCCGTCGACATCACTTTCGCGACTGACAACTTCAAGGCAGGCGAGTCGATCGGCGCATGGACTGCCAAGAAGCTCAACGGCGAGAAGGCAGTCATCGCGATGCTCGACCTGTTCAACGACAAGGTTGTCTCGGTCGACTACAACCGCGACCAGGGCTTCCTCACAGGTATGGGTATCCCGACCGGCGACAAGCAGAAGAACGGTGACGAGGCGAAGACCGGCAGCTACAGCGGCGGTGACTACGAGATCGTCTGCAACGAGGCGACCAACGGCGCCGAAGACGGCGGAACGACCGCGATGGAGACCTGCCTGTCGAAGAACCCCGACATCAACGTGGTCTACACGATCAACGAGCCCGCGGCATACGGCGCCTATCAGGCGCTGAAGAGTGCGGGCAAGGAGAAGGGCGTCACGCTCGTCTCGGTTGACGGTGGCTGCGCTGGCGTCGGCTACGTGGCCGACGGCATCATCGGCGCGACTGCTCAGCAGTACCCGCTGGAGATGGCTGCCAAGGGTGTTGCGGCAATTGCGAAGCTGGCCAAGGATGGCGAGAAGCCGACGACAACTGAAGGTCTTGACTTCTTCGACACCGGCGTCAAGCTCGTGACGGACGACCCGCAAGACGGCGTCGAGAGCGTCGACACTGCAGCAGGCAAGTCGACCTGCTGGGGCTGAGTGATCGTCGGCGGGGGTGTCCTCCCGGACACCCCCGCTGCGTTCGTTCCCAGTCCCGCATCGAAAGGATCCACCCGTCATGACATCTGAACCCGAAGACACAGCACTCGTCGACAATCCGCTCGAGGTGCTGACCGAAGCCGGCCTGACTCGACCCCCCACACCGCTCGACCGGGTACGTACGGTGCTCCATCGCTACCCAGCGCTGAGCCCGGCCGTCGTACTCGTCCTTTCGATGATTGTTTTCGGCCTGCTCAACGAGCGCTTCCTCAGCACGGCGAACCTCTCGCTGGTCGTTCAGCAGGTCGCCGTCATCGGGGCTCTCGCGATCGGGCAGACCCTGATCGTGCTGACCGCGGGCATCGATTTGTCCGTCGGAGCCGCGATGATCCTCTCGACGCTTGTTGCGGCGGGTGTCGCGAGTGAGCAGGGCTGGCCAGGTCCACTCGCCCTGCTCGCGGCGCTGATCGTCGGCATCGCCACGGGTGTCATCAACGGTGTCTTGGTCACCCGACTCAATCTCCCGCCGTTCATCGTGACTCTCGGCACGCTCAACGTCTTCGGCGCGATCGCGCTGCTCTACTCCTCGGGCGCCACAGTTCGCGGCATCGAGATGCCTGAGCTCCTCACCTGGACCGGCAAGTCGTTCGACATCGCCGGCGCGCAGATTACCTGGGGTGTCGTTCTGATGATCAGCCTCTACGTGGTGGTCGCCTTCGCCCTGAGTCAGACATCGTGGGGCCGCCATGTGTACGCCGTCGGCGACGACGCCGAGTCGGCGCGACTGAGCGGCATCCATGTCACTCGAGTCATTCTCAGCGTGTACGTCACGGCCGGGGCGCTTTTCGCGGCGGCTGGCTGGATCCTGATGGGCCGGGTCAACGCGGCCAGCCCCAATGCCGGAGTCGATGCCAACCTCGACTCAATCACGGCAGTCGTTATCGGTGGCACGAGCTTGTTTGGTGGCCGCGGAGCGCTGTGGGGAAGTCTGATCGGTGCCCTCATCGTCGGCGTCTTCCGCAACGGGCTGAGCCTCGCGGGACTCGACGTTCTCTATCAGACCCTCGCGGTCGGTGTGCTTGTCATCATCGCGGTCTCTGTCGACCAGTGGATCAGGAAGGTACGCGCATGAGTACGCCAATTCTGGAGGCGCGTGGCCTCGTCAAGACTTTTGGGCACGTTGTCGGCCTTGCCGGCGTCGATCTCGAGCTGCATGCCGGCGAAGTTCTGGCGATCATCGGCGACAATGGCGCCGGCAAGTCGACGCTGATCAAATGCCTTTCCGGCGCCTACACGCCTGATGCGGGCGAGATCCTCGTCGAGGGACGGCCAGTGGAGTTCCATCGGCCAGACGACGCCCGCAAGGCCGGCATCGAGACGGTTTACCAGAACCTTGCCGTCTCGCCTGCGCTCGACATCGCGAGCAATCTCTTCCTCGGCCGCGAGCAGCGACTCCCGGGACTGCGCGGGTCGGTTTTGCGGATGCTCGACAAGAAGGGAATGCGCGACCAGGCCCGCCAACAGGTGGAGGACCTCGGCATCACGACGCTGCAATCGATGACCCAGGCAGTTGAGAACCTCTCCGGAGGTCAGCGGCAGGCGGTCGCGGTCGCCAGGGCGGCAGCCTTCGGCTCGAAAGTCGTGATCCTCGACGAGCCCACGGCAGCGCTGGGCGTACGAGAGTCGGCGCAGGTCCTTCAGCTCGTACGAGATCTGCGGGACCAGGGCATGCCGGTGATTCTCATCAGCCATGACATGCCGCAGGTGTTTGAGGTCGCGGATCGCATCCAGGTACAGCGACTCGGTCGGCGCGCGGCGGTCATCACCCCCGAGACGCACACACCGCAGGAAGCAGTGGCCATCATGACCGGGGCCATGGTCGTCGCGTGATTCTTGTTGTGGGGGAGTCACTCGTCGACATCGTGGTTCGCTCCGACGGCCGGAGGAGCGAGCATCCCGGAGGCAGCCCGGCCAATGTCGCCGTCGGGCTCGGGCGCCTCGGTCACCCCGTCATGCTCGCCACGTGTCTGGGCGATGATGAGCGCGGCCACGTCGTTCGGGAAGCATTGGAACGAAGTGGCGTTGAGTTGGCACCGGGCAGTGTCGGGCGAGCGCCGACATCAACCGCGACGGCGTGGCTCGATGCCCGCGGTGCCGCACGCTACGACTTCGACATCACCTGGGATCCAGACGGTCTTGATTCTTTGTCGTTCGGGCCAATCGTTCACACCGGTTCCATTGCGTCCTATCTGGGGCCCGGCGCCGACGCGGTGGAGGAACTGGTCAAACGTGCGTCGGCGACATCGCTCGTGACGTTCGACCCGAACGTTCGTCCGCGCCTGCTCGACGACCGAGAAGCGGTGCTGTCCCGGCTGACTCGACTGGTCGCGTACTGCGGAGTCGTCAAGGTCAGCGACGAGGACCTCGACTGGCTCTACCCCGGCATCGCGCCAAACGTCGTCGCCCGCAAATGGCTTGCTCTGGGTGCAGAGCTCGTTGTCATCACTGCTGGTGCACGTGGCTCGTTCGCGGTGCACCCGGCCGGCGAGGTACATGTCGCGTCGGCGACAACCCCGGTCATCGACACGGTCGGCGCCGGTGACGCGTGTATGTCGGGACTCATCGACGCCATGACGACGACTGGTGTGGTGACGTCAGACGCTGGCGATCCGGCGGCGGGAGTACGCGGGTTGTCGTTGTCTGACTTGCGCTCGTTCATGCATCACGCCAATGTCTCGGCGGCGATCACGGTGGGACGTGCGGGCGCCGAGCCTCCTACGAGAGACGAGCTCCCACCGATCACGGATTCACATACTCGACGGGGTGTTCGCTAGAAGGCTTCGGCCGTGTCAGCCCAGCCATGGGGCTGACCTATGCTCTTCGCGATGGCGGGAGCGACCGCCGACGATGCGGCTGGAGGCCACGATGGGTGAGCTCGTACGACTCGAAGTCAGCGACGGCGTAGGAACGATTCGCCTCGATCGGCCCAAGATGAATGCGCTCAATGCGCAAATGCAGAGCGAGATCGTCGAGGTATGCGCTGAGGCGGAGAGCCGCGACGACGTTGCCGCTGTTGTTGTGTACGGCGGCGAGCGGGTGTTTGCCGCCGGCGCCGACATCAAGGAGATGGCGGACATGTCCCACGAGGACATGAAGAAGCACGCCCATCTCCTTCAGGACTTCACCAAGTCACTCGCGGCCATCAACAAGCCGACGGTCTCGGCGATCACGGGATTCGCGCTAGGAGGCGGGTGTGAGGTCGCGCTGTCGACCGATCTCCGATTTGCCGCCGACAACGCCAAGCTCGGTCAGCCGGAGATCCTGCTCGGCATCATCCCGGGTGCAGGCGGTACTCAGCGTCTGGCGCGACTGGTTGGTCCGGCGAAGGCCAAGGACCTGATCTTCACGGGACGATTCATCGACGCTCAGGAGGCACTGGCCATTGGGCTCGTTGATCAGGTCCACCCCGCCGACGAGGTCTATGACAAGGCCGTCGAATGGGCCAACCAGTTCGTCGGCGGACCGAAGCTGGCGTTGGGCGCTGCGAAGCGCGCCATCGACCAGGGCCTCGACGTGTCTCTGGACGACGGGATCGCAGTCGAGCGAGACGAGTTTGCGGCGTTGTTCGCGACCGAAGACCAAAAAGCAGGCATGATCTCGTTCATGGAGAACGGGCCCGGTAAGGCCTCATTCAGCGGCCGCTGACTCATCGCATTCTGACGTGCGTGACCGCATGTTGAGGCGGGTGACAGGCGGGGCGCATGGGGCATACTGAGAATCGACGGACAAATGCGTGGTGCTACAACGAGAGGGAGTCATGACTGACTCAGAAGACAACCAGCCGGTCGACCGCAAGCGGGCTGACCCATTGCAGGTTGCCGCCGAGATGCTGGCCCAGGAGGAGACCACCGACGATCGGGCGAGCTCTGGCCCACGCCACGCACCGGAGAGTCGTTCCCATGCACGCGACGAGGATGAGTCCGATTCGCCGAGGGCCCGCCGTGCTGCGGCCCGCGCGGCACGTCAGGAGGCGTTGGACAAGCGCCGTGAGGAGCGCGCCGCTGCCAAGGAGCTCGCGGCGTCGCGACGTCGTGGCGGTGACGAGCCGGAGAACACGAAGACCCTTGCAGAGAAGCTGGATGAAGCACGCGAGGCGGTCGCGACACCGCCCGACCGCGAAGAGCTGAGCACCGAAGAACCGCCGCAGACGATCACGTGGGGCAACACTCCAACTGCCGCCGACTTCTCGGACGAGCCCGAGCCGCAGCCAGCTGCCGAACCAACGCTCGAGTCTGCACCTGCCGTTGCCGGTTTCGCCGGCGAGGACGTTCGAGCGGAACAGTCGCACGCCGACCCCGAGACCACCGCGGACGACACCGAATCGGGTCCCGAAGCCAACGACGTTCCCGATGTTCCGGAGCGCGACGAGATGTATGCCCCGCCGGTTGAGGGCGCATCGACGTTCGCGGAGAAGCTTGCCGCGGCGAGCGCCGCCGCGCAGCAGCGCGTTGCTGCCGCTCGGCAGGAGGCTGCGCGTCTCATGGAGGAGGCCGCGCGCGAGCGTGCGCAGGTCAGCGCAAGGTTGACCGCTGACGAAGCCGCACAGCGCGAAGTCAGCGCCGCCAAGCTCAAGGCTGCCGAGCAGGCTGCCGCCGAGCGGGTGTCCGCTGCCCGGCAGGAGGCTGATCGCGTATCAGCTGACATCGAGCGTGAGCGTGCCGCGGCCGCCGCCAAGATCACCGAGCTCCAGCAGGCTGCTGATGCCCGAGTAGCCGCCGCGCAGGCCGCCGCTGATCGCCAGGCCGAACAGCGCATCAACGAAGCCAAGACCGAGGCCAAGAGACTGGCCGAGGCCGCAGAGGCTGAAGCCCGGGAGACAGCCGAGCGTCGTATGGCCGAGGCAGAGGTCGAAGCTCAAGAGGCTGCGCAGCGCAGGTTGGCTGATGCAGAGCGCGATGCGCAGCGTCGCATCGAAGAGGCTCGAGCCGAGGCTGCCGAAGTCTCCGAGCAGGCCAAGGCAGATCGCGAGGCCGCTCTCGCACAGCTCGCACAGGAGCGAGCCGAGGCAGATGCACGCCTGGCCGAGGTTCGTGCAGAGTCCGAGCGGATCGTGCGCGAAGCCGAGCAGACATCAGCAAGCCACGTCGCCGCAGCCAAGGCTGAGGCGGAGAAGTTCGCTCAGGAGTCTGCCGCCGAGCGCGTCGCCATCGCCGTACGAGTTGCCGATGCCGAGCGTGCCGCCGAAGAGAAGCTCATCGCTGCCAAGCTCGAGGCGGACCGCCTTGCAGCCGAAGCCGCACGTCGACATGAAGAAGCCGCTGCCGAACTCGCTCGTGAACGTGATGAAGCGAAAGCCCTCGTCGAACGTGCCAACAAGGAAGCCGAAAGGCTCGCTCGCGAAGCCGAGGCCGAACGGGCCGACGCGGCAGCCAAGCTGGCTGATGCTGAGCGCATGGCCGCGGAGAAGGTCAGGATCGCCGAGGCCGAGGCTGAGCTCGTTGCGGCAAATGCCGCGGAGGCTGCACGTGCTGCCGCCGACGCCCGCAAGGAAGCAGAGCGCAAGCTTGCTGCCGACGTTGAAGCGGCCCGCCTGGATGCCCAGGAGAAGATCGAAGAAGCCGAGAAGGCCGCTGCCGAGCGTGTGGCAGCTGCCCAGGCTGAGGCCAAACGTCTCTCCGACCGTTCAGTCGAGGATGCCCAGGCCCGCGTCGCCCAGGCCCAGGCAGAGGCCGAGCGAGTCACGGTGCAGTCCAAGCGGGATGCTCAAGAACGGCTCTCGCAAGCCGTTGCCGCCGCACGAGTTGCGGCCGAGGAGAAGCTCCAGGAAGCCGAGCGGACAGCACTCGAATGGGTCGCTGCAGCCGAGGCAGAAGCAGAGCGCGTAGCGCAGGAGCACATCGTCATGGCCAATCATTCGGCCGTGCCCACACCATTGACTGAACCTGAGCCATTGGTTGATGAGTTCGTGGATGAACAACCAGCCGACGACCAACAGCCTGAGGCGGTGAGCGACGAGTCTGAGGCCCTCGCCCCCCCGATCAAAAAAAGAGTCGTCCGGCGCAAGTGA
>NZ_JAKFEL010000203.1:0-9629 GCF_036675695.1 Aeromicrobium sp.
GTCAGGCGAGGTCCACGTCAGTGACAAGGGCACTCGTATGGCCAAGGGCATCTGCCCGGTCTGTGGCACGAAGCTCAACCGGATTCTCGGCAAGGCCTGAGTCCCGCACCTTCCCCGAACTTCAATGAAGGCGACCCGCACCTGCGGGTCGCCTTTATTGTGCGCGGACGCCTGTGGATGCGAGGCTGGTCGACAGCGGGGCTCCGCGCCACGCTGGCCGAATGACCTTTCGTCCCGCGCTTCGTCCCGGTGCTCCGCTGCTGCGCCGCGACCAAGCGAGCCTGCAGATCGGCACCTCGCCCGGCGTCGTCATCGCTGACCGCCCAGGTCTCATGGCTCTGCTGCGGCTCGCGGACGGCACCCGAGACGTCGAGCGGCTCCAGTCGTACGCGAGAGCCAACATCCCAGAGCTCGACTGCGAGGTCGCACCTCTGATGCACCAGTTGCGTGCCCTCGGGGTCGTGTTCGACTCGTCACACTGGAGTGCACCGCATCGACGCGGACTTGATGCCGAAGCCCGGCACACCGACCTCGCAGGTGGCGAACTGGCGCGCCTCACGCAGCGGCCGCTGTTCCGCGTTGCGTTCCACACCGACGCCGCGACCGAGCCGATCGCAGCCGCGGCGCGTACCGTCCTCGGCAGCGCCGGTATCCGCGATCTCGACTCGAACGATCCAGATCTCCTGGTCATCGCCTCGTGTGGTGAACCCGCGCGGACCGTGTTCGAGCGACCGCAACTGGCTGCGCTCGATCATCTCGTCGTGATGATCGACGAGGACCGCGTACGCATCGGACCACTCGTGCGACCGGGTCGGACTCCGTGCATGTCCTGCTACGACCTGCATCGTGCCGATTGGGATCACGCATGGGGTGCGCTGCTCCCCCAGCTCGGCAGGCACACCGGCATCCTCACTCCTGCAGCGCTGGATGCGGTGACGGTGCACGGGGCAGCGCTTGAGATCGCGATTGAAGTGCTGGCGCACTGCGACGGAGGTCCCACCCGGACGATCGGTCAGTTCCTCGCCGTTGGACCTGGGCACAGCGAGCGCAGCGGCTGGCCGCTGGCGTTCCATCACGGCTGCGCCTGCGACCTCCTCAGCGCGGCCTGACCTCAGGCGCTGGCACCGCCATCGATGACCGGCTCAGGTGACAGATCGCACGCGAGTCCGTCAGGCACTTCGCCAGACCGGCGCGATCTCGCGACGATAGCGGCGTCCGGCGATCTTGCCGAAGAGGAAGATCACCGGGGGCGGCAGCTCCTTGCGCATGCCCTCGAGGTCGGACTCGTCCGCACCGTCCTGGAGCCACTCGACGAAGTTGCCCATGCTCTTGAAGTGCGCCTTCTTGACCTGGGAGAGAGCCGCCTTCATCGCAGGCGCGTCCTGGTATGCCGCCGAGATCGGCTCCAGATCCCGTTCTTCGTGGGCGAGGTGATTCAGCAGCACGGTCCCGAGGTTCGCGACTGCGGTGCGCGCCTCGGCCGCATTGGGTGCCGCCGGCTCGGCCTTCAACGCTGCCATGGCGGCAGTGGCAAGATCGAGCGCCGCCCGCATGGCATCGTGCTCGCTGTCCAGCTCGGCCACTGCGCTCAGGTCGGCGTCGGTCTGCTGGAGCGCCGGCCAGAAGAACTCCTCCTCGTAGCCGTGATGGTGGTGCAGCTCCTGGTCGAAGAAGTCCCACACGCGTTTGAGGTCGTCTGCCCGCTGCTGGGATCCGTCTGGGAATGAGGCGAGGGCGGAGTCGAATCGGGCGATGGTCCGCCGGAACGCTGCGTGGACAACGGTGTTCATGGTCAGGTGCTCGGTCATGACAGTCTCCTCGGGAGTTGATAGCGATGGGGGTAGGAACATTTGGAACAGATGTCGTCCGTCCAGCACGGACTTCAGCCGGTGCTGGCGAGATCGAACGCTGTGACGAGGTGCGCCCGCGCTGCCAAGACACGTCGGTGGGTGAAGGGGGTCGACTCGAGGCCGAGCTTGCAGAAGATCCTGCTGATGTGGGTCTCCACAGTTCGTTCGCCAGTCAGAAGGCGCTCGGCGATCGCATGGTTGGAATGGCCCTCGGCAAGGAGCTCCAACACCTCACGCTCCCGGGGGGTCAGCCAGGACAGATAGGTTGACATCGCGCGATCTCAGGCCTGCGCCAGCCCGCGAGCGAACTCGTACGATGCCCGAACCAGGCCTGTCACCACAGCGACCTCTTGGCCGTCCCGCGGGGCGTAGACCATCACATGCGTGCGTGGGAGCTGACCGGTCAGCACGAGGAAGTGCGGCTCGATCCAGCCCGACGCGTCGATCGCATCGACCAGCTCCAGCGGCAGAGTCATGTGCAGGCTGTAGTCACCTTGGGCGTGCCCATGACAGAACTCGCGCCCGACCATGAAGGCTTCGGGAAGGCCCCCGGCGACGCCGTCGGCCAGAGAGAGTGCCCGTGCGCCTTCCACCGAGATGCCGGACGCCCCCTGTACGACGTCCGGCCAGGAAGCAGCCTCGTCCAGTACCTGTGTCAGGAAATGCGCGTCGGCTGGCTGCTGGTTGGTCTGGCTGTGAGGGATCTTCGCCGTTGTCGACGGTCGGGATCCCGCACGCTGTGCCACGGCCAGCATGTCAGGCCCCGGTCCAGATGAGCTCGATCACGATGCCGTCGGGATCGCGCAGCAGCACCATCGCGAGCGGCACCGGCTCGCTTGCCTCCAGCACCGGCTCGTGATCGACGTCGAGGGCGTCGAAATGCGCGGCCCAGGCGTGCACCTCCTCGGCGCTGGTGACGGCGAGAGCGAAGTGATCGAGCCCAGTGCGCCGGGCGTCGAACGGCAGTCGGTCTGCGTCTTCGTGATGGTCCAGGCCGAGGAAGAACGGTGTGCCCGGACGGGTTAGGACCCGGGCGTAGCCGGTTTCGTTGTCGTGCTGCTCTACGAAGGCACGAACAAGACCGAGGGTCTGGGTGTACCAGGCCTCGCTGGTGCCGATGTCGCGAACGGTGATGCCGAGATGGTGGTAGCCAGCCAGCGGGGGTGCGTCACTCATGGTCATTCCTCTCCGTATGGAGTCTATGGCAATTTGGTGTAACAACATGATGTAATGTCATTACAGTATGTCGATACACTAGAATGGCATTACAGCGTTCGTCAAGCAGGTTGGAGGAAGAATTTTCGTGGCAACCGGATCGCGCACCAAGAGCCGCACCACCAAGGCAGAACAGGCGAAGGCGACCCGCGCCAAGATCGTGGTCGCCGCCACCGATCTGTTCGTTCACGAGGGTTTCGTGACCACGACGATGGCGATGATCGCCAAAAGGGCCGGTGTGGCCGTCCAGACGCTCTACCTATCCTTTGGGAGCAAGACTGCGATCCTTCAAGCCGCCTTTGACCACGCGCTCCGGGGACCAGACACCAGCGACATCCTCGAGTCGGATTGGTTCAACCGCGTCCTTGACGAACCTGACGGCGCACGGGCGCTCGAGCTGTTCTGTTCCCAGACTGCGGTGGTGATGCGCCGCGCCGCGCCGCTCTTCGACGTCATGCGGGCCGCGGCGGCCGACCCCGAGGTCGGCGAGGTGCTCTCACGCAACAAGCGGCTGCGTTACGACGGCTTCCGACTGGTCGTCACGGCTCTAGCGACCCGATCGGGCTTTCGCTCCGACCTCTCCGCCGACGATGCACATGGGATCCTCTACACCATTCTCAGCGAAGACGGCTTCCTCCTCCTGGTGACGGAGCACAGCTGGACCGCGGAGCGTTGGGGCTCGTGGGTGTTTGAGACCTGCAGGCAACAATTCTTCGCGGAATGACCGACCGCACTCCACATTCGCCTTGCCCCCAGTCAGGAACCGGCTGCGCCCGCCGCCTCCTGAGTGCCGCCTCGCATTCGTCACTCCCGACTATCCTGACTCGGTGGCAGACGATGAGAAGTCCGAAGGGCGACCGCTGAGCGGTAGTGCGTTCGCGCGCACGGCCAAGCTTGCATCGTTGCCGATCGGATTCGCCGGTCGTACGACGCTTGGCGTCGGCAAGCGCATCGTCGGTGCCCCCGCGCAGAGCGTGCTCGACGAAGTGCAGCGGCGTACGGCTGACCAGATCTTCACCGTGCTTGGCCAGCTCAAGGGCGGCGCGATGAAGTTCGGTCAGGCCATGAGCATCTTCGAGGCCGCGCTGCCAGACGAGCTGATCGGCCCGTACCGCGAGACGCTGACCAAGCTGCAGGACTCGGCGCCACCGATGCCGCCTGGCGTGGTCCATCGAGTGATGGTCGAGGAGTTCGGCGAAAGCTGGCGAGACCAGTTCCCGACCTTCGGCGACGCTCCGGCAGCGTCGGCGTCGATCGGACAGGTGCATCGAGCGACGTGGCTCGACGGGACTGCCGAAACGGGAGCGCCCCCAATAGACGCGGCGGTCAAGATCCAGTACCCAGGTGCTGCCAGGGCATTGACGGCCGATCTGCGCCAGATCGCTCGGATGGCTCGATTGTTCGGCATCCTCGCCCCGGCACTGGACGTCAAGCCGCTCATCGCCGAGCTGCAGGACCGGGTGGCTGAAGAGCTCGACTACTCGCTTGAAGCTGGCGCGCAGAGTGTCTTTGCCGGCGCGTTCGCCGACGACCCCGAGGTCGTGATCCCGGAGCCGCTTGCTCACACCGAGCGTGCGCTCGTGTCCGAATGGCTCGAAGCGGACTCGTCGCTGGCGCAGATCATCTCGACCGGCACCCAGGAAGAGCGCGATCGTTACGGCGAGGCCTACGTACGGTTCCTGTTCGCCGGGCCCGAGCGCGCTGGGATGCTGCACGCCGATCCACATCCGGGCAACTTCAGGATCATGCCGGACGGTCGACTCGGTGTCGTCGACTTCGGCGCAGTCGCGAGACTGCCCGACGGGCTTCCCGAGTCGATGGGACGACTCCTCCGTCTGGTGGTGGACGGCGACTTCGCGGCGGTCGTCGACGGCCTGCACGATGAGGGCTTCCTCAAGCGCGGTGTCGAGCTTGATGCCGACACGATCGCCCGCTACCTCGGGCCATTCGCCGAACCTGCCCGGGTCGAGCGGTTCACGTTCAGCCGAGACTGGATGCGCGAGCAGATGCAGCGCGTCAGCGCACCCACCGCCGACGGCATGGGCACGGCGATGAAGATCAACCTCCCGCCGCAGTACCTGCTGATTCACCGCGTGTGGTTCGGAGGCATCGGGGTGCTCAGCCAGCTGGGAGCGACGGCGCCGTTCCGATCGATCCTCGAGGAATCGCTACCGGGATTCGCTGACGAGCGCTAGGACCGGCTCGGCATACTTCTCCAGCTTGGCCGGCCCGATGCCAGGCACCGCGGCCAGCGCCGCCTCATTCGTCGGCTTGACCTCGGCGATCGACTGCAGCGTCGCGTCGGTGAAGATCACGTATGCGGGCTTGGCCTGCTGCGTGGCCTCGGTCGAACGCCAGGCGCGAAGACGCTCGTAGAGTCCCTCGTCGTATGTCGGCGGGCAGTCGGCGCACCGGCCGAGCTTGCGGTCGGCGACGGCCAGGACCGTGTTGCAGACCCGGCACTTGGCGACCTTGCGATCGCGCGGCTGCTTGGTCGTCTGCCGGGCTTCGTGATTGGCCGGGAGCAGAGTGTCGAGGAACCGAGTCGGTCCGCGGTTGCCGCGCCCACCCCGGCGGCGTGTGGTGGCCCACGAGATCATCAGGTCATTGCGAGCGCGCGTCAGGCCGACGTAGAAGAGCCTACGCTCCTCCTCGATTGCGACCGGAGTGTCGGCGTGGACGCTCGGCATCATGCCCTCGTGCATGCCGACGCAGAAGACCGCATCCCACTCGAGTCCCTTGGCTGAGTGCAACGTTGCCAAGGTGACGCCGTCCGCAGCGGGAGCGTGTGCCTGCTCAGCCCTGCGAGCGAGGTCGGCCACCAGTGCATCGATGTCGGCTGCGGGATCGGCTTCCACGAGGTCTGCGGCCATCGACACGATCGCGTGCAGCGACTCCCACCGATCACGCACGGCACCTGTGCCACTCGGCGGCTTGTCGGTGTGTCCCATGCTCGACAGCACGGCGCGCACTTCGTCGACGAGCTCGCCTCCGCCCTCGCCGCCTCGGGCAGCACCACGCAGCAAAGCCACGGCCTGCCGCACCTCAGCACGGTGGAAGAACCCCTCAACCCCTCGGAGCACGTAGGGGATGCCGTGCTCGCCGAGTGCCTCCTCGAAGGACTCGGACTGAGCGTTGATGCGGAACAGGATCGCCATCTCCTTGAACGGCACACCACGGCGGTTCAACAGCGAGATCTCGCTGGCGACTGCTGCGGCTTCGGCCTGCTCATCGGGGAAGCCGGAATAGGTGACCGGATTGCCCGGCTCCTGTTGCGACTGGAGGCGCACGCCTTGGTTGACGTCAGCCAGCCCCCTACTCGCAGAGCTCGTGGGGGGACCCCCATTGCTGAACACCGCATTGGCTGCATCAACGATCTGCGGAGTCGACCGGTAGTTGCGTACGAGCTCGTGGCGTTCGGCACCCTCATGCTTGCGAGCAAAGGACGCGAGGATCTGTGGTGAGGCGCCAGCGAACGAGTAGATCGTCTGGCGGGGGTCGCCGACCACGCAGATGTCGTTGCGTCCACCGAGCCAGAGGTCGAGCAATGCCGACTGGAGCGGGTTGACGTCTTGGAACTCGTCGACGACGAACCAGCGATATTGGCTGCGTACCTGTGCAGCGATGCGCTCGTCATCGGCGAGGATCGCGGCAGTCACGAGCAGGATGTCTTCCATGTCGATGCGCCCACGCTCACGCTTGACCTCTTCGTAGGCAGTCAGCACGTTGGCGACGTCATCGTGGTCGAGGTCAGCGACTTCGCGGCGAGCAGCTGCCGCCCTGGCGGCATAGGTCGATGGCGGGATGTTGCTGACCTTGGCCCACTCGATCTCCGACGAAAGGTCACGGAGCAACGGGGTGTCACCGCGACGTCCGAGCCTCCGGAGCGCGTCGGCGACGAGCGAGAACTTCGACTTCACGATCTCGGGGAATGGACCACCGTAGACGTGGGGCCAGAAATATTGCGCCTGCCGCAACGCCGCCGAGTGGAACGTCCTGGCCTGGACTCCATCGGCACCCAGCATGCGCAGGCGTGTGCGCATCTCGCCAGCTGCGCGGGTCGTGAACGTGACGGCGAGGACCTCAGTCGGCTTGTAGACCCCGGTGGCGACTCCGTAGGCGATCCGGTGCGTGATCGCCCGGGTCTTGCCGGTGCCTGCACCTGCGACGACACTCACCGGCCCGCGCAGCGCCCGAGCGACATCTCGCTGCTCGGGGTCGAGACCCGTCAGCAGGTCGTCGGCGTCAGGCACACGGGCTCCTCGGGGGAATGCGGCGGATCTGTCAGGTGTTGAGACAATGAAGACTAGTCGTCAAAGGAGACAGTTCATGTCGAGCACGTTCACCCTCTACTCCGCCCCATGGTGTGGCTACTGCCATCGCCTCAAGGGGCAGCTGAAGCGCGAGGGTATCGAGTTCGACGAGGTCGACATCGAGGCCGTACCTGACGCCGCTTTCGTCGTCGAGCAGGCCAATAACGGCAACCAGACCGTCCCGACGCTGGTCTTCACCGACGGCACCGCCCTGACCAACCCGTCAGTCGCACAGGTCAAGGCGCAACTCGCAAGCTAAGCCCATTTGCCGTGGATCACGCCACCGTGCCAGGTCTGCAGCAGCCACCGGGAGATTGAGACGTTCGGCGGCAGCAACAGGTCGCTCGACGCTGTCATCTCGGTGACTTCTTCGCGGGTGAACCAGCGCGCTTCGGCGATCTCGTTCTCATCGACCGTGATGTCGGTACTCAGCGCTTCGCCGAAGAATCCGAGCATCAGGCTCGATGGGAAAGGCCACGGCTGACTGCCGGCGTACGTGACGTTGCCGACCTCAATGCCGACTTCTTCCATGACCTCACGGCGTACGGCGTCATCGAGGGTCTCCCCCGGCTCCACAAATCCGGCCAGAGTCGAGAAGCGTCCCTCGGGCCATACCGGCTGACGCCCCAGCAGTGCACGGTCATCGCCGTCGGTGATGAGCATGATGACGGCGGGATCCGTACGCGGGAAGTGGTGCGCACCGCAGGACGGGCAGATGCGTGTGTGTCCGGCCTCCGCCTGCTCCGAGGGAGATCCGCACTTGGCGCAGAACTGGTGGGTCTCGTGCCAGCGCGATAGCCCGATGGCATGCACCGCCAGCGAGGCCTCGTCGGGCGCGACGGAAGGACCGAGAACGCGCAAGCTCACCGGTTCGAGCTCCTTGGGTACACGGCCGTTCACCACGACTGCGGCGTGATGAACGCCGTCCTTCGTGCCGAGGTAGATCCAGTCACCGTCGGGTGCTTCGTCGATGCTGATCCAGCGAATGCCCTGGCCGCCCTCGGTCGCGACGTGCTCGCCGCCGATCACCATGACCCGCAGGGGATCGGCCGTGCGCCAGGCGTCGTCCTTGCGAAGGTGTGCGGTGCGGTCGTGCTGGGTGTGATCGAAGGCGTAGTCCACCCGATCAGGCTAGACCGAGCAATTGCTCCAGCTCGTCACGGCCGGGCAGATCGTCGTACGTCTTCACCTCGCCGAGCCGCGCGTAATAGAACGATCCGATGACTGCCGACGGTTCGACGCCGATCAGCTCAGCCCAGGCGAGTCGGTAGATCGCGAGCTGCAACGGATCGGCGCCAGCCTGCTTGTTGGTCTTCCAGTCCACGACCTCGTATAGGCCCGGCGCAGAGGAGAACACCGCGTCGATGCGACCGACGAACTGCTGTCCACCGAGCACCAACGAGAACGGTGCCTCGATCTGCACCGGGGTGAGGTCCGCATATGGGCCCGCGAGGAACGCTGCCTTGACCTCTTCGAGCTCCGCGTCTGACCCGATGCCAACATCGCCACGGCCCGGCAGATCGGTCGGATCGAGAAGCGTCTGCTGTCCGAAGTGCGCTTCGACCCAGGCGTGGAAACGCGTTCCGAACCGGGCCGCCCCTGATGGCTGACGCGGCATCGGCCGCGCGAGTGAGCGCGCAAACTCAGCGGGATCGTCCTGCAGCGCCATCGCGGTGGTAGCCGACATTGACGTCGGCCACGGCACCCGTCGCAACGGACTCTCAGCTTCCTCAGCCTCAGCAAGCAGCAGCTCGATGTCCGCCTCCAGCTCGCCAAGCCGGGCGAGCTCGGGTGACTCGTCTGCCGCCGGGGCAGAGAGCTTGCCATCGGCGGCGGCGCGTACGGCTTCGGCCAGCGCTCGGCGGCCCTGCAGCTCTGGCCCAGCGGCTGGCCAGGCGATGCCGTCCACGTCGACAAAATGCGGGTTGGTGGCCTCGTCAGAGGGTGGATCTGCCCAGTGCAGGGGCTCCCGTCCCTGCTCGGCGAGCCAATCACGCGTCGCGACAAGGTAGTCCGAAGGTCCGAGCGGCTTCTGCTGCGTGCGCCCCCAGATGTGACCCGAGATGACGAGGCGCCGAGCAGCACGCGTGTAAGCCACATAACCGAGGCGTCGCTCCTCCATCTGCGAGTCGGCCTTGTCCGCTTCGTTGAACGCCTTGGCGTCAGCCGGCGACCATCCCGCGAGCACCGGCAGGCTGTCGCGGTCGCCACGCAACGAGTAGGGCAGCGTCTGCGCATTGGTTGTCCACCG
>NZ_JAKFEL010000076.1:0-9511 GCF_036675695.1 Aeromicrobium sp.
TGGCGGCGAAGCGGAAGGCGGTGCTGGTGGTCATGGCGTGTCCTTGGAGGTGAGTTGGTCGCTCCGGTCGTTTGCCGGGCTCGTATGGATAGGAGCGCCGGCTCTGCCTGACCTTGCAGGAACTTCCACTTTTCTTTTTCACGTGCACGTTCGCCTGCCGTCGTCCTCAGGTGCGCGCTTCCGCATCCCTGGCGAGCAGCGCCATCCGCAGGCGCGTCGCGTCGTCGGGCCGGGTGGGGTCGTAACCGGTCAGGCCGGCGGGCTTCCTCATGCGGTTGTCCACCGTGTTCGGATGCGCAGACACGAGGTGGGCGAGTTCGTCGACGTGGTCCTCGCGGGCGACCGGTGTCGCGGAGGTCCGCGATTCTTGCCACCCATCTGCCACGCGCGAGGCCCCAACAGGCCTGTGGCCCGCGGGTTTCGACCGGCTCAACCACCGAAGGTTGATCAGTAGTACCAGGGGAAGCGCGGCACGCTCAGCGGCCGTGGTTGGTCATCGACGGCAATGAGCCACTGACCTGCACAAACGTGATGGGCGGCGTTGGCGGCCGACGGCCGATGATGACTCTGCTGCCACGTTTTTGCCACGCACGGGGTCACTCGACGACCCGCTCTCGCCAGTAGCCAGGCAGCCGCTTGTGGTGTGCGATCGCGACGACGACGAGCTCGGCGGGTAGCACGAGGTAGACGAGCCGGAAGGGGAAGCCGCCCACACGCCGTGACCTCACCACGGGGATGCTGTCCCAGCCGGGCCACATCGCTCCTGACTCGGGCCATTCGACGACGGTGTCGACCATGTCATCGACGGCGGCCTCAAATCGGTCCCCAAGCCCGACACCGCGCGCTTCGTACCACTCAACTTCCGCGTCGTACTCGCCCTTGGCCTCTGGGTGCCACGCGATCTGCAACGTGTCAGTCCTGCCGCGCGGCCTGACGCGCGGCGCGACGTTCGGCGAGCTGCCGCTTCACCTCTTCGTGAGGGATCGTCTGCACACGACCACTGGTGATGTCGTCGACCCGAGACTTGATCTCTGCCGTCCAGGCCTCGTGAACCTCGGCCGAATCGGCCGGGTCGTCGAGACTGGCCAACAGTGCGCTGGCGACCTGCGCGCGCTGATCCACCGGGAGTGTCAACGCCAACTGCGTGATCTCATCGATGCCGGAAGTCATGTGTTGAGTCTACGCCCGACTACGACTTCCTCTTGTCCTCGCGGCGGAGCTGCTCGAAGTCCTCGATTGCAGCGTCGACGTCGTCGTCACTCGCGGAGGGCACGTTGACCGGCGACGACGATCAGGGCTTGAGAAGCCGGCGGGCTGCCTTGGCGACCATCGAAGTCGCCTTGCCCGCGGCCAACTCACCGAACTCGGTTGGCAACTCGATCGTACGACCAGTCCGCTCAACCAGGTCGGCAGCCAACTCCAGGAACGCTCCCGCATCGCGGCGGTCAGGAAGGATCCGCACGATCTCTTGCAGGGCGTCGAGGATGGGCAGCACGGCTGCATCGCCCGCGCGAGCGCATTCGGTCAATCCGCTACTGATCCGCTGACCTACGACGATGTCGTCGGTGAGCAGCAACGCTGTCTGGCGTCCGAGCTCGTGGCCGTCCAGGACGCCGTATCGAGCGAGATCGAGGACCGCGTCCTGCGCAGCAGTCCGTCCGCGGGCATCCTGGGCCGCGAGCGCGAGGACGATCGCCGAGGATGAGGGCGGACCATTGCTCGACCTGGCCCGTGCGATCGCATCGATAACGGGGACGCTGCACGCTCGGTCCTTGCGCAGGTCTCGATGGAGGTACGGGTGCGCATGGGCAGCCAGAACATCATGGTCGTGCGGCAGCAACGCTGCTCCAAGACCTAGCGTCTGCTCGAAACGCGGGATGTACTCGCCGTACGTAGTCTCCGCGCCAACGGTTCGCTCAGGCGTCGATCTCGCGAGGATGCCCGTGGCGGCGCCGGTGCCCTCTTCGTGATCGTCGCGGAAGAGAGGTATCCGCCGCTCGGGCTCCCAGCTGGACCGCTGGTCCAACGCGACGTGGCGCGACCAGCTGGGCACTCGGCCCGCGCGTGCCTGAGCGATCGCACGCGACTTGCGCAAGGAACGTGGAACGACGACGGATGCCCGCGCACCGGTCGGGACCCTGAGCAACGCGATGAGCAGCTCCATCTCATGGATGGGGCGGGATCGGCGCACCTCACGCAGGCGACGATTGAGCTCAGTGGCATCGAGGCTGAAGTCGGCCGAGGTCGGCAACGCCACCGACACGTGACCGCCACCCTGTACAGCGTGGGCGATCTCGGTGAGCCGCCGACCGATCGCGCCGACGAAGGTCTCAGTCGCGGCTGGCACGGACGGAAAGCCCGTTGCGCCGAGAACGACCGACCAGTAGCCGTCGCGAACGCGTGCCCGCGGCAGGAGCCACGCACATGCCAGGATCCGGGCGGCAATCCGGGGGTCGCCGTCGTAGAGATCGGCAGCGGTCGCCCGGCTCAGAAGCAGGTCTGCTGTGGCTGGGCGCTCATCGGCGAGACGGAGGAGGCCATCGATCGCTCGCTCCAACTCGACGGCGTCGATCTCTTCGAGAAGGCCGAGCAGCACCTCCGCGAGCTCATCGGCTGAGCCGACCGGCTCAAGACGGGGAGCCGGCGGCCGTACCTCGGGGTCCACTGCGACGAAGCGCGGGCCAACCGCTGGGCGCGTCGGTTCCGCTCCGAGACGTGCGAGGATCTTCGCTGCTTGATCGCGGACATCGGCCCGGGTGTGCTCGCTGGCGATCCGCACGGTGTCGGTGATCGATACGTTCCGGTGGGCCTTGGCAAGCTTCTCGAGTAGGCGCAAGTGGGCGGAGACCGTTGCCTTGTCGCTTCGTCCGAGCGCGGCCTGGCTGGCGGCAAGGAACGGTTCCGCCTCGAACCTTGGATCGGGCATCAGACGGAGCAACTCGCGCTGTGCCAGCTTCACCGAAGGTCCGTGCTCGACCGTCAGCAGCCTCACGTAGGTGCCCTGCCGTTCTGCGATCTCATCAAGGGTGGGGGCGAGGGCGTCGTGCATGCCGACGTACCAAGCGAGGTCAGCGGACGCCCAGTCTCGTAGCGGCGCAGCGAGGACGGCGTCGAGCAGCCGACCTCGGTCGAGCCGTTCCTCCTGGGAAAGGACGAGGAGTGTCACCCGCCATGTACGCGCGGCCATGGCTGCGCTGTCGGAAACGTAGTGCGCGCCCTCCTCGAACTTGTCGTGATACGCGAGCAGTCGACCTGTCCCTTCAGTCGACACCATGCCCAAGAGGTGGTTCCCGATCAATCCAGGGTCTGCGTCCAACCGATCGATCAGCGGACGGCGGTCTCTGGTGTAGTCCGGGACGCCTCGTACGGTTCCGCGGTAGTACTCGGGATGATCAGGCTTAGCGACAGCATCGGCGCGTACAAGGCTGCGAACGAGACACCAATTCCAGGTACCTCCATCGTCCAGAAGACCGGTGACGAACTCAGGGAGCCAACCAGGATCTCGGGCCTTGAGAATCGCAGAGGCGCACTCAAAGAACTCCGACCGCTCGAATCCGAAACCATGCGTCGTGGCAACCATCGCCTGACGCCAGCCGTCGGCGGTCGCAAGCACCGCCAACGCTGCGTGGTTCGACGGAATCCGCGTCGGATTCCCACGCGTCAGCCAACCCCGCGCTTTGGGCCCGAGCGCCTTGCGATCACTCTCCGTGAGATTGACCAGCGCTCGGGTGACGTCGTCGCCGCCCCCGCGCTCCAGCCAGGCGAGTACCCCGTCGAGAGTCATGCCCGCCGTTTCCGAACCAGATCGGCTGCGAGGACGTGCTTGCAAGGACCGCGAGCGCCCTTGTGCTTGGCGTACCAAGGACAGGTGCACCGGTCGTCGCCGTCAGCCGTCCGGCGTACGACGTGTTCGGCGGCGCCGCTGCGGACATGGGCGGTGTCCCCGTCGAGTCGAACCGCACCTGCGTCGACGAGTGCGATCGCGTCCCGTAGTCGCGGATGCATCGTGGCGAGTCGATCGGCGTCGTAGGGAAGTTCGCGATGGAAGTATGCGGCTTCGGCTGCGTCGTAGCCGACGCGGCCCGCCGCGCCGAGGCGGCCGAGGGCACGTGTGACGCGGTCCTCAGCGAGGCCGGATTCGGTGGCGAGTCGCGCAGTGTCGATGCGTGGTTCGAATGCCAGCAATGCCGAGATGAGGTCCGCGTCGTCGGCGGACTGCTCATCGGCAAGGTCCCAGAGCACTCCCCCTTCACCGGAGAAGCCTCGGCTGGATTCGGGGCTCAGTGCGAGGACGAGTCGTGCGTCGTCGAGTCCGAGTTCCCAGACGCCAGTCGCGCCTTGAGGGTCGTGTGGGGCGGCGTACGCGCGTAGGGAGCGGGCGAACCGGAGCATCGGTTCGAGTGGCTTGAGTCGATCGAGTCCCGACAGCGAAACGGCATCGGGTGTCGGGCGCGTGGTGATGCGCAGGCCGCGTCCCGCGGGGACGACCCAGACTGGCTTACGACTGCCGGAACTCGGCATGCTGCGGATGAATCGCCGCGCTTCGGAGGCGGCGACCTCAAAGGCTGGTGCGACGGCAGCGGAGGCAAGTTGGACCTCGGCGAAGCCCTTGAGCCAGCGCTCGGGCAACGGAACCTTCTTCTCGGTCACCTCGGTATCGAGGGTCCGGACGACGACGTCTTCGCCGACCTGGAGGTGGAGCGGTTCGAGACCGCCGATGCGGGCGAGGGCGTCGCGCATCGGCGGGTTGAAGTCGACGTTGGTGGTGCCGGTGTCAAGGACGTTTCCGTCGAGGCTTCCAGGTAGCGCGTCGTAGCGGGCGTACACGCCGCAGCAGGCGGAGAAGCTCTCGAACCGGAGCCGGTCGCCGTTGCTGGTCACGACGGGGTCGGCGGCGCGCAGGATCGCGGCCACCATGCCGGGAGGCATGTAGTAGCGGGTGCGGGCGACCTTCGCGACAGCAAGCAGCGCGGCCGCGGCCTGCTCGGGGTGCCCTAGGAACCCGTCAAAGAAGACGGGGTGTGCGGCTGGCCCGGCGGCGGTGCGACCTCCGCTGGTGGCGAGCATGAGGTCGGCGCGGCCGCCGCCGAAGGTCAGCTCCGATGGACGGACGTAGGTGTACGTCTGCTCGTCGGTGGTCGTTGCCATGGTCGAGAACTTATCCGAGCAGGAGGCGGGCGGTCTTTGCTGCTGCGGAAGTGCCGGAGAAGTCGGCGAGCCACCTGGTCAACGCTGGATCGGTAGGTCGTCGGCCGAGGCGGATCAGCTCATCACGCAGCACCTCGAGCAGCCTATTGAGTCCGCGGTGGTCGGCAGGTAGTTGCGGGAGAAGTTGTGTCAGGAGGTCCACGGTCGCGGGAGGGCCGCCGGGCGCCTGCGCTATCGACGTCAGCGACTCCGCCCATCGGGTTGACGGCCACGCCTGAGCATTGCGCGCCATGACCGTCGCAACCTCAGAACTAGCGATGCGGCCGGAGGGAATCAGGTCAAGGAATGCGTCGACGGCGTGGAGTCGGTGGTCGCGCTGCGATGCCGAGATGCCGGCCGCGAGCGTGGCAGCCGCCAATGTCCCCATGCGGCCGGGGTGCCGCGCCAAGGCGTCGAGAGTGCGCGGCACGTCGTGCGCGGTCTCGGTCCAACTCGGGGATTCCAGGACGGGTATGCAGGTGAGGGCGAGGAAGTGCTCGGCGTCGTGGGGCCAGATGGCCGCCAGCGTCGGGATCCAGTCGCCGAGGTACCTGCTGGTGTAGCCGCCACCCCACTGGTCGGAGGTTTGGGCCTGCAACTCGGTCGGCTGGTCATCGGCGGGCCGGTTGGTGTTCGTGGTTGTCACGGCGAACCTGGCGTACCAGGACCGACGGGGTCGTCCGTTCTCCTGCCAGGTGTGAGTCTTGATGTCCCCGGTCAGTTGCGGTGCCTCGCTGGCCGCGTAAGGCGCCCGGGACCTCTCGGCCGCGATCCACCAAGACGCTGGTCCCTCACGCCCGCTCCGGAGGAGGCGTCGAGTCGGTTCGATGCCGTCCAGGGCGAACCGCGCTGCAGCGGGGAGACTGCCCGCCATGGCGCGCGCGGCTTCGTCGCGCCCCTCGGGATGGAGACGCAGCAAGGCTGCGATGAGGTCGTGGTGTCGTGGTTGCGGGTTCTGCGTCAGTCGTTCGACGAAGGCCGTAGGACTGACCCATCCCCCGGATAGGTCAGGGGTGGCCAGCAGCGGGGCCGTTGACGTGCAAACCTCCGCGAGCCGGCGCGCGACGAAGCGCTGGGCGGGGTGATCGGGGTGCGCAGGCGGTGCCGGGTCGCCGAGGACTCCCAGAACGAGGCGTGCCACCTGTCCGGGCAGCCATGCGTCTCCGATGTCGGTGCGCGGGCCGCGGGCGACAACTGCCTTGGCTCGCTTCCTCAGTGGTTCGAGGGCGGCTTCCGCTCCACCTACCGCGAGAAGGGCCATGACAGCTTCGAGTTCACCGACGTCCGAGGCGTCCTCCAGTAAGCCAGCGGACCGCTCGGCCAAGTCGGTTGTGGAGACGGGCGCCGGGGCTGGTGCGACGCTCTGGTCGTGTGGAACCTCGGGCTCCTCCGTGTCCTCGGCGTGAAGTCCGAGCTCTTGACGCACGCTAGGGGTGAGGTCCCCTGCCACAGCGAGTACCGCGTCACCTTCGCCTAGGTCGGCGAGGAGCTTGGCGGCTGCCCGCTGGACGTCAGGATGCGGGTGCCCAAGCGCTGCGTGTGCCACGGCGCCCACAGAGCCCGCGAACCTGACTCGTCCGACACGGGCCAAGGTGAGGGCAGCAATGGATGTCCCCTTGGCTTTGACCAGAGTCGCGGGCGGCAGAGCCTCAACTGTCGCCTCGACGTCGAGGAGTCCTGCCTTGTCGACGCGGATCAACTGCTTGAGGGCGAACGCGACGTTGGCTGGCACGGCTGCGCTGAGCAGTCGACGCAGCTCGGCCTGGGAGATGGAGGTCTCCCGGGCGGTCGGATTCAGCGCGAGGTAGGTGGCCGAGTACCAACTGGCCCGGTAGGCGGCGAAGTCGCGGCCCAACGCGTGGAGGCAGGCGTTCAGGACCCGGGTGCGGTCAAGCGTGCCGTCCGAGGTGAGCTCCAGGAAGGTCTTGCGCCATTCATCGCCGCTGAAGCGGTCCACGTTGGTCAGGCTGACTTCGCCGCCGCCTTCGACTTCGAATACACGCCAGAGTGCGCGCTCAATCAGGTCGGGGTCGTCTCGCAGTTTGTCGGGCTTGTCTGGGCCAAGCGCGCTGATCATCGCGAGGACGTACGTGTCGTCGGGTTCGAGATCAATCAGGCCAAGTCGCTCGAGGAGCCGTACGCGCGCGAATCTGTCCGCCGACCAATAGCTCGTGGAGGCCGACCGGAGTTCACGTGCAATGAGTCCCTCGAGCCAACGGGGCTTCTCGCTGCCCTCTCCCCGGATCGAGCCTGCGGCGACAGCGCAGAGTTTGTCGTCGATCGCCTTGATCAGCGCCCGGTCGCGCTGCCATGAGTGCTCGTAGGTGGCATTCAAGAGGGGCGCGGCTGCCTGGGCGAGTGCTCCGTGGATCACGCTCGCATCCGCGCCTTCCAACGTGGAGTAGGGCGGGAGCTCACCCATGTTCATCTCCTAGGTCCGCGTGCTTGCGACGCATCTGCCCCGCAGCCAGGTCGATAGAGCCCTGACCTGCACGAACGCACCAGATCAGTAGTACCAGGGGAAGCGCGGCACGCTCAGCGGGTGTTGGTGGTCGTTGATGGCATTGTCCGGCTGACCTGCGCAAACGTGATTGACGACGTTGATCGTCGACGGGCTCTGACGACTCTGCTGCCACGTTTTTGCCACGCATCGGGCGGCGTCCCGCGGGGCTGGACGGCATGTTGCGTCCGTGCAGTTCCTGACCGAGTCCCAAGCGCTCAGCGCACTTCGCCGCGGCGAAGCCATCGAGCAGTCCCGCCTTGAGGCTGACAGTCCCGGCACCTTCGGCTGGGTGACCGGGCGCCGAGTCGGCGACGTGATCAACCTGCGAGTGCATGTTGTCCACGACGAAGGCAGCGACGACTTCTGGGACGTCACGGAGTTTCTCCGCCGTCGATGAGGACGAGCCCCACGGCGAAGGTGCCGAGCTCGAATCGCTCATTGCCGAGTTCGATTCATCAGTCACACGGCCTGACGCGCACGATCTGATCTTCTGGCCGACCGGCGAGTTCTCGGGCGGGCCAACCGCCAGCCAAATCGTCGACCGAGCGCTCGCATACCGCCCGATCGAACTCTGAAGCCCAGGACGCCCCAGGCCTAATCGAGCTCGACCACGTTGACGAACTCAGCAAGTGCCGTGGGATCGCGGGTCATGTCGTACTCGCCCAGCAGGCGGATATACGCCTTCCGGTCGACCTCCCAGTCGTAGCCCATGAGGGGCTCGCCATCCTGGGCCGCGATGTAGGCCAGGTCGGCGACCATGCGGGTTACACGACCGTTGCCATCGACGAACGGATGGACGTGCACGAGGGCGACGTGCGCAGCGATCCCGAGCCACCTCGGCGTCACGCCGGTCCCGTGCTCCCACCGCCACCGCAAGTCGTCGAGCGAGTTGCGCATCTCGACTGCTATTCGCTCGGGTGCTATACCGATGTTCGTCTCGCGCGCTCGCTGTCGGCCACCCCATTCCCACACCGGGCCGTACAACCGGCGGTGGAGATCGCGGACGAAGTGGTCGGTCAGGATCTCCTGGACCTCAAGGTCGCCGTCGCTGACCTTGGCAAGAAGCTCGTCGGTGACTTCCGTCTGGATCCGCTGCTCAAGGTTGAACAACGCCGCCTTGCGGATCGGCTCATCGAGCAGGTCTCGCGCGACGTCTGTCAGAGCGTCGCGTTCTTCCTCAGCGACGAGGGTTTCGCCGTAGTCGGGCTCGAAGGCCATCAGGCCTTGGCGCGGAGCGACGCCACGAACTGCTCGACCTTCTCCGAGCTGACGTGGTCGGCGGGCACCACGCGCTGCTCAAGACGGGCAGACGCCTTGGTCGAGCGCTCGGCGAAGCGACGACGAGCCTCGGCAGTCATCGTGTGCTTCGTCATCGCTTCCTCCCATTCTCGATCGGGTGGCGGGGGATGTCCCCGCCTAGGGGTTGGACCAGGGCCTCACGGCCAGCCCATCATTCCCAATGATACCTGCGAGTTGGCTCGGCCACCGAGCTCATTTCTCCCCCGCAGCGTTGCGTTCGGCGCAGTCAGCAGCGAGCTTGGCCAAAAACCTCATCGTGCGGAATTGTCCTGACCTTGCCGCTGAGGATGTCGTCGACTCGCGACCGCGTGCACGATTCTTGCCACGCATCTGCCACGCACACGGACTTGACAGGCCTCTGACCTGCGGGTTTCGACAAGCTCAACCACCGAAGGTCGATCAGTAGTACCAGGGGTACGGCGACCAGTCCGGCTCACGCTTCTCGAGGAACTGGTCGCGTCCCTCCTGGGCCTCGTCGGTCATGTACGCGAGGCGGGTGGTCTCGCCGGCGAACAGCTGCTG
>NZ_JAKFEL010000145.1:0-9484 GCF_036675695.1 Aeromicrobium sp.
CTCTACGGCATCTGGGTCCGCGTGCGCAACTACTGGAAGGGGTGGCCGTTCTCTTATTGACCGCCGCACTGCAACATCCCGCGCCCGAGTCCAGTCAGGACGAGGACGCTCACCGAAAGGAATCGAAGAGATGAAGTTTTCCCGACACGTCCTCCGTACCGCCATTGGCGTCGCGGCTGCGACGCTGGTGCTCACCGGATGTCGCGGCAGCGACAACGGCGACTCCTCGAGTGCAGGCATCACCGACAAGGCCTGCCCCGACGCTGTCAACAAGGACAACGGCTGCATCTACCTCGGCGTGATCTCCGACCTGACGAAGGGCCCGTTCGCGCCCCTCGCAGTCCCGATCACGGACGCCCAGAAGGCCTTCTGGAAGGGCGTCAATGAAGACGGCGGCATCGACGGCTACGACATCGACGTCACCAGCAACATCGCCGATGCCGAGTACAACCCCGAGATCCACAACCGCAAGTACCAGGAGATGCGCAAGGAGATCCTCGCTCTCGGCCAGACGCTCGGATCGACGCAGACCCTCGCGATCCTCGAGGACATGAAGACCGACCAGGTCATCGGCGTCCCGGCATCCTGGAACTCGGCCTGGGAGTTCGAGGACCAGATTCTCGAGAGCGGCGCCAACTACTGCTTCGAGGCCATGAACGGCGTCGACTGGGCGGTCGCCAACCGCGGCACCAAGTCCAAGGTCGTCGCAGTCGGCTACCCCGGCGACTACGGCGGAGACGCCGCTGCTGGCGTCGAGGCTGCAGCCAAGGCCAACAAGCTTGGCTTCAGGAAGCTCGAGACGCCTCCCGGCCAGGACAACCAGGCCGGTGCGATTGGCTCGATCCTGAAGGAGAAGCCGGATCTCGTCTTCGTCTCCACCGGTCCTGCCGAGATGGCAACGATCACGGGTGGCCTCGCCCAGCAGGGCTTCAAGGGCACCGTCGTCGGCTCCAGCCCGACGTGGAACCCGGCACTGCTCGAATCGAAGGCGGCACCTGCGCTCAAGGCGTTGTACTTCCAGGCCGGTCCGTGGGGACCGTTCGGAACTGACACGCCGGGCCACGAGCGTATGCGTGAAGCTCTCGGTGACGTCACACCCAGTGACGGCTACACCGCTGGCTGGACGTGGAGCTATCCGCTGCTCGCCGCGCTCAAGAAGGCTGGCGATGACGGTGACATCACTCGCGAGAGCCTGATCGAGGCAGCGAAGAACCTGGACGAGGTCGACTACGAGGGCATCCTGCCCCCGGAGGCCGGCGCGACGAAGGGTGACCCGTCTGAGGTGGCCTACCGCGCCAGCGTCATCAGCAAGGTCGATGACAAGGCGCCGACAGGTGTGTCGGTTGAACAGGAGCTCACGGTTGGGCCCACTGCTGAAGGATTCGACTTCAGCAAGCCCTGCTTCAGCTTCCAGTAAGCGGCAGTACGAAGGGCCGGTTCCGCAAGGAGCCGGCCCTTCGTCGTGTCTGGACTATCGAGCTGCCCAGAAGGACTTGAGTGCTTCGGTCGCGTCGGCTTCGCTGAGTGGACCGCGATCCATACGAAGGTCGAGCAGGAAGCGGTAAGCCTCGCCAACCTCGGGACCAGGTCCGATGCCGAGAATCGCCATGATCTGCGCACCATCGAGGTCAGGACGCATCGCATCGAGCTCTTCGGCCTCGGCCAGCACCGCGATCCGCTGCTCGAGCTCGTCGTACGTACGTTGCAGGCGGAGAGCCTTCTTGGCGTTACGGGTCGTGCAGTCGGCGCGGGTCAGGATGTGGAGGCGCTGCAGCTGGTCGCCGGCGTCACGTACGTAACGACGCACCGCCGAGTCGGTCCACTCGCCCGATCCGTAGCCGTGGAATCGCAGGTGAAGCTCCACAAGCTTGGCGACCTGGTCGATGAGGTCGTTGCTGTAGCGGAGCGCACGCATGCGCTTGCGTACGAGCTTGGCGCCGACAACATCGTGGTGATGGAACGTGACTGTGCCGCCTTCGACGAACCGGCGAGTCTTGGGCTTGCCGATGTCGTGCAGCAGCGAGGCCAGGCGAATGACCAGGTCAGGGGCACTTTCGAGGCGATCCTCAAGGGCGATCGCCTGCTCGAGCACAGTCAGTGAATGCTCGTAGACGTCCTTGTGGCGATGATGCTCATCGCGCTCGAGGATCAGCGCCGGCAGCTCGGGCAGCATCTGCGCTGCCAGGCCAGTCTCGACCAGCAGCCTCAGACCGGCCACCGGATCAGCGCCGATCAGGAGCTTGTTGAGCTCATCGCGTACGCGCTCGGCCGACACGATCTCAAGACGCTCGGCCATGTCGGTCATCGCGCTCACGACGTCGGGAGCGGCCGTGAAACCGAGCTGCGACACAAACCGCGCCGCCCGCATCATGCGCAGCGGGTCATCGCTGAACGACTGCTCGGGCGTGACGGGGGTGCGTAACGTACGCGCCTCGACATCGGCGAGCCCACCGAACAGGTCGACGAATTCGGCCGACGGCAGCCTGATCGCCATCGCATTGACAGCGAAGTCGCGTCGCGAGAGGTCGCCATCGATGCTGTCGCCGAAGTTCACCTCGGGCTTGCGGGACGAGGCGTCGTACGCGTCGCTCCGGTACGTCGTGATCTCCAGGTCGTGCGAACCCTTGCGCAAGCCGATCGTGCCGAATTCGCGACCGACGTCCCACATCGCATCGGCCCACGGGCCGGCGATGCGCTCGATCTCGTCGGGCTTGGCCGACGTCGCGAAGTCCCAGTCGTTGCCGGGGCGACCCAGCACGGCGTCGCGTACGGGTCCGCCCACGATCGCCAACTCATGACCGGCGTTGGTGAACAGCAGGCCGAGCTCGGCCAGGAACGAGTTGTCCGCCAGCACAGCGTCGATCCTGGCCCTGCGATCGGGGGTCAGCTCTGACGTGGGCACGGGGACATACTCTATCGGCCCACTCACCCCCACTAACATGTTCAGGTGAGCAGCCGTCGTCGTCGCATCAGCATGGCGCTCCTGACGACGATCGTCGCGACTCTCCTCGTCAGCGCTCCCTCGCAGGCAGCCGACAAGGATCCCGACCTCACCGTCACGATCACGACCCTCAAGCCGAGCTTTCTGAAGGCCGGCTCCGACGTGACCGTACGAGGCACGATCACCAACAACGACGATCACCCGTGGCGCAAGGTGCAGGCATATCTCGTCATTCCCACCAACCCCTTCACGACTCGCGCGCAGCTGGACGACGCGATCGACAATGGCGCTGCCAACACCGGTGCGCGGGTGATCGAGGCGGGCGCATTCGACGAGCTCGGAACCCTCACCGCCGGGGAGTCGGTCTCATTCCAGGTCAAGGTGCCGCATGAGCAGCTCGGCATCTCTGGGGGTGCCGGCGTCTACCCCATGGGCGTGCAGGTCCTCGGAACTGACACTGACGGTTCGCGCAGCAATGACGCGATCGCGGCAGCGACGACGTTCCTGCCGAGCATCGCGCCGGGCCAGCAACCTGTGCCCACAACCGTGGTGTGGCCGTTCCTCATGCCGGACTACCGGGGCGCCGACGGCAACTATCACGATCCCGTCGCCACACTCTCGGCAATCGGTGCCGGTGGCCAGCTGCGCAACCTTCTGGACCTCGCGAAGAGTCTCCCGCCCAGATCATCGACCGTGCTGCTCGATCCCGCCCTGCTTGTCGGCATCGACGACATCGCCAACAAGCGGCTCATCGGCAAGAAGATCGAGCTCACTGACGTGCAGACCTCGCAGGCAGAGAGTTTCCTGCAAGAGCTGTTGGCGTACGTACGCTCGCAGAACGTCTGGATTCTCGGATTCGACCGGCCCGATGTCCTTGCCCTCACCGAGAACCCTGACCTTCGCCGCAGCCTCACCAATGCTCTCGACACCTCGACGCGATCAGCCCTCACGACGTACCAGCTCACCGGGCGCCGCGTCACCTGGCCGATCAAGAACGGTACGACAGCCGCGCTGCTGAGCGCGGAGCGAGGCGACGGCGAGACACCACTCATCGTGACGCCCTCCTCCGTGCCCGGATGGGAGCGTCGCCTGGGTTCGATCGTCAGCTATGAATCGACCGGTGGACCTATTCCGCTGCTCGTCAACGACGTGATCGCCACTGTTCCCGGCGGATCGACAGTCGTCGGCCTGCGTCAGCGCATCCTGAGCGACGCGGCACTGGCTGGACTCCAACGGGCGATCGATCCCACCTCCCGCGCAGACGCCGTCACGATGATCGATCCGAAGTGGAACCCTGGACCCCGACCGACCACCGGCGGACTCTCGTCGGTCTTCAACTCACCGTTCACCAGCGGGGCGACGCTCGACGACATACTCACGCGGCAGGTGTCGAAATACTCCGGGCGCGTGCCAGCCAAGTCCTCCGCACGAACGATCAGCCGAGCACAGCTCCAGGCAGCCACTGACCTCGCGAAGGCGGGAGACGCCCTGACATCGATCGTGACCGACGACCAGGGAGTCGACGCGACCTACTCACGCGAGGTCGCCGGACTCCTGGGCGTACGGTGGCGCAGCGATCCACCGCTCGGCATCTCCGTGGCCAACAACCTGGGATCACGTGCAGTGGATGAGCTGGCCAAGATCCAGATCGAGGGCCCACCCTCCGTCACCTTGTCGAGCTCGTCAGGCGGATTCCCGCTGACGATCATCAACGCCACCTCCCACGACGTACGAGTCGGCGTCGACCTCGACTCCAGCAACCCGGCACTTGATGTGCCCGCGGTGAAGCCGGTCAACATCGCCGCCGGAGAGCGCCAAACGCTCACGGTCAACATCGACCTCGGCCAGCAGAGCACGACGCAGCTGACCGCGAGCCTGACCACCGCTGAAGGCGACCCCATCGGCACACCAGCCGTGTTCAACGTCCGCTCCAGTCAGATCGGCGTCGTGCTCTGGGTCGCGATCGGTCTCGCCGGCGTCTTGGTGCTCGTCGCGCTGTTCCGCCGCTTCCACCGCCGTCGCAACGGGAGCAGTACGACCGAACGGTTGGCCGACGATGACTGACGCCGGCATCGCACGCGCCAGCGCCTGGATGGCGCTCGGCACGATCTTCTCCCGCATCACCGGCGCCATGCGGCTGCTGCTTCTTCTGTGGGTCGTCGGCAAGTCACTGAACGCCGACATCTTCAGCATCGCCAACACGATCCCCAACGCGCTCTACATCCTGGTCGCCGGCGGCATCTTCAACGTCGTACTCGTACCCCAGCTCGTACGCGCGATGAAGCGCGACCCGGACGGCGGCGATGCGTACGCCAACCGCGTCATCACCCTCGGGCTCTTGGTTCTCGCGGGGGCAACGGCGCTGCTGGTGCTCGCGGTGCCGATTCTGGTGCGACTTTTCTTCGACAACGACCTGTTCGCCCCTGGCCTTGAGCAGGCTCAGGACTCCGCCCGGCTGCTGATGTGGCTGTGCATGCCGCAGGTCTTCTTCTACGGCGTGTTCGTCCTCGTGGGTCAGGTGCTCAACGCGCGCGGTCGCTTCGGGCCGATGATGTGGGCACCGATCGTCAACAATGTCGTCGCCTGCGGAGTGCTCGTGCTCTACGCGGTGACCTTCGGCAAGTCCGACGGCGACAAGGGCTTCTCCACCAACGAGGCCTTGCTGCTCGGCATCGGTTCATCCGTCGCGATCGCCTTGCAGGCGCTCGTGCTCGTGCCTTACCTCCGCAAGGCTGGCTTCCACTTCAAGCCACGATTCGACTTCCGCGGTGTCGGCCTCGGTCACACGTTCAAGCTCGGCGTCTGGACGCTCCTCTTTGTCCTGGCCAACCAGATCGCGTACGTCATCGTCGCCAGGCTGGGCAGCAGCGCCACGACCGAGGCCTCGCAGACCGGCGAGGACGCTGCCGGTGCCGCCGTCTACGACCTGGGGTTCCTGGTCAGTCAGGTGCCACACGGCGTCATCACCGTCTCGCTCGCCACGGCGATCATCCCGCTTCTCTCGGGACTTGCTGCTGATCGCGAATACGGACGCTTCCGCGTCGAGCTCGGACGTACGGTCCGGATCGCGCTCGTCATCATCGTCCCGTTGGCCGTCGCGGTTGCCTGCCTGGGTCAGCAGGTCGCCACCGTCGCCAACCTCACCGGCAACCTCGAGGACGGTACCGAGTCGATCGGCTGGACGATCCAGGCTTTCGCCATCGCGATGGTCGCGTTCACGATCCACTACCTGATGCTGCGAGGCTTCTACGCGAACGAAGACACCCGCACACCGTTCTTCATCCAGGTCGTCATCGCCGCGGTCAACATCGCAACGGCGATCGCCCTCACGGCCATGGTCGAGCCGGCCCGAGTCGCCATGATGTTGGCACTCTCCTACGGCATCGCGTACGTCGTCGGATCAATCCTGTCGACGACTGTCCTCTCGCGGACCGTCGGCTCGGTCGTCGACCGCGAGATGCTGTTGTTCGTCGCCAAGCTCGTGGCGGCCGCAATCGTCGCCGCTGCTGCCATGCTCGCCATCGCAGCCGGGCTCGAATCGGCCGGCCTCGACCAGAGTGAGCCGTCCGGCGGCCTGCCAACTGCGTTCATCGCCGGCACCGGTGGCGCGATCGCGTATGTGATCGCCACGAAGCTCTTGCGCATGGACCAGCTTTCGTACCTTGTGAAAACCCTGCGCCGCCGGGCCTGATTGCCGACGGCAACGCCGCTCGGCCCGTAGCATTGCCGGTGAGCGTAGAAGGGGCGGTTGATGAGCGACAGGCGGCCATTGGCCTCCGGAGATGTGCTCGCGCACCGCTACGAACTCCAGGACCTCGTCACCGAGAAGCTTGGCTCCACAACGTGGCGAGCCCACGATCAGATTCTCAACCGCAACGTCGGCATCGAGATGCTGTCGAGCTCCGATCCGCGAGCCGATCACTTCCTCGAGGCCGCCCGTGAGTCGACGTCAGTCACAGATCCGCGCTTCCTGCGCGTTCTGGACCTGATCGAGGACGAACAGCGTCACCACCTGGTCGTACGCGAGTGGGCGCGCGCGTTCCCACTTGACCAGCTGCTGGCGCAGTCGCCCTTGCCCAACCGGCGCGCTGCGACGGTCGTTGCCGAGGTCGCCGAGGCGATCGCCCACGCGCACGAGCACGGCGTCTATCACCGCCGCCTCACACCGCACCAGGTACTGCTCAAGGAGTCCGGCGCCGTGCGCGTCGTCGGACTCGGCGTCACGACGGCGCTCTCGCCAGTCGGTCGCCACGACTCGCTGGCCGATCTGCAGGCGTACGAGCAGCTCGACGTGCAAGCGCTCGGCAAACTGCTTTACGCCTGCCTGGTGAGCCGTTGGCCCGGTGCACAGGTCGACGGGCTGCGTGCTGCCCCGACCGAGCACGGGCGCTTGCTGCGACCGCGTCAGGTGCGCGCCGGCGTGGCCCGTGACGTGGACACCGTCGCAGACCGCATCCTCGGCTCGCCACCACGCCACCACGAGTCCCCGCTCCGCAGCGCCGCGGACATAGCGCGCACTCTTCGGCTGTCCGGTGAGGACGAAGAAGTACGTGACGAGCAGCCCAGCCTTTCGGGCATCTCCTCGCCCGATCTCCTGCGTCTCGATCCCGTCATCCGTCCGGTCGGGCCTCCCCCCGGTCTCGAGCCACCACGTCGTCGTCCAAAGGCCTACGAGCCGGCTCCCCCGACCACGATGGAGCGCAGCGTCGAGCGCGCCCGACTCGCTGCGAAGGGTGATCGCGGACTCGTCCTGCTCGGTGTCGGCGTGGTGCTGCTGATTGCGACGGTGCTTGCGTTCCTGGTCGGTCGGTCCACGAATGACAGCCCGAGCGACGCGATCGACGACTCGTCCCCCATCCGCATCCTGCCGGTGCAGCGCGTTGGCGACTTCGATCCGTTCGGTGATGACGGCGAGGAGAGCCCCGATCTCGTACGTCGTGCCATCGACGGCAAGCTTTCGACCGGATGGCCTACGTCCAACTACCTCGGTTCGGCCTCGCTCGGCGGGCTCAAGGACGGTGTGGGTCTGGTGCTCGACCTAGGCGGGCCTCGTGAGGTCGACAGTGTTCGAATCCGGCTCGGTGGCTCGCCGACCGACCTGTCGATCTACATCGCCTCTCCCGATGAGGACAAGGTGCCCCGGTCCCTGAAGGGCCTCAGGCGGGCCGCCGTCCTGGATGGCGCCGGCGTGGACGCGTCCATGTCACTTGAGTCCGGCGAGGTCACTCGCTATCTCGTCGTATGGCTCAGGAAGCTTCCCGAGGTCAATCCCGGGTCCTTCAGAGGCGAGATTCGCGAAGTCGTGATCCGCGGACGCTCCTAGGACCGGGTTCATCCCGCTTCCGGAATAGTTGCAGCCTAGGATTCGTTGTGTCAGGTGACTTCAGATTAAGGCGACAAACGCAATGAGCGACGACGTACGCAACCTCATCATCATCGGCTCGGGACCTTCGGGCTACACCGCCGCGATCTACGCTGCCCGCGCCAACCTCAACCCGTTGGTCTTCGAGGGCTCGGTGACAGCTGGCGGTGCGCTGATGACTACCACCGACGTGGAGAACTTCCCGGGCTTCGAGGACGGCATCATGGGCCCCGAGCTCATGGACAAGCTGCGCGCCCAGGCCGAGCGTTTCGGTGCCGAGCTCGTCACGGATGACGTCACCGCCGTCGACCTCCAGGGCGACATCAAGACCGTCAGCCTCGCGGATGGCACGACCTACAAGGCCAAGGCTGTCGTGCTCGCCATGGGCTCCGGCTACCGCAAGCTGAATGTCGAGGGCGAGGACCGTCTTTCCGGTCACGGCGTCAGTTGGTGTGCGACGTGTGACGGGTTCTTCTTCCGCGAGCAGAACATCGTCGTGGTCGGCGGTGGCGACTCTGCGCTCGAGGAAGCCACCTTCCTGACCCGCTTCGCGAGCAAGGTGACTCTGGTCCATCGCCGCGATGAGCTGCGGGCCAGCAAGATCATGCAGGACCGTGCGTTTGCCAACGACAAGATCGAGTTCGCCTGGAACTCTGAGGTCGCCGAGATCCACGGCACCGACAAGCTCGAGGGTCTGACTCTTCGCGACACCGTCACCGGCGAGCTCCGCAGGCTGGATGCGACGGGACTGTTCATTGCGATCGGCCACGACCCGCGTTCGGAGCTGCTCAAGGGTCAGGTCGAACTCGACGACGAAGGCTATGTCCTCGTCAAGCCCGGCACGACCGAGACCAACGTACGAGGTGTGTTCGCTGCGGGCGACCTCGTCGACCACACCTACCGCCAGGCCATCACGGCTGCCGGCACCGGCTGCGCTGCGTCACTCGATGCCGAGCGCTACCTCGCTGACATCGAGCATGGAATATCTGTCAGCGCCTGACGTTCAACTAGTTACAGACCTCAAGGAGAAACACCATGGCAGAAGGCACTCTCGCGGCCGTAACGGACGCCAACTTCGACGAGCTCGTCCTCAACGCTGAGGGCCCCGTGCTCGTCGACTTCTGGGCCAGCTGGTGCGGCCCGTGTCGTCAGCTCGCTCCGATCCTCGAAGAGATCGCGAC
>NZ_JAKFEL010000020.1:0-9406 GCF_036675695.1 Aeromicrobium sp.
ATTGGGCGTCACGATGCCGACACCGTCTTTGGCGAGGTCGTTCCAGCCCCGGATGTTCTTGGGGTTGCCCTTGCGGACGACCAGGACGACGACGGAGTCGGTCACGATGCCCTTGTTGGGTCCGGCATTCCAGTCCCTGGCCACCACGCCTGCCTCTACGAGGCGCGCCACATCTGGAGTGATGGACAAATGGACGTAGTCGGCCTTGAGGCCCCTGGCCACAGCGCGGCTTTGGTCGCCAGATGCGCCATACGACTCCCTCCAGGTCGTGCCTTTGCCCTCGGCAGTCTTGGCGAACTCTGCCTGCGCGGCGTCGTTGGCAGCCTTGGGAACCGCGAATCCTACGAGGGAGAGCGTGTCTTGATTCCCGCTGCCGCCGGGCGCACAACCCGCCAGCACCGCCGCGCCAAAGGCGACTGCGGTTGCCAAGCGGATGGTCTTCATGTTCCTGCCTCTGGGTCAGGCACGCCACGGCGCGTGCTCTGGCCATCAAGTTAGGCGTCGGAGAGGCGCGTTCTGCACATGACCACAATGTGGACAATTCATCCAGCCTGCGAGATCGCGGTGTAGCGCCGTTCAGTCGAATACGACCGTGCGTGGTCCGTTCATCAGGACCCGTGACTCCGCGTGCAGCTTCACTGCGCGCGAAAGGGTCTGCGCCTCCACGTCGCGCCCGACTCGAGCAAGGTCGGCGGCTGACATCCGGTGGTCGACTCGCATCACGCCCTGGTCGATGATCGGGCCTTCATCGAGCTCGGTCGTGACGTAGTGGGCTGTCGCTCCGATGAGCTTGACGCCGCGATCATGCGCCTGTTGGTAAGGCCGCGCCCCCTTGAAGCTCGGAAGGAAGCTGTGATGGATGTTGATCGCCTTGCCATCGAGTGCCTGGCACGTCTCGTCAGAAAGGATCTGCATGTAGCGGGCGAGCACGACCAGTTCGATGTCGAGCTCGTTGACCAGGCTGAGAATTCGCGCCTCGCTAGCCGCCTTGTCATCGGATGGCACATGGATGAACGGGATCTCGAATGCCGAGGCAAGGCGCTCGAGGTCGCGGTGATTTGAGACAACTGCCGGTATCTCGATGCCGAGCGAGCCGGTGCTCTGGCGATAAAGCAGATCGTTGAGACAGTGGCCTTCCCGAGACACCAGTACCAAGGTCCGGACCGGCGTCTCGGCCACGACGAACCGGTAGTCCATCATGTGCTGCTCAGCGAGTTCTGCGAATCGCGCGCCCAGGTCTTCGGGCGGCGGATTGGACGGCAGGGTGAAATGCACGCGCAGGAAGAACTCGTCGTCGCTCGTGTCGGAGAACTGTTGGCTGTCCAGGATGTTGCCACCAGATTCGGCAATCCACCGTGTCACCGCGTAGACCAGTCCCGGTCGATCAGGACAGGAAAGGATGAGCACGAACGTCAAAGGCACCAGGCCACTCTAGGGCCGCGGGTGGCCGCGTCGCTAAGGAGCGACCGTCGGCTCAGGTTGCGCCATGGGTTGGCGACCATGGCCGGCGTGGGTCGGACGCTGGAAGAAGAGCACCAGCACGATGCCGATCACGAACGCCAAGACTGGCAGCAACAACGACTGGGCCATGGCATCGGAGAACGGTCCCTGCACTGCGGCGGGCATTGCCTGGTCGGACGACTGGAAGGTCTCGGACGAACCCGGCAGGCCGTTGGCGGCAAGGCGGGCCTGGATGATGGCTGCGATGGCAGCACTGCCGAGGACGGCACCCACCTGACGCGTGGTGTTGTAGACGCCGGCACCCGCGCCTGCCGAGCTCATGGGCAGGTTGCGCGTTGCTGTTGCACCGAGTGGAGCCCACAGACACGCGTTGGAGACACCGAACAGAGCCATCGGCAGGATCAACTGCCAGACAGGAGTGTCGGGACCGATGACTCGCGAGAGCCAGAACATCGCGATCGCTGCGGTGCCGAATCCGACGAGCGTGATGCCACGGGGGTGTACGCGGTCGACCAGCTTGCCGACGAAGGGCGCCAGCAGCATGAGCACGATCGCCATCGGCGCCATCAGGAAAGCTGACTCGGTCGGGGTCCAGCCGCGGACTCCTTGCGCGTAGAAGAAGAACGGGAGAGACATTGCGGTGATCGCGAGTGAGACCAGGGCGATCCCGGCGTTGCCGAGCGAGAAGTTGCGATCGCGGAACAGGCCGAGGGGTACGAGGGGCTCGGTCTTGATGCGGCTCTGCCACCACAGGAATCCGGCGGCCACCAGCAGTCCGGTGACGATCAGGGCAGGGACAGAGATGATGCCTTCTATCTGGCCCCAGTCGTAGCGCTCGCCCTCCTGGATGCCGAACACCAGGAGGAACATGCCGACGGCGCTCAGTCCAACGCCGACCCAGTCGAAGCTGTGCGAGTGGGTGGCGAGCGCGGGCACGAGGCGCCATGCCAGGACGAAGGCGACGACGCCGACGGGCACGTTGATGAAGAAGATCCACTCCCAGCCAAGCGTGTCGACCAGGACGCCGCCGAGAATCGGACCGACGAGGGTGGCGACACCAGCGGTCGCTCCCCAGAGGGCCATTGCGCTGCCGCGATTGGCGGGAGCGAACGTCCGGGTGATGACCGCCATGGTCTGCGGCGTCATCAGCGAGGCGCCGACACCTTGAACAACTCGAGCAACGATGAGCATCTCGATGCTGCCGGTCAGTCCGCACCACAGCGACGCGAGGGTGAAGATCGTGAGCCCGATGAGGTAGACGTTCTTGGGACCGAAACGGTCACCGAGCCGACCTGTCACCAGCAGCGGCACGGCGTATGCCAGCAAGTAGGCGCTGGTCACCCAGATAACGGTGCTGACATCCGACTCGAGCTCACGCGCGATCGCGGGAGTCGCGACGGACACGATCGTGTTGTCGACCAGAATCATGAAGAAGCCGATAACCATCGCCCAGAGTGCCGGCCAGGGCTTGTAGTCAGCGGGCAGGTCAGTCTGAGCGCTCATACCCGCAACTCTAGATCGCGCCTACGACAGGCGGAGGAGCTCGTAGCCGTGCAGGTCGACGTATGTGCCGTCGCCGAGTCGCTCGGCGAGCCTCTGTGTCCCGTAGCGACTGAATCCGGCGGCCTCTGCGACCTTGTTGCTCCCGTCGTTGCCGTCGGCGGCATACAGGACGAGGCGGCGGCGATCGAGCCCTTCGGGGCTGAATGCATGAGCGACCACGAGCCGCACGGCCTCAGTCATCACGCCCTTGCCGCGGGCGTCGGGATGCATCCAGTAGCCGATCTCACCCGAGGTCGGATTGGGCCCGCGCATGTCCATCACCGCGACATTGCCGAGCAGCTGGTCGGTGACCCGGTCGGCGATGGCCCACGTCGCCTTGATTCCTGTGGCGGCCTGCCAGATGCAGGTGTGGACGTATTCGCGCGCCGACTTCTCCGTGTACGGGTGGGGGAGGCTGTTGAGCCAATGCTGTGAGTCGGGGTCGCTGCACGCCTCGGCGATACGCGAAAGATCGGCCTCGGTGTTGGCGCGCAGAATCAGCCGATCGGATTCGAGCACCGTCGACTCGGCCCAGTTCGTACGAGGGATCGGGGCGTCCCCGAACCGGATCGATGCAGTCCAGGCGTCCAGCACAGCTCCACGTTCGAGCAGGCTCCCCGGCGCCGTGCCGTGAAGGACGAATCCCGCGGAGTGCGCGACGCGCAGCGACGCCTCGTTGCCGACGTGCGACCTCCAGTGGACGATCTCGATGCCTCCCTCGTTGAACGCCCAGTCGACGGCGAGCCGTACGGCGCGAACCATGAGTCCTTTGCCACGCGCCCATGGGTGGAGCGCGAAACCGATGTCACCGATCGGGGCGTGACGGATGTCGACGTTGCCGGCGAATCGGCCGTCGGCCTCGATCGCCCAGATGCGGTTGGTGCCCTCATCCCAGCCGCGCGGGATGATGCCGAGCGCGAAGTCCTCGCTCATCTCCCTCGTATGAGGAGTCGCGATCGACGTCCACCTAACCATCTCGGGATCATTGGCCATCTCGAGCATCGCGTCGATGTCAGCGGGTACGTGAGCTCGCAGCGTCACCAGACCGTCCGACAGCACCGGCACGTTGAGGGGCCACACCATCTCTGGCCCGTTCATGGGAGGTGCCGGGTCATGCGCGGTACGGATCGGCGGGGTAAACACCCAAAATCGTCACGTCAGTGGTGAAGAACGTGAGCTCTTCGAGCGCACGTTTGAGCGGCAGGTCATCTGGATGCCCGTCGACCTCGGCAAGGAACTGCGTCGCTGCGAATTCACCACCCACCATGTAGCTCTCGAGCTTGGTCATGTTGACGCCGTTGGTCGCGAATCCGCCGAGTGCCTTGTAGAGCGCTGCGGGCAGGTTGCGCACGTTGAAGATAAAGCTCGTGACGACGGGACCGTTGCCGGCTGGAGCAACCTTGGGATCACGCGAGAGCACCACGAACCGCGTTGTGTTGTGGTCCTCGTCCTCGATGTCTGTCGCGAGTACGTCGAGGCCGTAGATCTCGGCGGCGAGCGGCGGCGAGATCGCGGCCTGGGTCGGATCGGCGGCATCGGCAATCTCACGGGCAGCGCCAGCTGTGTCGCCCGAGATCACCGTCGTGAGGCCGTACTTCTTGATTACTTTGCGGCATTGACCCAGCGCGTGAACGTGGCTGTGCACGGTCTTGATCGTGTCGAGACTCGAACCAGGCACGCCAAGCAGGCTGAACTGAATCCGGAGGAAATGCTCGGCGATGATGTGCAGCCCGGACGTCGGCAGGAAGTGGTGGATGTCAGCGACACGACCGGCGATCGAGTTGTCGATCGGGATCATTGCGAGCTCGGCTTCGCCCGACGCGACGGCGGCAAAGACGTCCTCGAACGAGGCGCAGGCCACGGCCTCGGCGTCGGGGTAGTTCTCCCGCGCCACGATGTGGGAGTTCGAGCCAGGCTCTCCCTGGTAGGCGATCCGAATGCTGGTGTTCACGCAACCAGTGTTTCAGACGAGATGCGCGCCATCGGCTGCGTGCACGACGAATGCCTCCGGTGCTGCCCAGTCGCGGGCGGCATAGCGTGCTTCGACGCGCTCTCGTACGGTCGCAACCTTGTCGAGCGGCACGAGGGCGATGACGCTTCCGCCGAACCCGCCGCCGGTCATGCGCGCGCCCAGCGCGCCGGCCTCGATCGCCGCCTCAACTGCGGTGTCGAGCTCTGGGCAACTGACCTCGAAGTCGTCCCGCAGCGATTCGTGCGATGCGGTGAAGATGGCACCGAGCTGAGGCCAGGCGCCACGGTTCAGCGCGCTGACGGCGGCTCGTACGCGAGCAGTCTCAGTGAGTACGTGTCGTGTGCGCGCCTTGAGCACCTCGTCGGTGAGCTTCACGGTGGCGTCGAGGCCTGCCTGCGAGAGGTGCTCGAGACCCAGCTCAGCTGCTGCTCGCTCGCACTCTTCGCGGCGTGCGGCGTACTCGCCATCAGCAAGAGAGTGGTGTGCGCCGGTCGCAATGACGAGCAGGACCAGGCCAGCGTCGTCCCATCCGAGTGGCACCGGCTTGGTCGTCGGGGGAGCGGCGGCGGTGTCGATCAGGACCGCGTGACCGACCTCTCCGTGAAGTACGGCGAGCTGGTCCATGAGGCCGACCGGTGCTCCGACGAACCCGGACTCTGCACGCTGCGCGATCACCGCGAGGTCCGCCTTCTCCAGACCGAGACCGAAGAGCTCATTGATTGCTGCGGCAATGCCGCACGTCACCGCGGCCGACGACGACAGTCCCGCACCAGACGGCAAGCCCGACTCGATGACGATGTCGACGCCACCGAACGTCTGCCCGGTTTCGGCGAGGCTCCAGATCGTCCCGGCGGCATACGCGGCCCAACCATCGACGTCGCCGGGCTGGACTGAGACCGGGAAGGATGCCTTGGCTGAGCCTGCTCGATCGGTCCACACGTTGACGATGTCGTCATCGCGACGGCGGATCTTGACCGTCAACGTTCGGTCGATCGCCATCGGGAGGACCGGTCCACCGTTGTAGTCCAGGTGCTCACCGATGAGGTTGACTCGCCCGGGCACGATCCACTGGCGCACGTCGGTCACCCCGTGACTCTAGGACACGGGTGGCTGGCAGAATGCGCACATGCCTGCTGACCGCCGACCTCGCGTGCTGTCCGGTGCCCAGCCGACTGCCGACTCCTATCACCTGGGCAACTACTTCGGCGCTTTCCGCCAGTGGGTTGCCCTGCAGGATGAGTTCGACGCGTTCTACTTCATCCCCGACATGCATGCGATCACGGTCGAGTACTCGCCAACGGATCTTCGCGAGCGTACGTACATCGCCGCCGCCCAGATGCTCGCCGCCGGTGTCGATCCCGAACGCAGTGCACTCTTCGTGCAGAGCCATGTGCCCGAGCACGCGCAGCTTGCGTGGGTGCTTGGTGGCATCACGGGATTCGGCGAAGCCAGCCGGATGACTCAGTTCAAGGACAAGTCGTCCAAGGGTGGCGCCGAGAGCTCTTCGGTCGGTCTGTTCACCTACCCGATCCTGATGGCCGCCGACATCCTCATCTATCAGGCTGACCAGGTTCCGGTCGGCGAAGATCAGCGCCAGCATCTCGAGCTCGCCCGCAACCTCGCACAGCGCTTCAACCATCGGTTCGGCGAGACGTTCAAGGTGCCTGAGGCCTACATCGTCAAAGAGACAGCCAAGATCTACGACCTGCAGGATCCGACGGTCAAGATGAGCGGTTCGGCGGCCTCGCACAACGGCGTCGTCAATCTGACCGACGATCGCAAGAAGGCAGCCAAGAAGGTCAAGTCTGCTGTCACCGACTCAGGCGACGAGGTCCGCTTCGACGAGAAGGAGAAGCCCGGGGTTTCCAATCTCTTGGTGATCTACTCGGCGCTGACCAAGCGCACGATCGCCGACATCGAGCGTGAGTACGTCGGTCAGCAGTACGGCGCGTTCAAAGTCGCGCTGTCTGAGCTGGTTGCCGACTTCGTCGGTCCTTTCGGCGAGCGCACCCGCGAGCTCCTGGACGATCGTGCTGAGCTCGACCGCATCCTCAAGGCTGGCGCTGAGCAGGCCCGAGCCGTAGCGGCGCAGACCCTCGAGCTCGTCTACGAGCGCTCCGGATTCGTACGTCCTACATGACGCAGACCATCGGTGTCGCCATCCCGATCCCGGAGCCGTACGGCACGCTGCTGCGCAACAAGCGCGCGGAGTTCGGCGATCCAATGGCCCGTACGGTTCCGAGCCACGTGACGCTGATCCCTCCCACTGAGGTGACCGAGGCTGAGCTCGTCGGTGTCTGTGATGCGCTCGAACGCGCCTCGGCAACGCTGCCGCCGTTTCCGATGCGACTGCGAGGTACGGCGACGTTCCGGCCGATATCTCCGGTCGTCTTCATCGCGGTCAGCCAGGGCATTTCCTATACCGAGATGCTGGCAAAGTCCGTACGGTCGGCGCTCAAGGTCGAAGAGCCCGAGTTCCCGTTCCATCCGCACGTGACGATCGCGCACAACCTCGACGATGTGAGCCTCGACCGTGCATACGACGAGCTCAGTGGATTCGAGTGCCAGTTCACGGTTGACGGGTTCGCGCTCTATGAGCACGACGACGTCGACGGTTGGGCCCCGAAGCGTACGTTCGCTCTCGGCCCCGAGCCCCGCTAGGCGACCTTGTCGACCTTGTCGACCTTGTCGACCTTGTCCAGCTTGGCGAGCGCGAGGTTCATGTAGCGCCTCATCTTGCGATCCGGGATGGCCGAGCCAATCCTGAACGAAAAGATCGAGACGACGTTCTGACCAACTCGCACGGCTGCGAAGTCAAGAAACATCTTGGTGTCGCCGATGACACCGACAGCTTGGTAGGCGGCGGAATCGTCACCTATGTTCTCGTAAGGAACCAGCTTGAGGGTGAAGCGAACTGAGACGTGCTTGCCGTCACCCAACCTGAAGCGGTCGCAGGAATAGAGCATCTTCACGTCCCGGTTGAATTCGCGCTCGGCGTCATCCTCGGCGTACGACTCGATGCCGTGCCCGATCGTGGTGGACTCGTCGGGCGACGAGTAGGAGCGTTCGAGCATGGTCGGCGCGTCGTCATCGACGCCGTAGATGAGTCGCTTGCATGCCTTGGACCCTCGAGTCATCTTGATGTCGTCGTCGCCGGTCGGCTCGTCAGAGTCACGGGTCCACCCCTTCGGGAAGTCGGCACGTGTGAGCAGTGCCTTCTTTGCCTCGGCCTTCGTGAGCGGTGGCGCCGGCGACTCACCGATACCAAGAACGCTGCACGCTGCGAGGGTGAAGAAAAGCATGCTCGAGACAAGGATCCGAAGGCGCATACGGCAGCGTATTGGCTTGCTAGGTCACCTTGATGTTGGCGCCGACGGTCGTCAGGTGCTCGAGCAGCTCCGCTTTGAAGGCGCGGGCCGCGAGTGGCAGCGCTTCGGAGCTGCGGTGTGCCAGCGCGATGACCCGGTCGAGCGGGGGATTGTCGAGCTGGGTGGCGCGCAGCTGTGGGCGATTGGTCAGGACCATGCTCGGTACGACCGCATAGCCGAGCCCGGACTCGATGAACCGCAACACCGTGCTCATCTCCCCACCTTCGACGGCGAATCGTGGCTCGAAACCGGCGTCGCGGCAGACTCGGAGGGTGACGTCGCGAAGGTCATAGCCCTCACGGAACATCACGAGCGGCATGTCCTTGATGTCCCTGACGTCCATCCGCTCGGGAAGATCGGAGTCAGCGGGACTTGCGAGCACCAGCTGCTCGCGGAGCACCGGTGTGGTCTCGATGTCTGGGTCGTTGGTGCTGAGCGGAACGATGAGCAGCGCAACGTCCAACCGCCCCTGCGCCAGTTCGCGGGTCAACACCTGTGAGCCGGCCTCCTGTACCTCGAGGTCGATGTCGGGATATTTGCTGTTGAACCTCTGCAGCGCCTCCGGTAGGAGGCCGTCACAGAGGGAAGGGGTCGCGCCGAGTCGTACACGACCGCGTCGCAGGTTTGCGACCTCCTTGACGGTGCGTTCGGCGCTCTCGACATCGATCAGGATGCGCTGAGCATGGGGGAGCAGGGCCGCGCCGGCACTGGTCAGCTCGATCGCGCCACGGTTTCGTACGAACAGGGGAGTGCCGAGGGAGTTCTCGAGCACCCGAATCTGTTTGGAGAGGCTGGGCTGCGAGACACCAGTGAGCTCGGCTGCCCGCGTGAAGTGCCGTGTACGTGCGACCGCAACGAAATAGCTGAGCTGCTGGATCTGCATGGCTCCATTCTTCCATAGCCATTGGCTATGAAACGTCGCCTCACTATGACTTTGCGCGAATGAGCGGACAGTCCTAAGGTGTGGGCCGTGACCACCACCTCACCAGCTCCCTCGTCTGGAGCACCGTTGAAGGGGCCCAATGGGGCCGGACGCGCGGCAATTGCCGCCCGAACTCTGCGC
>NZ_JAKFEL010000218.1:0-46146 GCF_036675695.1 Aeromicrobium sp.
CGTAACTCAATTGGTTAGAGTCTCTGCCTTCCAAGCAGAATGTTGCGAGTTCGAGTCTCGTCGTCCGCTCTGTACACCGCGTAGCGGTCTGTTGAGTGGACGACGAGACTCATGGGCCCCACCCCCGCGCCGAAGGCGCCAACCGAGGGATCGTCGTCCGCTCTGTATTCACGGCGAAGCCGTCCGCCCAGAGCGGACGCGCCACTCATGGGCCCCACCCGCGCGCCGAAGGCGCCAACCGAGGGATCGTCGTCCGCTCTGTACACCGCGTAGCGGTCTGTTGAGTGAACGACGAGACTCATGGGCCCCACCCGCGCGCCGAAGGCGCCAACGAGGGATCGTCGTCCGCAGGTCACATGACTACGTCGTCCGCTCGACAGCCAGCTCGCCAGACCGCGTAGCGGTCGCATCACCTGACCGCGCTCTCGACCGCGAAGCGGACACCGCGCACCCACAACCTTGTTACCGTGAACGACACAACGCGATCGGGGGATCCAATGGCACACGCACGAGTCAAGGTCATAGGGGCAGCGCTGGGCCTGCTTGTCCCACTCGGTTTGGCGGTCGGCTCACCCGCGTCGGCAGGCACCTGCGGCAGCCCGGTCTGGGACTTCAACCACGACGGCCACACCGACGCCGTCGTCGGCGGCATCGACGCGTCGCAGGTGCTGTTCTCCGACGGCGCAGGCGGTATCGCCACCTCGGAGCTCGGGCTGGCCTTCCCCGGAGCCATCTCGGAGGACTCAATCCTCCCCGAGTCGTTCGCCTCGATCTCACTGTACGAGGCCCCCGGCGATGAGGAGTTCTGCTCCCTGGCCGTCGTGGGAGTCCCGAACGCGACCGTAGACGGGGTCCCCGAGGCAGGGGCCGTGTATGTGTTCCGCGTCAACCCGGGCGGCGACCAGTCGACCGAGACCGGCGATGACGAGCTGTTGTTCACCATCACCCAGGCCAATGACGGTCTCGACCAAACCCAGCCGAAGGCGAATGCGCACTTCGGCGCATCGGTTGCGGCCTTCGACCAGACCGCGCTCGGCGACGGGCCCACGCCCCTGGCGATCGGCGCGCCGGGCGAGACGGTCGACGGTGTCACGAACGCCGGATCCGTGGCGGTGCTCAACCTGACGAAGACGGGCGACGTCGATTCGGCTCGTAGAGCCACCCGAGCACCCGGCAAGGGCGTCACCAAGTCGTCGGCACTTGGCACGTCACTCTCCGCGTCACGCGGCTTGGTTGTCGCCGGTGCACCGGGACGCACCGTCTCCGGAAAGGCCGCTGCCGGATCAGCGCTGCTGATCCCGACCGATTTCGCAAAGTCTGCCAAAGAGGTGACCCAGTCGACCTCCGGTGTGCAGGGCACGGTCGAGACGAGTGACCACTTCGGTCAGTCCGTGGCCGCCACGTGGAACGCGACCCTGAACCGGCACGAGATCGGCATCGGCATCCCGGGCGAGAACGTCGGCACCGTGATCGACGGAGGTCAGGTCACCACTCTGCGCAGTACGAGCGGCCTGAGCCTGACGACGATCAAGTCGTTCACCCAGAACACGAGTGGTGTGCCCGGCTCGGTCGAGAAGGGCGACAAGTTCGGACAGTCCATCGCGGCACTGACACGCGGCACGCAGGCGTCTGCCTGGCTGGTCGGAGTGCCATTCGAGAACGTTGGCTCCGCTGTCGACTCCGGACAGATCCAGACTCTGGGCGAGTCAAAGAACCGCTCGTGGGACGACACAGATGTGTTCGACAACGACTCGCCGAGTGCGCAGCTCCGGTTCGGCACCGAGATCGTCGGCCCCCGCGGGGATCGCGGCCCGATCTGGTTGGCCGACTACCAGCTCGACGACCCCTGGGCAGGATGGAACCTGCCCGACTGGGGCGCTGTGGAACTCATCGAGGAGCACGTCGAGCTGCAGTCTGGGTCCGGGACCGCCATAGGAGGCTGACTCGCTTCCGGATGTGCCCGAAGATGTCGATCACGACGCGGCGACCTATCGGCGCGGGCGCTTGGGACGTGGCGATGAAGAGTCAGTTCCCGCAACCGAAGGCGACAAAGCGCGCGTAAGGATCAGCACCGCACGGTCGTCGTCGCCAGACTCGACCTGGGCAATGATCCGCCGCGGTGCCTGATCGAACCCTGTTGAGACGACCTTGGCCGCGATGGTGCGCAACCACTCGATGCCCGAGGTGAAGTCCTTCGTGCGGCTCTCGACAACACCGTCGGTGTAGAACATCAGCGCATCACCCGCGGAGAGCCCACCTACGGTCTGATGGAACTCCGCGTCTTTCGTGATGCCAAGAGCGGTCCCCCGCGCACCGTCGATGATCCATTCGCGCTGGGCCGCATCCCACCGCAACGCGGGCGGGTGGCCGGCGTTGATGATCGTGTACGCACCTGTATCGAGGTCGATCAGCACGTGCACCGCCGTGGCGAATCCCTCGTCCCAGTCCTGTCGGAGCAAGAAGTCGTTGGCGGCGCTGAACAGCCCCAGCGGCGGCAACGCGCCGATCAGTCCGCCCAGTGCACCGGCGAACTGCAACGACTGCGTTCCGGCCGTCACTCCCTTGCCACACACATCGACCAGGACCATTTCGAGCCGAGACTCGTCGTCCGACAAGTTGGCGACCAGGAAGTCGCCGGCGAACTTCACGCCACCAGCCGTCAACATCGCCGACTGGGCGGTCCACCCTGTCGGCAGCGGGGGTACGACACCCTGCGCCTGGAGTCGATCTCGCAGGTCCACCAGCATCGCCTCGCCCAACGGTCCCGGCAGTCCGCTGCGGCGACGACTCGAGTCGAACAGCACGATCGCAATGATGGTGGCGATCGCGACAAGCGTCCCGATGCGGCCAACAACCAGTCCGGAGCTTGAGATCTCCTTGATTACTGAGGTTGCGATACACATGACCGTAAAGAGCACGAGCGCAAGCAGAGGCCTAAATCGCAGCGCGAGCATGCCGACCAGGATGGGGACGACAAATGATGCGGCGGGCACCGCCGCATAGTTCGTCAGAGATATCAGCGTCATCCCCAAGACCACGCCGATCAGCGCAGCGAGAACGAGGAACTGGCCCTCGTTGGAGCCCGTACGCCAGCGAACTATGCGGTCGTCGAGGTACCTCGCCATGTTCGGCATCGCCCTGCGGAACCTGTTAGCCACCCGGTCGACCTTATCGACGTTGCTGGCACGAGGGACACCAAAAGAGGTTTCTGCTGGCATGAACACGCGTGCACACGGAGGTGCCGCACACGAGGCATGCCTGGCCGTCGCGCCGATAGACATAGACCTCGCCACCATGATCGTCCACACGGGGTTCACGACCCATTGCCTCCGGCTCATGCTCCGGGTCCACCGTGTCGATGCGGCCGGTTTGCACGCCAGTCCGCATCAACGCCGCCAGGTCAGCCCACAGTGCCGCGAACGTGTCGCGGTCGAGCTCATGCCCAGGGAGGTCTGGGTCGATCCGGTGCCGGAACAGCAGCTCGGCGCGATATACATTGCCCACGCCGGACAGCACCCGCTGATCCATGAGCAGAGTCGCAATCGGCGCACGAGACGAGCTGATGCGCTGCCACGCCTGATCAGGATCAGCATCTTCCCGCAGCGGGTCGGGCCCGATCCGATTGATGAGGGCGTCGGCTTCGTCGGGGTCGAGGAGCTCACAAACGGTCGGTCCACGCAGATCGGCGGTCGCAGTCTCCGTGGCCAGGCGCCAGCGCACTTGGCCAACCACCGGCTGATCGGCGGCCGCCAGAACGAACGATCCGTAGATCCCCAGATGAACGTGCACGCGATCGCGCATTCCTGCGAAGTCGATCAGGAGGTGCTTGCCCCAGGTATCAGCCCGCTCGAGAACTCGACCGTCGACACGCGCAGCTCCGACTTCGAACCGTCCCTGCGGGCTGGAGGACGAGACGACGCGACCGCCGAAAGTGACGGTCAGCTCGGAGGCAAGCCTGTGGAGCGTGTGCCCCTCAGGCAAACTGGCCGGTCTCCTCGTACGCCAACAGCAGATCGATACGGCGCTGGTGACGAGCCTCATCGCTCCACGGCGTCGTCAGGAACGACTCGACGATCGCGACTGCCTCGTCGGCCGTGTGCATACGAGCGCCGATCGACACGATCTGCGCATCGTTGTGCTGGCGCGCGAGAGCGGCCGTCTCGACGCTCCACGCGAGTGCCGCGCGAGCACCTTTGACCTTGTTGGCGGCAATCTGCTCACCGTTGCCCGATCCACCGATCACTATGGCCAGCGAACTCCGATCGGCGACGGCGGCAGCAGCGGCGTCAACGCAGAACGGCGGATAGTCGTCTTCTGCGTCGTATTCGTGCGCGCCGTGGTCGACGACGTCGTGGCCGTTGGCGTCGAGCCAGGCGATCAGGTGGGTCTTGAGCTCGAAGCCGGCATGGTCGGCGGCAATGTGAACGCGCATGGATGAAGTGTGTCAGCCCCGAATCGGACGCGTCACCCGTGTCGGCTCAGCTGAAGTCGAGCTCGCCCGTACGAGTGCGCTTGAGCTCGAAGAAGTAGTCGAACCCGGCCAGCTGGCGGGTGCCGTCGAAGATCACGCCGGCGTCAGCGCCGCGAGGAATTTTGGTCAGCACCGGCCCGAAGAACGCCGTGCCGCCGATCGAGATGACGGGAGTTCCGACCTCTTCGCCGACGCGGTCAATGCCGTCCTTGTGCGAAGCACGAACCGCGTCATCGAGTGACGTGTCCTCGGCCGCGTTGGCGAGCTCGAGCGGGAAGCCGATCTCGGCCAGCACCTCTTCGTACAGAGCCTTGTCGAACTCACGACCTTCGTTGTGATGCTTGGTGCCGATCGCGGTGTAGAACGGGCGCAGCGCGTCGGTGCCGAGCTGCTGCTCGATCGCGATCGCGATACGAACCGGGCCCCAGCCGCGCTCGATCATTTCCTTGTACTTCTCCGGCACGTCCTTGTCGGGGTTGAGCACTGACAGGCTCATGACGTGGAACTTCGTCTCGACGTCTCGCACATTCTCGACCTCGAGCATCCAGCGGGACGTGATCCATGCGAACGGACACAGCGGGTCGAACCAGAAGTCGACAGTCTCTGTCGCAGTCGAAGGGGCGGAAGCGGTCAAGGTGTCAGTAGACGTCATACAAGTTTCAACAACTTGTGCAGCGTCAAGGATTCCAGCTGCGGCTATGACGTGGTTCACATCGAGCTAGCCAGGAGACGACAACGGGCTTCCCGCTCGCATCTCCTCAACGAGCAGCTGGGCCACCGCGTCAAGGTCGGAACCGTTGCCACCGACTGCGACCTGTCGTTGGTAAGACGCTCCCCCACGGACGATCTCGTCAATTCCGGCGAGCTCATCCATGCACTTGAGCTTGTCGGCGACCGGTTCGAGTCGCTTCAACAGCTTCGCCAGATCGGTGGTGACAAGCTCTTCCTCAGCGTTCTTGTCGAGAATCAGGATCGCGTCCATGCCATAGCGCGCTGACCGCCATTTGTTCTCCTGCGCGAACCACGGCGGCACGGTCGGCAGCTCGCGCCCGGCATCCAGCTCGCTCGAGAAGTACTCGACCAGGCAGTGGGTGAGTGCCGAGATGCTCATGAGCTCCGACATCGTCGGTATGCCGTCGCAGATGCGCACCTCGAGGGTGCCGAACTTGGGTGAAGGGCGAAGATCCCAGCGGATCTCATCGAATACGTCGATGACACCTGTCTTGAGCATGTCGGCGACATACCCCTCAAGCTGGCCCCAGTTCTCGAACTGGAAGGGAAGTCCCGCAGTGGGCAGCTGCTGGAACATCAGTGCTCGGTTGGACGCGTATCCCGTCGCCTTGCCGCCCCAGAACGGCGAGGACGCACTGAGTGCCTGAAGGTGCCCGTAGTACGTGAGCATCGCCCGGCTGATCGGCAGCACCTTGTCACGGTCCTCGATGCCTACGTGCACATGGACGCCGTAGATCAGCATCTGCCGGCCCCACCACTGCGTACGGTCGATCAGCGTCGCGTAACGCGCCTTGTCGGTCACCTTCTGGTGATCCCAGGCCGCGAACGGATGCGTTCCGGCGCACATCAGCTCAACCCGCAGCGGATCCGTGACGACCCGGATCTCGTCAATCGCCCGCTGGAGATCAGCTCCCGCTCCGGCGACGGTGTGACAGACACCGGACACGATCTCGACGGTGTTGAGCAGCAGCTCCTGGCGGATGTGCGGGTGCTCACCGCCGCCTGGGGGTGCCACCGCATCGAGCACTGTCTGCGCAACCTGGCGCAGGTCGCCCGAATCGGTGTCGACGAGGGCAAGCTCCCACTCAATGCCGATCGTCGACCGCTCGGACTCCGCGAACGGTATGTGCATGACCTCATCCTGCCCGAGAACGGTGTCCTGCCCGACTCATCTCGTGAACGGGCGCGTGAAAGCATGGCGACATGCCTGGAACTAACCTCACCCGCGAAGAAGCCAGCGAGCGCGCAGCGATCATCTCCACAGAGACCTACGATGTCGCGCTCGACCTCACCCTCGACTCCGAAACCCGCTTCGGATCGACCACGACGATCACGTTCGGGGCGACCCCCGGAGCGTCTACCTTCGTCGACCTGGTCGACGGAGAGATCACCTCGATCACCCTGAACGGCGCCGATGTCGACGTGTCTGCGTATGCCGACAGCCGCATCGCGCTGACCGGACTTGCCGAGAAAAATGAGCTCCGAGTCGAGGCCACCTGCGCCTACTCCCGCTCCGGCGAGGGCCTTCACCGCTTCGTCGATCCGGTCGATGGCCGCGTCTACCTCTATACACAGTTCGAGGTGCCCGATGCCCGGCGCGTGTTCACCACGTTCGAGCAGCCCAACCTGAAGGCAACCTTCGAGTTCCACGTCACTGCACCATCCGGCTGGGAAGTGGTCTCCAACTCCCCCACCCCCGACCCCGAGCCGGCTGCAGAAGGCACCAGTACGTGGCATTTCGCGCCGACCAAGCGCATGTCCACCTACATCACCGCGCTCATCGCCGGCGAGTATCACCAGGTCACCGACACCTACAAAGGTGCGTACGACGAGATCCCGCTCGGCGTGTTCTGCCGCCAGTCGCTCGTCGAGCACCTCGACGCCGATGACATCTTCCTGATCACCAAGCAGGGTTTCGAGTTCTTCGAGGGCGCCTTCGAGATGGGCTACCCGTTCGGCAAGTACGACCAGCTGTTCGTACCCGAATACAACATGGGCGCGATGGAGAACGCCGGCGCCGTGACGTTCCGCGACGAGATGATCTTCCGCAGCCGCCAGACCGTCGCCGCGTACGAACAGCGCGCCAACACGATCCTTCACGAGATGGCGCACATGTGGTTCGGCGACCTCGTGACGATGAACTGGTGGGACGACCTGTGGCTCAACGAGTCGTTCGCGGAGTTCGCGGCATCGCACTCGGCAACCAACGCGACACGCTTCACCGACTCGTGGACGAGCTTCACCAACGCTCGCAAGAACTGGGCCTACCGCCAGGACCAGCTGCCCTCAACTCACCCGATCGCGGCCGACAACTATGACCTGCACGCCGTGGAGGCCAACTTCGACGGCATCACGTACGCCAAGGGCGCCTCGGCACTCAAGCAGCTCGTGGCCTGGGTCGGCGAGAAGGACTTCTTCGCCGGACTCCGCGCCTACTTCACCAAGCACGCATACGGAAACACCGAGCTCTCAGACCTGCTGAGCGAGCTCGAGACCGCCTCCGGACGTGAGCTCGGCGACTGGTCCAAGGAATGGCTGCAGACGTCGGGCGTCAACACGCTCAAGGCGGTGTTCGAGACCACGGCGCCTGATGAGAGTGGCTCAGGCATCTTCACGTCCTTCAACATCGAGCAGACGGCGATCGAGGCCTACCCGACGCTCCGACGTCACCGCATCGCCATCGGCCTCTACAACCAGGTCGAGGGTCGACTCGTACGCACCGAGCGCTTCGAGACCGACATCCGAGGGGCGTCGACCCCGATTGCCGAGCTGCTGGACCACGCTCAGCCCGACCTGATCCTGCTCAACGACGACGACTTGACGTACGCCAAGATCCGGCTCGACGACCGCTCGTTCGACACCCTGCTCGAGAGCATTGCGACATTCGACGAGTCACTCCCCCGCGCGCTCTGCTGGGGATCCGCGTGGGACATGACTCGCGATGCCGAGCTGCCCGCGTCCGACTTCGTGGCGCTGGTGCTCGCCGGCGTCGGCTCCGAGACGGACCTGACTGCTGTCTCGGCGCTGCTGCGCCAGGCTCAGACGGCAGTCAACATCTACACGGCCGACAACGCACGACAGGAGCTCGCTGAGAAGTGGGAGTCGGGCCTGCGAGCTCTGGTCGACGAAGCCGAAGCGGGCAGCGACCACCAGCTCGCCTTGGTGCGCGCCTACGCCAACGCGGCTTCTGGTCCCGTACGACTCCGCGAGCTCCTCGACGGTGGACTCAAGGGACTTGCGGTCGATACTGACCTGCGCTGGACGCTGCTCACGGCCCTCGCCCGTCTTGGTGAGGCCAACGAGGCAGAGATCGTCGCCGAGCTCGAGCGTGACAACTCGATCTCGGGTCAGGAGCACGCTGCGTCGGCTCGTGCGATCCAGCCGCTGGCCGACGCCAAGGCTGCTGCCTGGGACGCCGTCGTCAGTGGGGACGTGCCCAACGAGACACGTCGTTCGATCGCCTACTCGTTCCAGGTCTCCGGCCAGGGTGAGCTGCTTGAACCGTACGTTGACCGCTACCTCACGATGGCCGAGACCGTGCTCGAGGAGAAGGGTGTATGGATGGCGAAGGTGGCGCTGATCCCGCTCTTCCCGTTGGCCAATCCGTCGCAGGCGACGCTCGACAAGGTCGATGCGTGGCTCAAGGACACCAAGGCCGGTGCGGCGACAGTGCGCTACGTGTCAGAGGGTCGCGATGACCTCGCCCGTGCGCTCCGCGCGCAAAAGGTGACGGTCTAGTCGTCTTCGCCACCCTCGGCGGCGCGTGAGGGGCGCCAGCTGGTGATGAGGAGGAACGCGGCACCGAGCAGACCGGCGCCGGCAGCGATGAGACCCACGGCGATTCCGTGCAGCTCGATGTCAAAGGCGTGATCCAGCGAGATCTCGCCGGCACCGAGCACAGCCAAGGCTGTGAGAGCGAAGGCAACCGTGCCGACGTACTCATAGCCCTCGCCGGGGTTGAAGATGAAGAAGCCGTTCTTGCGGTGCACTGTCACGAACGCGACCGTCATGGTCGCGACCCCAGCCGCCGCCGCGAACGGGACGAACAGGCCGAGCAGCAAGAGGATGCCGCAGGCGACCTCCATGTACGCGCTCATCGCGGCGTGCACCTTGGCCGGGCGCAAGCCGATGCTCTCGAACCAGCTCGCAGTTCCGGCGAGGCCACCAGAACCCCAGCCATGGTTGCGGCCGTGCATCAGCAGGACGACGCCCAGCGCGATGCGCAGGATCAATGAAGCCAGATCTGCGCTCGTCATGATCAGTGGTGCGCGCTGGTCTCGAGCTCAGTGCCCGGTTCGGGCTTGAAGTTGTTGCGCGCGGTCAGCAGACCGAAGATCGAGATGACGATGAACAGACCGACTGTGCCGCCACCAAACCGGATCAGGGTGTCGAGGACACTGCGGCTCTCACCATCGGGCCAGGCGGCGCTGTTGGGCTCATCGGCGATGGCGGATGCGGCTCCGATCGCGACAAACGTCGCGGTGGCGAGCAGCAAACCGAAGACACGGGTAGGAGTCGTCATAACGCAATCGTAGCCACCCGTACGCTGGAGGAATGCCGCACCTCGACGTCAACTGGGACATTCCCCGGGACACCGCCATCGACTGGTTCGTGGCCACCCCGGGCACGATCATCCTGATCATTGTTGTCGGGCTTCTTTTCCGCTGGTTCGTCAACCGCGCAATCGACAGGATCGTCGCTCGTGCCAGCAAAGGCAGCCTGCCCAGCCTCATCGCCAACTCCAAAGCTGGCGACTTCCTGTCTGACCTGCGTCCCGGCAACCACGAGCGTCGTAAGCAGCGCGCCGAGACGATGGGGTCACTGCTCAAGAGCATCGCTTCAGGCCTGATCCTGGGCGTTGTCATTGTCATGGTGCTGGGAAAGCTCGGCGCTCCGATCGCGCCGATCCTCGCGAGCGCCGGCATCATCGGCGTCGCGTTCGGCTTCGGCGCGCAGAACCTCGTCAAGGACTTCTTGTCCGGGATCTTCATGATTCTCGAGGACCAGTACGGCGTCGGCGACGTCGTGGACCTCGGCGAGGCCACCGGAGTTGTCGAGGCAGTCGGCCTGCGCGTGACTCGCCTCCGCGATGTCAACGGGACCGTCTGGTACGTCCGCAACGGCGAGATTCTCCGCGTCGGCAACCAGAGCCAGAACTGGGCCCGCACCGTCCTCGACATCACCGTCGGCTACGAAGCAGACCTCGACCAAGTGCAGACGATCCTGCAAGAGGAAGCCACGGCGATGTTCGAGGATCCTCAGTTCCGCGACGTCATCATCGAGGCTCCTGAGGTGTGGGGCGTCGAGCGTTTCGACAAGGATGGCGCCGTCGTACGCGTCGTCCTCAAGACCGCGCCGCTCGAGCAATGGCAGGTGGCGCGTGCGATGCGCCAGCGCATCAAGCATCGCTTCGATGCCGCCAACATTCGCATCCCGACGTCGTTCCAGACCTCGATGGGACCGGATGCATGACGACCGAACAGACGTTTTACGAGGCCATCGGTGGCCACGACACGATCAAGCTGATCGTCGACACGTTCTACGACGGCGTCGAGACCGACGAGGTGCTGCGTCCGCTCTACCCCGAGGAGGACCTCGGACCTGCCAACGAGCGGTTCCGGATGTTCCTTGAGCAGTACTGGGGCGGACCGACGACCTACTCAGACCAGCGAGGCCACCCGCGCCTGCGCATGCGCCACGCCCCGTTCGAGGTCACGATCGAGGCACGCGACCGCTGGCTAATCCACTTCCGCGCCGGCCTCGACAAGGCGGCCCTGCCGCCCGAGCTCGACCAGCAATTCTGGGACTATGTCCAGCACGCGGCCCAGTTCATGGTCAACTCCGCACGCTGACGAGCGGTCAAATACCGACGTGACGGCGGAGTTGGGCCATGAACAAACAGCACAGCATGGTCAGGTCCGCGCTCTGAGCGAAGCGAAGCGGACATGGTCAACTCGGCGCGCTAACGCACGTTCACTCGCAATGCGACGGCCGAATTGGGCCATGAACAATCAGCCCAGAATGGTCAGGACTGCGTCCTGAGCGAAGCGAAGCAGTCATGGTCAACTCGGCGCGCTGACGAGCGGTCATGGTCAACTCCGCACGCTGACCCAACAGCACTCGCGCTAGTTGTTGGGGATGAACTCCGAGAGGAGCTTCTTCTCGTGGTCTTCCAGCTTGCGTGATGTCTGCGCTGTCATGTCGAACCCGACCAGCACCGATCGCGCGTGCGCGTACAAGCGACCCTCCTCAGCGATCTCGGCCTCGATGTGGATCGAGGAGTCGCCGATACGGCTGATCCACGAGGTCACCGGGTAGGGCTCACGCCGCCACGGAATCGGCTCACCGAATGTGATGTCGACGTGTCCGACCACGAACCGGCTCGCCCCAGAACCATCGGTGCGCAGGGACGAGAAAAGGATGATTCGGGCTTCCTGGAAGAACTCAAACGCCTTGGTCAACGACGCGAATCCGGTGGCGTCGACGTCACTGCGACGCAGGCGCAGAGGAAACGGCTCAAACGTCGCCTGGCCTCGCTCGACATCGACGGGAGGTCCGAACACCGTGGTGACCCGCGCAAACACTGTCTCCGTGTCGCCGCTGGTGATCTCCTGAACGAGCGCGTCACCGTCACGCGTTGACGCCACGCATACGGGACGCTTGCTCAGCAGCAGCGGGCGGAGGAAGTCGACCGCGATGCGCTGCACGCGTTCGTCGGCGCCGACTATGCCGTCCTCGACCAAGATGGTGCGGCTCTCAGCCGCGTAGTCGAGATAGACGACGTTGTTGACGTGGTTGAGCGAGTCGAGGTCTGCCCAGCGCATCGGCAGCTCGTAGACGTGTTGATTGGCCACCCGCCGATGATGGCAGACGCCGAGTTAAGCGCTGGCGGTCTCGTCGATCTCGATCAGCGGGTCGCCCTCTTGGACGATCTGTCCGACCTCGACGAGGATCTTGCTCACGAAGCCTGAAGCCTCGGCGTACACCGGGATCTCCATCTTCATCGTCTCGAGGATCACCAGAACGTCCCCGGCGCCGACCTGATCGCCTTCGCGCGCGACGATCTTCCACACGTTGCCGACGATCTCGGCCCGTGCAGCAAACATCAGGCGGTGCCGGCGGTGAGCATGCGAAGCGCCGCAGTCATGCGGTCGCGTGTCTCCTCGGGATGGATCACGTCATCGACGATACCGGCCTCGGCGGCCAAATAGGGGCGAGCGACTTCCTCGCGATAAACCGCAGCCAGCTCGTCGCGCAGGACGGTCGGCTCTTCGGCCTCCTTCAGCGCGCGACGGTGCAGCAGCGCAACAGCGCCACCGGGACCCATCACGGCAATCTCGGACTGAGCCCAGGCCCAGTTCACGTCGGCGCCGAGCGACGCAGCACCCATCGCGATGTACGCGCCGCCGTACGCCTTGCGGACGACGACGGTGAGCTTGGGCGAGGTCGTGTCGACGTACGCCTTGAGAAGCTTGGCGCCATGCGTGATGATGCCGCGTCCCTCTTCGACGGTGCCGGGGATGAAGCCGGGAACGTCGACGAAGGTGAGGACAGGAAGGTCGAAGCGACCGCAGAAGTCGACGAACCGGGCGGCCTTGACGGCTGCCTTGGAATCGAGGATGCCGCCGCGGGCGTTGGGCTGGTTGGCCAGCACGCCGACGGCATGGCCGTCGAGGCGGGCGAACAGCGTCAGGATGCTGGGCGCGTGGGTCGGCATGAGCTCGAGGCGTGCGCCATTGTCGAGCACTCCGTCCAGGACTGCGTTCATGTCGAACACGACGCTGGACTTCTCGGGCACGATGCCAGGCAGGCGCTCGACCGCACCGGGGTTGGCCGGAACGGGGCTGTGGCGCTTCTGCGCTCCGCCCTTGTGGGTCGGCAGGAACGACAGCAGCAGGCGTGTCGCGTCGAACGCCTCTTCTTCGCTCTCGACCTCGAGGTGGGCGACACCGCTGACGCGGGTGTGAAGGTCAGATCCGCCGATGTCCTCAGCCGTGGCGTCCTCGCCTGTTGCCGCCTTGACGATGTCCGGGCCGGTCAGGAACATCTGTCCCTGCTCCTTGACCATGATCGTCCAGTCGGTCAGGGCCGGTGAGTATGCGGCTGCTCCGGCGCACGGGCCGAGGATCAGCGAGATCTGCGGGATGCGATTCTGCGCCTCGACGTTGAGCGCGAAGATGCCGCCACAACCGTGCAGCGCGAAGATGCCGTCGTGGATGCGAGCTCCACCCGAGTCGTTGATGTAGACGATCGGGTAGCCCTTCTCGATCGCGAAACGCTGGGCCTTCTGGATGCTCTCGGCCATGACAGCGCCGATCGCACCTGAGGCCACCGCTGCGTCGTGCGAGACGACGACGAGCGGGTGACCATCGGTCGTACCCCAGCCGGCGATGACGCCGCTGCCCTGACCGGCGCCGGCAGAGCGCAACGGCGTCATGGACACAAAGGAACCGTCGTCGACAAGCATCTCGGCACGCTGAAGTGCCGTGTAGACCCGCTTGCCCTTGGGCTCGACGTGGGCGAACCGATCTGCGCGACGCTGCGTAAGCATCGAGCGGTGACCTTGCCCGTCAACGAGCTCTGCGTCAGGCGCTGAGAGCACCGGAGGTGTTTCACGTTGCGACACGACGACTCCTAAAACATGAGGTTTTCCTCAACTATACACAAACATGAGGAAAACCTCACTTTCCGCGAGTGGTGTTTTCGAGTGATCTGGCTCTCGCGTGCTGGGGGCGTCTGCGATACGGTTCTGTGGAACTTACTAAGCAAGCGCTTAGGACATGATGAGACAGCACCGTGAAGGAGCAGAACAGTGAGTGAAGCCCGTACCGCGATCGTCACCGGAGGAGCCCGAGGAATCGGCGCCGGAGTGGCCCAGCGACTTTCGGCTGACGGGTTCAAGGTCGCCGTCGTCGACCTCGACGAAGGGTCCTGCGCGGGCACCGTCGACGCAATCACCGAAGCCGGTGGCTCGGCACTCGCCGTTGGTGCCAATGTTGGCGACGAGGAGCAGGTCGCAGCCGCCTTCAAGCGCATCGAGGCCGAGCTTGGTGCCCCGACCGTCCTGATCAACAATGCAGGCGTCATCCGCGACAACATGCTCTTCAAGATGACGACGGACGACTGGGACACCGTCATGAACGTGCACCTCCGCGGCGCCTTCCTGATGTCCAAGGGCGCGCAGAAGTACATGACCGAAGCCAAGTGGGGTCGCATCGTCAACCTCTCGAGCAGCTCGGCACTCGGCAACCGTGGGCAGGCCAACTACTCGGCCGCCAAGGCCGGCATCCAGGGCTTCACCAAGACACTCGCAATCGAGCTGGGCAAGTTCGGCATCACCGCCAACGCAATCGCTCCGGGTTTCATCCAGACCGACATGACGGCCTCGACGGCTGAGCGTCTCGGCGTCGCATTCGACGACTTCATCAAGTTCAGCGCCGAGCAGATCCCCGTACAGCGTGTCGGCCAGCCCGAGGACATCGCCCACACCGCATCGTTCCTCGTCAGCGAAGGCGCCGGCTTCGTGTCGGGTCAGGTCATCTACGTGGCCGGCGGGCCGCTCGGCTAATGAGCGATCCGAAGGGGCTCGACCTCGGAGCGCTGCATACGTGGCTGTCGGAGGTCGAGCCGTCGCTCGCCAACGGATCGTTGTCGGCAAGCCTGATCACCGGCGGCAAGTCCAATCTCACCTACCTGGTGAGTGATGGGACAAGCGACTACGTCGTACGACGCCCTCCCCTGGGCCACGTTCTCGCCACGGCGCACGACATGAGTCGCGAGTACACAGTCATGGCCGCGTTGGCCCCGACTGACGTACCGGTGCCACAGATGCTGGCCCACTGCGAAGATCCCGACATCATCGGCGCACCGTTCTACGTCATGGCCAAGGCCGATGGCACGCCGTACAGCCGCGCAGCACAGCTCGAGCCGCTTGGTGCAGACCGTACGCGCGCGATCACTGAGCAGCTGGTCGACACTCTCGCGACACTGCACGCCGTCGACCACAAGGCGGTCGGGCTGGCGGACTTCGGCCGACCAGACGGCTACCTCGAGCGCCAGGTGTCGCGCTGGAAGAAGCAGCTCGCGGCGTCGACCAGCCGCGAGCTCCCCGGCATGGATGAGCTCATCGCGCAGCTCGATGCCACCATCCCACCCACCAGCGACGGCACGATCGTGCACGGCGACTACCGGCTCGACAACGTGTTGGTCGACGACCAAGACAACATCACCGCAGTGCTCGACTGGGAGATGAGCACGCTGGGCGATCCGTTGACCGATGTTGCGGTGCTGCTGGCCTATCAGCAGCTGGCCGAGGAGGCCCCGCCCTCAAGCATCGGCGCGGCAATGGTCACGGACGCACCGCTTGCTCCCGGCTATCTCAGCCGTCACGACACTCTCGAGCGTTACGCCAGCAAGTCCGGCAGGGACGTCAGCAACATCTCGTTCCACCTGTCACTGGCGTTCTTCAAGCTCGCCGTGATCCTCGAAGGCATCCATTTCAGGCACTCCGCCGGCCAGACCGTCGGCAGCGGCTTCGATGGAATCGGCGACATGATTGAACCACTGATCGCCGCAGGACGCGCCGCTTCGCGCTAGGGTCGAGCCCGTGACGGCCGAGATTCTCGAACCCAGGCGCCGCCCGACTCAAGAGCGCAGCCACAAGAAGTTCGACCACCTATTGCTGGTGGCCCGCGAGCTGCTGCTCGAGGTCGGGTTTGAGTCGTTCACCTGCGAGGAAGTCGCCCATCGAGCTGGCCTGCCGATCGGCACGCTCTATCAGTTCTTCCAGAACAAGTACGTCATGGTCTGCGAGCTCGACCGCGTCGACGCTGTCGCCGTACGCATGGAACTCGCATCGTTCGCCGAGGCGATCCCATCACTCGACTGGTTGAAGTTCCTCAACCGACTCGTCGACCACATGGCCAAGATGTGGGTCGATGACCCCTCACGCCGCGCTGTCTGGCTGGCGGTCCAATCGACCCCCGCCACGCGTGCCACGGCCGCAGTGACCGAGCGCGAGCTCGCCGCCGAGGTCGCGAAGGCACTCGCTCCCCTGACGCCCGGCACGCCGCGTGAACGCCGCACGATCATGGCTGAGGTGCTGGTGCACGTCGTCTACTCGATGCTCAACTTCTCGATCCGCGATGGCCAGGAGCACAGCGAGGCGGTCATCGAGCTCAAGCGGCTCGTGACGGCTTATCTGCTGAGCGCCGAGCACTCCGAATAGTCCTCAGTCGGACAAGATGACGTACGCGGTCGCGTAATCGCCGTCGTGACTGAGAGACACCTCAAAGGTGCGGCCAGCAAGTCGCTTGGCCACTTCGCCATGAAGTCGTATGCGGGGTCGACCCCACGCATCGGTGACGACTTCGATCAGGTGATGGATGCCCTCGTCCATGACCGGCGCTTCACCGTACATCGATGCCGACCACGCCTTGATCACGGCTTCCTTGGCCGCCCAGCGAGCGGCGAAGTGACGCGCGGGATTGGAGGGACCACTCCGCGCATCACTCCGCTCGCCAGGTGAGAATGCCTCCGCAAACCTCGTACCGGGCTGGTCAAGCTGGTCCGCGAACGTAGGAACGTGGACCAGGTCGACACCGACCCCGAGGATCGTCATTGGCATGACACCGACTGGTACATGTCTCCCTCACCCAGTCGTGCTTGCGGATCCAGGAGCATCGCAGCCTCCCGGGCCCGCACTCCCTCGCTACCGAGGCGACGGTCGGGGCGTTCGTACAGCGAGGGGCCGCCGTACATTGCCCGAACCAGACGCATCCGGCCCCCGATCGTCCGCGCTTCCGCGCGGGTGGCGTAGGAGTCTCGCTCCTCCGCCGTCAAGGTTGCAAGGAAGGCTTGGGGGTTGACCAGCGCAATCAGGCCCGCCACGTGACCGAAGCCGAGGCTCGTCACGAGGCCTGCCTTGAGCTGGCCGGTCGCCAGCGGCTCACGCAGCCATACGAGGTGCTGGTGCTCAGCGAGGTCGTCCATGACGCAGTCGAGACTGCGGTTGGGAGGAACGACTCCGCCAGTGAGCACCTGGCTCAGACCGATGAGCTGGAAGGCTGCCGCGCCACCCTTCGAGTGACCCGTGAGGGCCTTCTGCGAGATGACATAGAGCGGGTTGCCCTCACTACGGCCGATTGCCGCCGCTAGACGCTCATGCAGCTCAGACTCGTTGCGCTCGTTGACGCCCGTCGAGGTGTCGTGCTTCGAGAGCACGCCGATGTCGTCTGCGGTCAGGCCGACCTGCGCCAGCGACTTCGCCAGCGCGGACTCGCGTCCACCGCGACCCGCGGCCAGCGCTCCGATGCCCGGGGCCGGGATCGACGTGTGGACACCGTCGGCGAACGAGCCGGCGTAGGCCACGACTGCGAGCACGGGCAGACCCATACGGGCAGCGACATCGCCACGAGCCAGCAGAATTGTTCCGCCGCCCTGTGACTCGACGAAGCCGCCATAGCGACGATCGTTGGCACGGCTGAAGTAGCGATCCTCGAGACCCTTGGCCTTCATGGCCGCCGAGTCAGCAGTGGCCGACATGTCAGCGAAGCCGACGATGCCCTCAACGCTCAGGTCGTCGAATCCGCCGGCTACGACGAACTCGGCCTTGCCAAGCTTGATCTTGTCGACGCCCTCTTCGACGGACACCGCGGTCGTGGCACAGGCGGCGACGGGGTGAACCATCGCGCCGTAGCTGCCGACGTAGGACTGCACGACGTGCGCTGCGATGACGTTGGGCAACGCCTCCTGGAGGATGTCGTTGGCCTTGTTCTCGCCGAGCAGGGTGTCGAGGTAGAGCGACTGCATCGACTGCATGCCACCCATGCCGGTGCCCTGCGTGTTGGCCACCATCGCCGGGTGAACCCAACGCATGAGCTCCGACGGCTCGAAGCCACTCGACAGGAACGCATCGACGGTGCAGACGAGGTTCCAGAGGCCGACGCGGTCGATCGACTCGACCATCTCAGCCGGAATGCCCCACACGGTGGGATCGAAGCCGGTCGGGATCTGGCCGCCGACCGTACGGGTCAGCTTGAGACGACGCGGTACGCGGATCTCGGTGCCGGCCTTGCGGGTCACGGTCCAGTCGCCGTCGGCTGTCGCCGCGATGACCGTACGCTCGGGGTCCGCGTCGCGGAGTGCCTTCGCCTCGGATTCGTTGGACACTGTGAACGACAGGTCCTTGTCAAGGAAGACCGATGTCAGCAGCGGGGCAGCGTTGTCGACCATGTTGCCTTCGTCGACGTAGCGGCGGATGCCACAGGCTTCGCGGACCGCATCTTCGTAGCGATCGGCGAGATCAGCCTCGTCGACGCTCTCCTGCGACTCGGTGTCGTACCAACCGCCTGCGGTGGTGTCCCAGGCGACCAGCCCGGTGGTCCACGCAAGCTCGAGGATGCCGGCGGCCGACAGGTCGTCGGACACCTCGACCTCGAAGCGAGTGCGCGAGGAGCCGTACGGGCCGAGCTCTCCGGCACCAACCATGACGACGAGATCCTCGGGACGCGCCTCGAGGGGTGCCCATTCAAGTGTGTCAACACGGTCGAGCTGTGCCGGGGACGGTGCCAAGGCGGCGATCATGCCGGTCTCGTCCTCGGCCTCAGCCGCAGGCCGCTCGACACCTTCGGCGAGTGCTCGCATGTCGAGGTTCACTCCACCGAGTCCACCCGTGAGATCCACCGTGAGCGGCTCGTTGTGTGCCGCGGCGCGAGCCTCCGGTGTGCAGGTCTCCAGAAGGGCTTCTGCCATCTCGTCAGGCGTCCACGTACGTACGCCGGCAGCCTCAACGGCCTCGACCAGCGGGTCGTTGCCGCCCATGAGGCCGGTACCGCGAACCCACCCGATGATCGCGTGGCTCAGCGTTACGCGGTTGGCCCAGGCGGGTTCAGCCTTCCAGCGGGTGACCAGTGCATCGAGAGCAGCCTTGGCCTCTCCATAACCGCCGTCGCCGCCGAACATGCCGCGGTTGGGCGAGCCCGGAAGTACGACGTGCAGCGACGCGTCGATGTCATGGTCCTGGCCGTGCGCCGACAGCGAGGTGATGAGGCGTTCGACCGACCACAGCAGGATGCGCATGTCGATCTCCGTGCGACTTCCGACGTCCGACATGTCACCAGCGACTCGACCTGCCGCGAACGGGAAGAGCAGCGTCGGTGTCATGGCGGGCTTGAGGACCGTCGTCGTACCTGCACGAGTCTGCGTCTGCTCGGCGCCGATCCACTCGGTGAGTGCGTCGACGTCGGCGAACGACGCCATGTTGGCTGGTACGACCCACAGGGCAGCACCCGTGATGGCGTACGACCGGTAGAGCTCGCGATAGAACGCGAGGCGCTTGGGATCGAGGCCCGATGTCGTCGCCACAACCGTCGCGCCACCGGCGAGCAGTTGCCCGACGATGCCTGCGGCGATCGAGCCCTGGCTCGCGCCGGTCACGACTGCGGTCTCGCCGGCCCACGGAGCGCTGGGCTCAGCGAGGGCGTCGGCAGCGATCTTGGCGAAGCGGTCCCTCAGCGCATGCTCACCGTTTGTCGCGTGCCACTGGGCCTGCGCCGCGAGCGCCTTGCCGGCTCCAATGAAGCTGACGTCAAGATCGTCGCCGTGGACGATGCGGGCGAGGTCTTCACGCGCACTGGCCCAACGATCGTCGAGCAGGACTGCCTTGTCTGCATCGAACGCAGGCGCGGTGAGCTTGGCCCAGTCGCTGCCCAGCTCAGTCTCGACGCGCGAGAGGATCGCGGCGTCATCCGCATTGGGCTCGACAACTACTGCGGGCTCATTGAGGCCGAGCTGGTCGAGCACGAGGCGGGCTGCCGAGGCGAGTACGCCGTCAGGACCGGTGATCTGTGCCGTGAACTCACCGAGAGCAGCGGCGTCGATCGTGGCTTCTCCTCCGCCGGTCGACGGGAGATCAACGCTGACACCGTGGCGTGCGGCGACTGCCGCAACGCTGGCATCGATGGCCGCGTCGACATCGGCACCTGTGGCGAGACCGCTCAGTGAACCGAAGTCACCACCGCGAACACTCGCACCTTCGCGGCTCGACATCGCGAGCTCGGCGAGCACGTGACTCGCCCAACCCGGGCCAAGCTGCCAGACATCGGCAACGCGTTCGGCGACGTACGCCTGACGCTTGCCGGTCGGGCCAAGCACCTTCTTGAGGTGATCGCCGAGAGCCTCGGTGAGGACCTGGCCGAACGCCTTGTAGCCACGCGCGAGGCCCTTGACCTGGCCCGACAGCGTCGGCAGGTCGGCGTCGGCGGCGCCATCAATGGCGCCGAGCCCAAGCTCTCCGCCAAGGTCGACGAGCAGCTGGTTGCGGCGTGAGGACGCTCCATCACAGAGCGACTCGATCGAATCGGCGGCGCCGATCTGATCGATACGCATCTTCGTCCACCAGGCGATGAGCACGGTGGTCGCATCTGCGGCGTCGAACGAGATGTCCGCAGGACGCGGGCCACTGCTCGTGGGCGAGGTGACCAGTTGAACACTCGGCGAAGCCGCATCCGAGGTTGGCGCCTCGACAACTGCCTCTTCCTCGTCGAACTCAACCATCTCCTCATCGGTGCTGAACACCGCGGCGCTGTCGCGCTCGAAGTTGAGCACCTCGACGGGTCCGCCATGGCGGCCCGGGAGCTTCAGAGTCTGCGAAGCGAGGTTGGCGACCGTAGGTGCCTGGCCTACGCCGACCTCGATGAAGCGCTCGACACCGAGCTCACCGAACATCAGGTCCTGTGTCTCGATCCAGCGGACCGGGCTGGCGAACTGCCAGGCCAGGAGCTCGATCAGCACCACGCGGCACAGCTCACCGGGCTTCTTGGACCACGCGGCGAAGTCTGCAAGGACTGCGTCGAGCGGCTCGGAAGGTACGAGGTCGGCGATCTCCTGGATGAAAGCGCGATCCAGAGAGAACGGCTTGGGCACCAGGTTGGGGACATAGCGACCGGCCAGGATCGCCGGGTCGATTGTCGGCGGCAGCAGCTCGTCGAGTCGCGCCCGGAAGTCCGGCACACCTCCACGGAGCACCGTCGAGTGGAATGGCACGTCGATACCCGGGATCAGGATGAACGCACCCTTGCCGCCGAACTCGTCGCGACGCTTGTTGACTGCGGTTTCGAGGATCTCGAGGCCGCGTACGGTGCCGGCGATCGCGTACTGCGAGTCGCGGAGGTTGTAGTTGACGATCTGGAGGAACTCGCCCGAGCTTTCGGCGATCCCGTCGACGAACTCCTTGACGTTCTCGTCGACCAGGCCGATCTGTGACGGCCGGATCGCGGCGAGACGATAGTCGCTGCGTCCCTCAGCGTCACGCTCGACGAGCGTGTGCATGACCGAACCGCGTTGGAACACGACCTCGACAACACCCTCGAGCGCAATGACGCCGGAGACAGCAGCGAGAGCGTTGTACTCGCCGACCGAGTGACCCGCGAGGATCGAGCCCTCGACGAATCCGCCTGCCTCGCGGAGTTCAGCCATCTGTGCAGCACCGAGGACGGCCATGGCCACCTGGGTGAACTGCGTCAGGAACAGCACGCCATCCGGGTGCTTGTGCGTGACGCCTTGCGCGACGAGAACCGTCGGGTTGTCGCGGACGACGTTCAGGATCGAGAAGCCGAGGGCCTCGCGAGTGTGCGCATCGGCGCGGTCCCAGATCTCGCGGGCGGCCTTGGAGCGGGCGTACGCGGCCATGCCCATGCCGGCGTGCTGAATGCCCTGACCCGGGAACGCGTAAGCCGTGCGGGGAGCTTCGAGGCGAGCGGTGGCGGCCATGACGACCTCACCCTCGACGCGGCAGCTGATGTCGATGACTTCAGCACCGGCGTCCAGACCAACGCGGTCGGCGCGGATGTCGACGGTCGCACCCGGACGTACGGGCGCCATGAAGCGCGTCGTCCAGCCCGTGATGCGGCGATTGGAGACGATCTGCTGGGCAGCCGCTGAGACCCACATGCCGTGGACGATCGGATCGCCCAGACCTGCCAGGCGTGCCGCGGCGACACTGGTGTGGATCGGGTTGTGGTCGCCGGTCACTGCGGCGAAGGCGTGCAGGTCAGTCGGTGCGACGACCGAGGCGGAGCCGCGCGACTTGCGCGGCGTGTCCTGGACGTCATCGCCCAGCGCTCCCCCGGCGCGTGCCGGATCGGCAAGCACGCCGGCGCCCGTGCGTCCGCGGATCGCAAAGCGCTCGCGCAGGGTGGCAATGGCCTGTCCTTCGGACGAGATGGTCACGTCAACCGTGACGACGCGGCCGTAATCGGTGTCGGAGACCGACTCGACCGTGGCGCCAATCGTGAGCGTCGCAGGCACGGTCGGCATAGTGCCGTCGAGCGCGATGGCGTGGTCAAGGTGAACCAGGTCGAGCATGCCCTCGATGACGGGGATGCCATCGGCAGTCGTCGTGTCGCCCAGAACGGCGAAGACAGACGGCCAGGCGAGTCCGACGAGCACGTCGGGTACGGGGTGCACGGGCACATCTGCGCCGGTCACACCCGCGTGGTCGGCGATCAGATCGGGGTCCCAGTCGACCGAGACGGTCGCATGACCATCCGAGACCTTGGGCACGGTTCCACCGGAAGCACCGGCAACCAGAGCACCCATTGCCTCCGCTGCGATCTCGGTGCTCACGACCGGAGCTGCGCCAGACACGACGGCGTCGCCAAGGTCGATGCGCAAAGAGAGCGGCTTTGCGAGCGGTACGTGGAGCTCAGCAGTACGGGCATCGATCGCGATGATCGTCGCGCCAGTCTCGGGGTGCTCAGCACGCTCGGGATCGACGATGACCCAGTCTGCGCCGAGGCGGTGGACGGGGTTGCGAACCGTGCGGCCGGCCCACACCAGGTCGGGAGCGGCGAGAACGAGCGACAGCACGTCACCCGCTCCGTCGACGCGACGACGTCCAGCAACGCGCTGAGGTGCGCGACCGGAAGCCAGCAGGCCATCGATCGTGGCGTCCTCGAAACGACGCAGGAGCTCGGCAACGGGCTCATCGACGCGGTCGATGCCGCCGACCGATACCGGTCCGGGGATGACGCAGACCTGATCAGCGCCGTAGCGGGCATCGTGTGCCTGCCATAGCGAGTCGGAGCGCCACCAACGGCGTACGTCCTGGTCGAGGATCGGTACGAAGTTGACCGGCTTGCCGGGTGTCTTGCACTGGTCGACGAAGAACAGCACGTCGCCCGGGTGCAGGGTAACCTCGGCCGCAGCCGGGTAGGCACGAAGCAGTGCGTCGAGAGCGGTCGCGCCGAAGGCAACGCTCTCCTCGTCGGCGAACAACGTCGGAATCGTGCCGCGGTCGGCGGCGTGGAGGCGAGCTTCGGCACGCTGCAGCATTGCGGTGAACCGCTCCTGCATCGTGATGTCGAGCCATGTCGGGGTGCCGCTCAGCTCGAGGAAACGGCTCAGCCACTGGGCGTAGGTCATGGTTGCGACATCGCCGAAGTAGGGCTTCGCGGTGCGGTTGAGCGCCTCGACGATCTCGTCACGACGCTCGGCAACGGCTTCGGCGTCGCCGGCGACCTCGTCGAGGAGGTGGCCGGTACGCGATGCGGTGTTGTCGATCTCGTGGATGTCAGCGCCGAGCTGGCTCAGGCTGGACGCCATTCCGCCCTTGGCGGTGCCTGCGCCGATCCAGGCGCCAGTGCCGCGCGTGTCGACCAGCAGCTGCTTGACGTCAGGTGCGGTGGTGGCCTCGAGCGTTGCCATGGCAGCAGTACCGACGAGGATGCCGTCGAGCGGCATCAACGGGAAGTCATGGCGACGAGCCCACTCACCGGACAGGTACGCCGCAGCAACCTCGGGAGTACCGATGCCACCGCCGACGCAGACGACCACGTTGTCGAGCGCGCGCAGCTCGCCGTACGTGGCGAGAAGCAGGTCGTCGAGGTCTTCCCACGAGTGGTGGCCGCCGGCCTTGCCGCCCTCGATCTGAACGATGATCGGTGTCGGAGCGACTTCCTTGGCGATCGCGATGACCTGGCGGATCTGCTTGACCGTGCCGGGCTTGAAGACGACATGCGTGATGTCGGCGTCGCGCAGCTCGGAAACGAGTGCAACGGCTTCTTCAAGCTCGGGGATGCCCGCAGTGACGATGACGGCGTCGATGGGCGCGCCGGCAGCGCGAGCGCGCTGTACGAGGCGCTTCTGGCCGAGCTGCAGCTTCCAGAGGTACGGATCGAGGAACAGCGAGTTGAACTGGTAGGTGCTGCCGGGCGTCAACAGCTCATTCAGCTCAGCGACACGGTCGGCGAAGATGGGCTCGGTGACCTGTCCACCGCCGGCGAGCTCAGCCCAGAATCCGGCGTTGGCGGCTGCCGCGACGATCTTGGCGTCAACGGTCGTCGGCGTCATGCCGGCGAGCAGGATCGGCGACTTGCCGGTCAGACGCGTGAAGCGCGTCTCGGCGTGAATGCTGCCATCAGGCAGTGTGACGACGCTGGGCGCGTAGGCCGACCACGGCGTTGCGAGGCGCGGAGCTGCACCGGCAGCGACAAGCTCGCGGTGACCGCGACGAGTCGTCGTGGCGATGATGCCGACGCCGCGTGTACGCAGCTCGCGGGCCGAGAGGCGCGCTGCGATGTCGCCAGGACCCAAGTCAAGGATCCAGGTCGCGCCGGAGTTCATGGCCATTTCGAGGGACTCGACCCAGTCGACCGGGTCGACGAGCGAGCGCTTCGCAAGATCGCGAGCACGTTCGGCGTCAATGCCACAGGTCGTTGCCCAGGCGGCGACGAGATCTGCTGCTTCGGCGAGGTCGGGGTGGTGGAAAGCCAGCTGTGACGTGAGCGGTTCGATGACGGGAGCGAACGGCGTACCGCCCGTCGTCTTACGATCGCGCTCAGCCTTCTCGGCGGCTGCAACCTCTTCGAGATGGGATTCAACGATGGGGAGACTGCTTGCCGGACCGCTGATGACAACACTGCGGCGACCGTTGCGCATGCGCGAGACGACCCGAAGTGAAGCCGGCAGTTCAGCGAGGATCTCGTCGATGCGCTCCGGGCGTACATTCGAGATGCTCAGCATGGTGTTGCCGAGCAGTCCACGACGACGGCCAACCAGCTGTCCCGCTGCACCGATCAGACGAGCGATCGCAAGCAGCTCGACGTCGTCGACGCCAGCAAGTGACTGGGCTGCGATGTGGCCCTGCGAGTGTCCAATCACGGCGGATGGCTTCACGACCTGAGTGTCGATCCCCTGACGGTGCAGCGCGCGGATCCCGGCGAGCTGCGTCAGAAGGATTCCGGGCAGCGAGACACCCGGCGCGCCGAGCATGTCGGAGTCAGGAAGCTCAGGAGCGTCGTCGTCCTCAGCCGACTCCCCCACAGCGAGGACGTCGACCCACGCCAGCGGCGTGAACGTGATGCCCGCACGGGCGAGCTCACCTGCGACAGGTACGAGCTTTGCTTCGGCCTGGCTCACCAGGGACTCGAGGTCCGCCTCGAGGGCGTAATCACGTACGAGATCGGCCAACGGCTCCAGCCACGAGGCGCCCTGTCCACCGAAGCCCACTGCGTAAGGGGCGCCGTCGACGATGCGGTCGACGAGAGCGCCGCGGCGCTCAGAAGTGCGGATGGGGGCAAGCGATGTGTCGATGGTCGTCACGTGAGTTCCCTCGGGGTACTGCCGTCTCGGGATCGACGGGCGGTAACCCCAGTCTCGCAAAACATGAGGGAAACCTCAACTTTAATGCGAGGTTTTCCTCATGTTTTTCAAGAGATGTGGATCACGCTCCCTGTTGACCGATCCCCAGTCAGCGACCAGAATGAATGAACATTCAGTCATAGGAGCTCCCGATGAGTTGGACCCAGAACGACATCCCCGATCAGTCCGGCCGCACGGCGGTCGTCACAGGCGCCAATGGCGGTCTCGGTCTTGAGACCGCAGAAGCCCTGGCCGGCGCCGGCGCACATGTCGTCATGGCCGTACGCAACCAGGACAAGGCCAAAGGCGCTGTCGAACGCATCCGAGCCAAACATCCCGACGCTTCGCTAGAACTCGTGCCACTCGACCTCGGCGACCTGGCCTCCACCGCCGCAGCCGCCGAGCAGATCCTGGCGAAGCACGACTCGATCGACCTGCTCATCAACAACGCCGGTGTGATGGCCATGCCTGAGCGCACCACGGCCGATGGCTTCGAGATGCAGTTCGGCGTCGACCACCTCGGCCACTTCGCCTTCACGGCCCATCTCCTCCCGAGGATCGTCAGGACGGACGGGGCTCGAGTCGTCACTGTCACCAGCATCGCCCGCTTCCAGGGCAAGCCGGTCGATCCCGACAACCCGCACATGAAGGGCAACTACGGCGCATGGCGCTCGTACGGGCAGGCCAAGCTGGCCAACTACTACTTCGGTCTGGGCCTGCAGAATAAGTTCGCCGAAGCTGGCGTCTCGGCCCAGAGCCTGCTCGCGCATCCAGGTCTGTCCCATACGGACCTGCAGACCACAACGTCAACTGAGGGTGGTGCCGGATGGCTCGGCGCCTGGTCTGAGACGTTGGCCGCTCGCACCGGGATGCCACCTCACAAGGGAGCCCGCCCGCAGCTGCGTGCCGCGACCGATCCCAAAGCCAAGGGCGGCCAGATGTACGGTCCGCTGCTCGCATCCAATGGCCCTGCCGTCAACCGACCAATCCTTCGCCGTATCGGCCTCGACAAGCGCATTCAGGAGCTGTGGGACGTTTCCGAGCGCGAGACCGGCGTGAAGCTCGACGTGGCAGAGGCTGTGCGCTCGAAATGACGACACCCGTCGCGGTCAATCGAGCCAAGGCGGTTCGTCACGCCTTGATCCGGCTCGTTGCCCGTGACGGGTTCCACGGCACGTCCATGGCTGCTGTTGCCAAGGAGGCGGGGGTCGCAACCGGCACGGCGTACGTCCACTACGCCTCGAAGGACGAGCTGGTCCTGGCGACCTACCTGGAGGTGAAGCAGGCCTTGGGTGAGGCGGCGTTGGCTGGCGTGGACCCTGACGCCACCTCGCGAGAGCAGTTCGGTCAGCTGTGGACCGGCGTCTTGCATCACCTCCAGGCAGACCCCGACCGTGCACGCTTCCTGGCGCAAGCGGACAGCTCGCCATATGCGCAGATCGCCCACGAGAAGGCAATCTCCGCCCTCGACGACCCGCTCATGTCATCGCCGGTGGTTGCCAGCCTGCTTCAGCAGATGGTCACGCTGCCCGCCGAAGTTCTGTTCGATCTGGCCGTCGGCCCGATCATCCGCCTCACGGCGATCCAGCGCAGCGTTGACGAGTCCGTTGTGGAGCCACTGATCGAGGCGTGCTGGCGGGCCGTGACTCCCCCGAAGGAGTGAGTCAGACGCCACCGGTGAGCAGCAGACCGCCATCGATCGTGAGGGTCTGACCTGTCACCCAGGCCGCATCCTCGGACAGCAGGAACGCGACAACCGAGCCCACGTCATCCGGCACGCCGAGTCGCTTCATCGGGTATGCGGCCGACACTTCGTCTTCCTTGCCCTCATAGAGAGCGGCTGCGAACTTCGTCTTCACCACAGCCGGCGCGACGGCGTTGACCCGGATGTCCGGACCGAGCTCGACGGCAAGTTCCTCGGTCACATGGATGACCCCGGACTTCGAGGCTCCGTAGACACCGATCCCGGGCGCGGGCTTGAGACCCGCGACCGAGGCGACGTTGACGATCGCTCCCCCGTTTTCGCCCATCCAGGCGTGATAGACCTTCTGCGCCCACGCGATCGACGAGATGACGTTGACCCGGAACGTCTTCTCAGCAGCGCCCAGGTCGACATCGATCATCCGCCCGTACGTCGGATTGATGCCCGTGTTGTTGACCAGGAAGTCGATCCGACCGAATGCGTCGAGGGTCGCCGCAACCGCCTCCGCCTGGTGGGCCTCATCATCGGCCGCACCAGCGGAGAAGATCGCGTTCTCGTGTCCGCCGAGCGACTCGACTGCCTCGGCCAGCGCGTCAGCCTTGCGGGCTGTGATGCATACGCGTGCGCCATCGGCGACGAGGCGCTCCGCGATGGCAAGGCCGATGCCCCGGCTTGCGCCGGTGACAATTGCGACCTTGCCCTCGAAGCGGCGAGTCATCAGGACAGGCGTTCGATGACCATGGCCATGCCCTGGCCACCGCCGACACACATCGACTCGACACCGAACTGCTTGTCGTGGTGCTGCAGCGAGTTGATCAGCGTGCTGGTGATGCGAGCACCGGTCATACCGAACGGGTGACCGATCGCGATCGCACCGCCGTTGACGTTGAGCTTGTCCATCGGGATGCCGAGCACCTTGGCCGAACCCCACGACTGGACCGCGAAGGCCTCGTTGATCTCGTAGAGGTCGATGTCGTCCAGGCTCATACCGGCATTGCGCAGGGCGGCGGGGATCGCCTCGACCGGACCAAGGCCCATGATCTCGGGCGAGAGGCCCGTGACCGCGGTCGACACGATGCGAGCGAGCGGGGTCAGACCGAGTTCCTTGGCCTTGGTGTCGCTCATGATGACAACTGCAGCAGCACCGTCGTTGAGCGGGCAGCAGTTGCCAGCAGTGATGGTGCCATCGGGACGGAACACGGGCTTGAGCTGCGAGACAGCCTCGAGCGTGACGCCGGCACGCGGTCCGTCGTCCAGGCTCACCGTCGTGCCGTCAGGCAGCGTGACGGGGGTGATGTCCTTGGCCCAGAATCCGTTGTTGATTGCCTTCTCAGCAAGGTTCTGGCTGCGTACGCCGAACTCGTCCTGCTCTTCACGGCTCATGCCGATCTTCTGCTGAACGTTCTCTGCTGTCTGGCCCATCGAGATGTAGACGTCGGGTACGTCGCCGTCTTCGCGGGGATCACTCCACGAGTCGGCTCCACCCTGCTCACGCTTGGCGGTACGCGCGATCGCGTCGTCGTAGATCGGGTTCTTGGTGTCAGGCATGCCATCCGAGCTGCCCTTGCCGAAACGGCTCACGGTCTCGACACCGGCCGAAATGAACACGTCACCCTCGCCGGCCTTGATCGCGTGGAAAGCCATGCGGGTGGTCTGCAGGCTCGAGGAGCAGTAGCGGTTGACCGTCACTCCGGGTACGTGGTCGAAGCCGGACTGCACGGCGACGATGCGACCGAGGTTGTAGCCGCTCTCACCGGCCGGCTGGCCGACACCGAGGTGGAGGTCGACGATGTCCTTGGGATCGAGTCCCGGCACCTTGGCCAGCGCTGCCTGCACCATCTGGACCGTGAGGTCATCGGGGCGCATGTCCTTCAGCGAGCCCTTGAACGCGCGGCCGATCGGCGAGCGAGCGGTGGAGACGATTACTGCTTCAGTCATCAGTGGTGCCTTTCGTTGGACTCAGAATCCGAGGTCTCGGCCTATGAGCTCTTTCATGATCTCGTTCGAACCAGCCCAGATCTTGCTGACCCGGGCATCTCGCCAGGCGCGTGCGACACGGTACTCGTTCATGTATCCGTACCCGCCATGGAGTTGGACGCAATGGTCCAGGACGTCGTTCTGGATCTCCGACGACCACCACTTGGCCTTGGCTGCATCGGTGGCGGTGGCCTCGCCGCGAGTGTGCGCCAGCACGGCCGCATCGATGAACGTCTCGGCGACTTCGATCTTGGTCACCAGCTCGGCGAGCAGGAACTTGTTGTGCTGCAGGCTTCCGATCGGCTGCTTGAACGCCTGGCGATCGTGGGCGTACTGGATCGTCTCGCCGAGGATCTGCTTGGCGTGCGCCACATTGGACACCGAGCAGCTGATTCGCTCCTGCGGAAGGCGCTGCATCATGTAGATGAAGCCCTGGTCGACCTCGCCGACCAGCCGGTCGTCACCCAGTCGTACGTTCTCGAAGAACAACTCGGCGGTGTCGGCTTCGCTCTGCCCGACCTTGTCGAGCTTGCGTCCGCGGCTGAAGCCGGGATCAGTCGCCTCGATTGCGAACAGGCTGATGCCCTTTGCGCCCTTGTCGGGCGACGTGCGTACGGCGGTGATCACGAGATCTGCGGAGAAGCCGTTCGTGATGAACGTCTTGGAGCCGTTGATGACCCATTCGTCACCATCGCGCACTGCCGTGGTCTTGAGGGCGGCCAGATCGGAACCACCACCGGGCTCGGTCATGGCAATGGCGGTGAGGATATCGCCGGTGACGCAGCCCGGGAGCCAGCGCGCCTTCTGCTCGTCGGTGCACAGGTCCACGAGATAGGGCACTGCGATGTCGGTATGGATCGCGACGCATGAAGCGAGTGCGGCGTTGAGCTTGCTCAGCTCCTCATCCCATACGGCGTTGAAGCGGAAGTCGTCCGCCTCGGCGCCACCGAACTCCTCGGGGATCTCGAGACCGAGAAAGCCCTCAGCTCCAGCGGCGAGCCAGAAGTCGCGCGGGAGGGCCTTGTCCTCGAGGTACTTCTCGAGGTTGGGCTCGACATGCTTGGCGAGGAATGCGGCACAGGAGGCGCGGAACGCCTCGTGGTCCTCGTTGTAGATCGTTCGCTGCAAAGTTCTGCCTTCGTGGTCCGTGAACGCGCACTAAGCGCTTGCTTAGCATGCAAGCACTGCGGCATGCTGTCAACCAATTAGGAGGCCAGCATGACGACCATCACAGCGCGTGAACGGCTCCTCAATGCTGCCGTTGAGGCGTTCGCCGAGAAGGGCTTCGCTGGTACCACGACGCGAGACATTGCCTCCCGTGCCGGTATGAGCCCGGCCGCGGTCTACGTGCACCACGACTCCAAGGAGAGCCTCCTGTTCTCCGTCAGTCTTGACGGCCACCGTCGAGCGCTGGAGGTCATCACCTCGGCTGCCGCCTCGAGCACTGATCCCGTCAATCGGCTGCGTGTCATGGTCTACGAATTCAGCCTCTGGCACGCCGACAACAGCCGGGTAGGGCGCATCGTGCAGTACGAGTACCACGCGCTCACCGACGAACACCGCGCAGAAGTCGCAACTTACCGACGCGACATCGAGAAGGCGATGCAAGACGCCCTGGCCGACGGTGTCGACCAGGGCGTCCTGGATGTTGTTGACGTCCCCGGAACAGCGTTCTCGCTGCTCTCGCTGGGCGTCGATCTCGTGCGCTGGTTCGAGCCCGGAGGTTCTCGCTCCGGCCACGAGCTGGCCAGCCTGCACGCCGATCTGGCGGTCAGGATGACCAGGCTTCGTTAGGCTGCGTCAGCCTGCAGGACAGCCTCGGCCACGATGTGGATCGAGATCTTGTCGCCGATGACGACCTTGTCGCCCTCAAGCGGGATGTTGAAGTCGATACCGAACTCCTTGCGGCTGATCTCGGTGGTCGCCTCGACGCCCACGCGCGTTCCGCCCCACGGGTCCGAGCCCTCACCGAGGAAGTCAACGGCCAGCTCGACCGACTTGGAGACGCCCTTGATGGTCAGATCGCCAGTGACGACGAACTCAGTGCCGCTCTTGGCGACGACACCTGTCGACACGAACGTCGCCTGGTCCTGGTTGTCGGCGTCGAAGAAGTCACCCGAACGCAGGTGCTCGTCGCGCTGGGCCGTACCGGTGTTGATCGACGACAGGTCGAAGGAGACGTTCACCGACGAGGCGGTGATGTCCTCGGCCGTGACAAGCGTGCCCTCGAAGGTCTCGAACTTGCCGCGGACCTTGCTGATGATGTGGCGAACGGTGAAGCCGATCTCGGTGTGAGTCGGGTCGATCGTCCAGGTGCCAGTGCTGACGTTGATGTCTGTGGTGGTGCTCATGTTGATGCCTCCGGGTACAGTAGTTGATTGTTCAACAAACATGACCCTACAGATAGTACAACCTTCAATCAAGTGGGCAGGCTTGTATGATGGATCACATGGAGACCGCAACCGAAACTCCGTGGCTCACCGCCGCAGAGCAGCAGATCTGGCGATCGTTCCTCGGCGGAACGATCGTCCTGAACGATCGCCTCGATCGCGACCTCCGCACGGCTCACGGCCTGTCGATGCCCGAGTACGAGATCCTCGTACGACTGTCCGAGGCGCCCGACCGTTCAATTCGTATGGCCGAGCTCGCTGCTGCGGTCTCCCACTCACGCAGTCGCGTGACTCATACGATCGCCCGCCTTGAGCGAGAAGGACTCGTCTTCCGGGGCCAGTGCTCCGAGGACGGCCGCGGCGTCTCCGCCGTCATGACCGACAAGGGCTTTGCCCGGCTCGAGGAGGCGGCGCACACCCACGTACGCGGTGTGCACTCCTATCTTGTCGACAACGCCTCCCCTGAAGAGTTCGCCGTGCTCGGTCAGATCATGCAGCGCGTGATCACTCAGCTCGGCGGACAGTGCTGACCGAACCGTGCTGACTGACAGGCAACTCACAGGTTGACCTCATGGTTCTGCCATCTGACGTACGCACCATGAATTGCACCAACAATTCAAGGAGCACGTCATGCACAAACGCACTGCGAGCATCATTCTCGCCAGCACCCTCGCGGTAGGCGGTGGCGCTGTAGCGCTCACGCCCGCCTCGGCCGCCGACTCGGACAACCCCGTCAAGAGCCGACTCGCTTCCATCAAGAGTTCCCTGAGCGGCCTCGTCAAGGACGGCACGTTGACCCAGGATCAGGCAGACAAGGTCGCCGAGACCCTCAACGAGAAGCTGCCCAAGGGCGGACCTGGACGCGGTGGACCTGGCGGTCCGCACCTCGCCGCAGCCGCGAAGGCCCTGGGTCTCACCGAAGCCGAGTTGCGCACCAAGCTCAAGGACGGCAAGACGAGCCTGGCTGACGTCGCCAAGGCTGAAGGTGTCAGCACCGACACGCTGGTCAAGGCTCTCGTCGCCGAGGCTGAAGAGCGCATCGACGCCGACGTCAAAGCCGGAAGGCTCACCGAGGCTCAAGCCACCGAGCGCAAGAAGAACCTGACTGAGCACATCACCGACCGCATCAACAACGTCCGCCCGGAACGTGCCAAGGGCGACGCTGGCCGCCCGTTCGACGGTCCGCCCCCGGCAGACACGTCGTCAGACAGCTCGAGCTAGTCAGTCGCGGGTGAGTTTGCGGTACGTCACGCTGTGCGGGCGTGCCGCTTCCTCGCCCAGACGCTCGACCTTGTTGACCTCGTAGTCGGCGAAGTTGCCCTCGAACCAGAACCAGTTGGCCGGGTTGTCGGCATCACCTTCCCACGCGAGGATGTGCGTCGCCACGCGGTCAAGGAACCACCGGTCGTGCGAGACCACGACGGCACAGCCCGGGAAGTCGAGCAGCGCATCTTCGAGCGACTGCAGCGTCTCCACGTCAAGGTCGTTGGTCGGCTCATCGAGCAGCAACAGGTTGCCACCCATCTTCAGCGTCAGCGCCAGGTTGAGGCGGTTGCGCTCACCACCCGAGAGGACCTTGACCAGCTTCTGCTGGTCCGGACCCTTGAAGCCGAACGACGCGACGTAGGCGCGGCTCGGGACCTCGAAGTTGGCGACCTTGATGAAGTCGAGCTCACCGGAGACGAGCTGCCAGACGTTGAGCTTGTCGTCGATTCCGCCACGACCCTGGTCGACGTACGAGATCTTGACCGTCTGGCCGACATCGAGGCTGCCGCTGTCAGGCTTCTCCTCGCCCACGATCATCCGGAACAGCGTCGACTTGCCGACACCGTTGGGTCCAACGACACCGACGATGCCGGCGCGCGGGAGATCGAAGGTCAGACCGTTGAACAGCTCACGGTCGCCGAAACTCTTGTGCAGGTCCTTGGCGTTGAGGACGACATCTCCGAGTCGCGGACCGGCCGGGATGTTGATCTCCTCGAAGTCGAGCTTGCGACTGCGCTCGGCCTCGGCAGCGAGCTCTTCGTACCGGCCGAGTCGAGCCTGGTTCTTGACCTGGCGGGCCTTGGCGTTGGAGCGAACCCACTCAAGCTCCTTGGCGAGGATCTTGGCGCGCTTGGCGTCCTTCTTGCCTTCGACGACGAGGCGGGCCTGCTTGGTCTCGAGGTAGGTCGAGTAGTTGCCCTCGTACGGGTGGGTCTTGCCACGGTCGAGCTCAAGGATCCACTCGGCGACATTGTCGAGGAAGTAGCGGTCGTGGGTGATCGCCAGGACGGCACCGGGGTAGGTCGCGAGGTGCTGCTCGAGCCACAACACGCTCTCGGCATCCAAGTGGTTGGTGGGCTCGTCGAGCAGGAGCAGATCGGGCTGCTCAAGCAACAGCTTGCAGAGTGCGACGCGGCGGCGCTCACCACCCGAGAGGTGGTCGACCAGCTCGTCGGCAGGCGGGCAGCGCAGTGCGTCCATGGCCTGGGCGAGGCGGGAGTCGAGATCCCACGCGTTGGCGTGGTCGAGATCGGTCTGCAGCTCACCCATCTCAGGGAGGAGCGTGTCGTAGTCGGCGTCCGGATCGGCGAGCTCTTCGCTGATCTTGTTGAACCGATCGATCTTGCCCTTGATCTCGCCCACAGCCTCTTCGACGTTCTCCAGAACGGTCTTGCCCTCAGTGAGCGGCGGCTCCTGAAGCAGGATGCCGACGGATGCGTCAGGGTCCTTGATTGCATCACCGTTGTTTGGCTGCTCCAGCCCAGCCATGATCTTGAAGAGCGTGGACTTGCCGGTGCCGTTGGGGCCCACGACGCCGATCTTGGCTCCGTGCAGGAAGGACAGCGTGACGTCGTCAAGCACCACCTTTTCGCCGAGCTTCTTGCGAACATTGCGGAGTGTGAAGACGTAGTCAGCCATAGGGCCCAAGTCTAACGAGCGGCTCATGGCCCGAGCCCAGCGGTCAAGCCGCTGGCGACGGGTCAGCCGAGGGCTGTGGTGATGCCAGCTCGGTAGGCGCCGTACGCGTCGAGCTCGGCCTGCACGGGACCGAGAATCTGGGAGGCGGTCACCTCGTCGATTGCGGCCCGCAGCTCGCGATTGGCGCGCTTGGCTCGACGGCGTCCGCTCAACCTTGCAAGGACGCGCGACGCCAGACCAAGGACCATGCCGAGAGCGGCTGCGGCAGCCGCGACCACTGCCCCAGCCGGATAGCCGGCGATGTCATTGATGTCGGGCAGCTTCGTGTCAGGGAAGTAGTTGTCGACGATCGCCTCAGTTGCAAGCCAGCCGAGTCCCGCCACAAGTGCGAGGAATGCCAGCCACTGGATGACATGCACACCTCGCCACCACAGTGCCGTACGAGCCCGTACGTGAGTTGCCTCGATCGCCGCATCCAGGTCCTCGACGATCGAACGACCCTTCGGACTGGCTGCATTGCGTACGGCATCCCGCCACGGGTGCTCGAGGCCGACAGACGCCTTCTCAGCCAGATCGCGGATGGCGAGCTCGGCGTTGGCGCGCTGCACCGGGCTGGCCTCCGGGAGCGACGCCTTGGCAAGAGCCGCCATCGACATGTCTGAGCTCAGCTCAAGGTCCTTGAGTGGGTCACGGCGGAGCTTGCCGAGCCAACGGGCGACGGGCCAACCCGTACGCAGGATCGCCTGACGCCGGGTCGAAGCGGCAATCGCTTCAACAACCTGGGGTACTCCTGCGCAGGCCACCAGCGCGTCGTCGAGAGTCTGGCGATCAACGGAGCTGATTCCCGGCACCTGACCGGTTCCCCCGACCTGGGCCATGACCTTCGCAGCCGCCGTGATGTCTGAGCCAAGTCGCCCCTTGGCCGAGGCCTTGGCGCGAATCCGAGTCGCCAGTACGCGCTTCATGTCGTCGATGCCATCGCCCCGGGTCGCTGAGACGCCGATGACCTCGACGTTCGGCAAGCCCTCGGCTGCCAGGATGCGCTTGACGTCTTCGAGCGTGCGCGCACGCTGCTCGTAGGGAATGCGATCGATCTGGTTGAGCACGACAAGCGTCACATCACTGTAGGAAGCCATGGGACGGATGTAGCGGTCGTGGAGAGCTGCGTCGGCGTACTTCTGCGGGTCAAGTACCCATACGAGCAGGTCGGCGTACTTGACGAGCCGATCCATCTCGAGATGGTGCGAAACCTCAGTCGAGTCGTGATCGGGCAGGTCGAGCAGGATCAGGCCGTCGAGTTTGGTGTCCTCCGAGGAGGTGTCGAGCATGCTGAGTCGGGACACCTGGTGGCGCGGCGGGATGCCCATCCACTCGAGCAGGCCCTGGGCGCCGTCGGGTCCCCATGCGCAGGCCAGAGCCCACGACGTCGTCGGCCGTCGTACGCCGACACCGGCCAGCTCGAGGTCGGTCAGCGCATTGAACAGCGACGACTTGCCCGAGCCGGTGGCTCCGGCGAGGGCAACGATCGTGTGGTCGCCCGACAGTCGCAGACGCTCACTCGCGCGTCCGGCCAGCATCTCGGCGGGCGCAAGGATCTCTTCGTCGATACGTCCTCGGCTCGCCGCGACAGCCTGGGTCAGGCCATCCAGGCGCTTGGCGACGTCATTGGGTTCGCCGGCGAACGTGGGAAACGCTGCGCCATCAAGGCTGACGCTCATGCGGGGTGCTCCCCGCGAAGGAAGTCAGCGTGACGGGCGCCTTCAGAAAGCCGGGCAGATTCGCGGAGGTCTGCCTGCCGCGCCTTGAGATCGTCGGGACGACCGACTAGTTCCACGAAACGCTGCATCTCGCCCTCGAACAGGGCCGCAACACGAGTGTCGAGGTCGGCGTGCGCCTTGGTGACCAGCGCCTTGACCGCGTCGTCACCGAAGATCGCCGAAAGCAGCTTGTGACCCAGAGCGACGGTGCCATCTTTGTCCTTGACGGCGTCGGCGAACATCACGACCATGAGCGCGACACCGATGCCATTGACGCCGAAGGCAAGGAACTTCGCGGTCATGCGCTTGTCGCCGCCATCAGTGCGTACCAGCTCAAGCACGGCCTGACGCCAGTCGCGTACTGCACGTTCGGCCTTGACGCGGAAGTCGCTGGAAGCTCGATCAAGGTCACGGGATCCGGCGAGCAGAGTCTTGCCGGCTGGCACCTCGGCCCACGCTTGCGCACAGGCTGCGGCAGCCTTCTCGGCCTGCTCGACAATCAGGTTGAACACGCCCGTCTCGATCGCGGCAACGATGTCACTCGACCGCGTGCGCTTGCCCGTCACGCCGTCGACAAAGCGGTCACGGATGCGACCGACCTTCTCCTCGACTGAACGGAGCAGATCACCGGTACCGACGAACTCCTGCCAGCGAACCTGCACTTCACCTCGCAGCAGGGTGCCGTCGGTGCTCTGCGTCGTGAAGGAGTCGAGCGCCTCTCGGTAGATCGCATCCACATCTGCGTAGAGGAGCTCGGAGATCTCGATCTGGGCGTCCATGGCGTCCGCGACATCGTGCGAGCGCAGCACAATGTGGCGGATCGAGCCGTCGAGGGTGTGCGAGATGACCTTGCCGCGGGCGTCGCTGTTGCCGGCGAGATCGTGCAGCCAGCCGACAATCGGCGCCACCGACTCCGCCGGGAGCAGTCCCTCGGCGTCGACACTGGACTCCGGCACCGTGAACAATGGCGAGTCGGACAGACCGCGCGACGTCATCATGCGCGCGAGGTGTCCGCGGACCTCGGTGACGGCATCGCTGCTCGTACGGTCGAGCACGACGGCAACCGAGGTGCTGCGCTCCGCCGCGAGCCGGAGGTAGTCCCACGGCACCTGGTCTGCGTAGCGCGCTGCGGACGTCACAAACAGCCACAGGTCGGCGGCCGCGAGAAGCTGGGCGGCAAGCTCCCGATTGCCCTTGTCGATCGAGTCGACGTCTGGCGCATCGAGGAGGGCGAGGCCTCGTGGGATCTTGGTCGAGGTCGCGAGCCGCAGCGCGTACGTGTCGTTGCTCGGCACAGTCGTGCGCGGCAGCTCGGGCAGGATGCGGTCCGGGGCGAACCACTTCGCGTCATCTGGGTGGTGGATCAGCACCGGCGAGCGTGTCGTCGGTCGCAGAACACCCGACTCGGTGATCCGCTCCCCCAACAGCGAGTTGACCAAAGTCGACTTGCCAGCACCCGTCGAGCCGCCGACCACCGTAAGCAATGGGCCGTCGAGCTGGACCAGGCGTGGGATGACGTAGTCAGAGAGCTGAGTGGCGATGTCTGCGCGAACGCGTCGGGCGTCGACGACCCCAGGGACGTCGAGCGCGAGGGGCGCTCCGTTGACGTTGCCGAGCAGCCCGCTCAGGGCACCGAGAAGCTCGGCCGAAGCATGTTCGCCGGGCACGGGAGCTCCTCTCATCGACTGGCGCAGTCACCTACGGGGTTATGAAGACAGATTAGTGGACGTGGGGGTACACCGCCGCCACGGCCGCATGTGAACCCCGGGTCAGAAGTGACGAACGGTGTTTTGAAGCGCTGGGGGAAATCGCAGGTCAGGACGCAATGCGTACATCTGATCCAGCAGCGCATAGGTCCGCTCGACGCCATTCGGCTTCGACCGGCCACTCATCATGGCGTCGTGCAGGAACGCCATCTCGGTCGCGAGCTGCTGATAACGCTTCACGACCTTGCGCGCTTCCTTGCCGTGGTGCTCCTGGGCGAATCGACGCGCTGCCTTGCGATAGGTGAACCGCGACAGGTACGGGATCTCAGCCGGGTGGATCCAGCCGCGCTGCGCGACGTATGACAGCGAGCGCTCCAGAACGCGGATCTGCTTCGACCGGGCGACGATCGCGATGGCGGCGACGATCAGGAGCACGACGGCGAGAGCCAGGTAGACGAGGAGGAAGCCGGCGCCACCGCCGAAGCTCAACGAGGCGTTCCACATGGCGTGCAGACCGATGCTCAGCGCGAGACCCAGCAGGACGAGCCCGACCTTGGCGAACTTTGACTTTCGGGTGACGGCGAGACCGATCGCAATGCCGAACGCAGACGTGAAGAGCGGATGTGCGAACGGGCTGAACACGCCGCGCACGATGAACGTCGTCGTCACGCCGGCTGGCCCATCGATCTTGATGTCCTCCGAGCCGAGATAACTCGCGGCGTAGTAACCGATGTTCTCGACGAAGGCGAAGCCGATGCCGACGAGACCCGCGAGGATCAACCCGTCGAGGAATCCGTCGATGACGCGGCGTGCACGGATGAAGGTTAGAAGCAAAAACAGGCACTTGGCCGGCTCTTCGGTGAGCGGCGCGACGACCGAGGCCATCGTCTCGTCGCTGACGTCGTATGCACTCTGGATCCAGATCTGCAGTGCCAGGGCGATCGCGACTGCCACGACGCCCCCCCACACGAAGGCGGCGAACTTGTAGCGGCGTGGCTCAGGCTCGTACCGATCAAGCCACCAGAAGGACACCCACAGCAACGGCAGCGGGATGAGCGCGAACAGGAACGACATTCCCGCCCCAGCCACATCGCCTGCGCCGACAATCGCGAGCACGACTCCACCGACGATGCCTACGGCGCCGAGAATGATGAAGATCACCAGCAGTGCCGTACGCCCACGCTGTCTGAACGGCTCGCGACGGACTGCACCAGCGACGGCGGCATCGGTCGCGATTGTCACCTGCGAATCGTAGGGCATACGCGGGGTCCGTCAGCGATCGATCTCTCGCGGATAGGCTTGTCCCGGGCATCCCGCCCGACGCCCCCGTAGCTCAGTTGGATAGAGCAAGAGCCTTCTAATCTCTAGGTCGCAGGTTCGATTCCTGCCGGGGGCACACCCACGACTCACGTCAAGTGATCGGCGGCAGCTACGCGGATCGCCTGGGCAGTCGCCTCAAGGGCGGGAGTCTGCAGGGTCCACTGCTGCCAATAGAGCGTGACGTCAATGTGACGCCCAGGATCGATCTCCACCAGCAATCCGGCTCGTTCCGCCTTTTCTGACTGCTCCTTGGGCAGCATTCCCCATCCGAGGCCGAGAACGATCGCCTCGGCGAACTGCGACGACGCCGGTACGTGTTGACGTGGCGGGTTGAGTCGGCGCCGGCTGCGTTGGCGCAGGTAGGCATCCTGCAGATCGTCGTTGCGATCGAACACCACTACCGGGGCCCGCGCCAGACTCATGGGGTCCACGCCGTCGGCGAACCACTCGGCGACGAATGCTGGGCTGGCCATCGGGCGATAGCGCATCGTGCCGAGGCGTGTCGATCGGCAGCCCTGAACCGGAGAGGCATCCGAGGTGATCGCCGCCATCACGGTCCCCGAGCGCAGCAGATCGGCCGTACGACCCTCGTCTTCGCGGCGGATGTCGAAGCACGTCGTCCCTGACAGTCCGGCCAGCGCCGGCAGCACCCAGGTCGCCAGAGAGTCACCATTGATCGCTAGCGGGATTGTGGGCGGACGCTGCTCATCCGTATCAACCTCGGCGCGTACGTCCTGCACGAGCGCCTCGACCTGGCGCGCAAGTCGCAGGTAGGCGTGGCCGGCCTCCGTCGCCTCGGTGGGTTTGGTCCGGCGTACGAGTACGCGGCCGGCGGACTGCTCCAACGCCTTGATCCGCTGGCTGACCGCGGAAGGTGTGAGGTGGAGTGCCGACGCCGCAGCGTCGAACGATCCCTCGTCTACGACAGCCGCGAGGGCACGAAGCTGCGCGAGATCTACATCAGCCACATCAACGATGCTAATGCATCATCAATAACCTGAACTGGTCTTCAGACAACGACACCGGTTGGATTGACAACATGGATCATGCTGCGCTCGTTGCTGCCCTCGCCGGGGGCGGCTTCGGCCTGTCCCTCATCATCGCTATCGGCGCGCAGAACGCCTTCGTGCTGCGCCAAGGCCTGCGCGGCGAGCACGTGCTCACCGTCGTGATGATCTGCGCCATCTCCGACGTCGTCCTGATCGCCCTCGGTATTGCTGGCATCGGCCGCCTGATCGAACTCGCTCCATGGCTGCTCGATGCCATGCGGATCGGCGGTGCCGCGTTCCTCCTCGCGTACGCCGTGATCGCCGCCAGACGGTCCCTTCACCCCGGCGAGCTCGACGCCGAGACCTCGGGTGCCCCGACCCCGCTCTGGCCAACCGTCACGACCGCCGTGGCGCTGACCTGGCTCAACCCGCACGTCTACCTCGACACGATCCTGTTGCTCGGTTCCGTCGCCGGCACACACGGCGACGCGCGCTGGTGGTTCGGACTGGGAGCGGCGGCCGGTTCGATCGTTTGGTTCTCGTCTCTCGGCTTCGGAGCGCGGCTGCTGCGACCCTTGTTCTCCCGCCCTGCAGCGTGGCGAGTTCTGGACGCCCTGATCGCGATCGTCATGGCGGCGATCGCTCTCAGCCTGCTACACGGTCTAATGGAGGGGTGAGGTCGTTCGCACTTGTCGCCATCGGTGGCGCCGCGGGGACCCTGGCCCGTCATGGAATCACCGAGGCGTTCGACGCCGATCGACTCTTCCCACTGGCTACGTTCCTGGTCAACGTGACCGGTTCGTTCGCGCTCGGCGCGCTCCTGGCCGTGCTGCTCGTACGCGATCACAGTGCTCCAGCAAACCGACTGCGGCTGCTGCTCGGCACCGGCTTCTTGGGTGGCTATACGACATACAGTGCGCTCGCCGTCGACACGGACACCTTGCTTCGCGGCGACCACGTGGCGCTGGGTCTGGCCTATGCCGCCGGGACTGTCATCGCCGGGCTCGTCTCCGCCAGTGCAGGGATAGCTGCAGCCAGGGCGGTCGTGCGATGACGACGCTGCTCATGGCACTCGCCGGTGGTCTGGGCGCCGGCAGCCGCTACTCGCTCGACGCATGGATGCGCCCGCGTGTACCCGCTTCGCTGCCGTGGTCGACTCACCTCATAAACATCTCGGGGTCACTGCTGCTTGGTCTGATTGTCGGAGCCGGATCGTCCGATTCGTGGCACACCATCGCAGGCATCGGATTCCTCGGCGGCTACACGACATTCAGCACAGCCAGCGTCGAATCGGTGCACCTTGCGATCGATCGACGCTACGGCGCTGCGTTGGCAAACGCAGTTGGGATGCTCATCGCGTGCGTCGCCGCGGCAGCGCTCGGCTACGCGATCGGGCGCGCACTCTGAGCTACTGGTTGACGGCGCCCACGACACCGCCGTACTGACCGATCGCCCTGGGCTTGCCGTTGCCACCCGGCAGATGGAGCAGCACCTGGTGCTTGTACTGCAGGGTGCCGGACCCGGAGATTCCCGTCGACAGGAAGGCCTGCTGCGGCGTTCCTTCGGGCCAGCTCACGGTCAGACCTGACTTGACCTTGTAGGTGTCGTATCGAAGCAACGTGACGAATGCGAGTGCGCCGCCGTCGGCCGTACGAAGCACGAAGCGGACATCCTCGGCGGTCCATCTCTGCGCAAACTTGACTCCCGTCAGGCCCGTACTTGCTGCGGCCGCGGCACGCATCTGCCGGATGAACGAGTCATTCACGACAGTGTCAGCCTCGGGCGCATTCGCGTTGCCCAGAGTCGTGGCGTATGCCGTTGCCGCGGCCTGGGCCGACATCGCCATTCCCTTCCCGTTGCCTGGGCTGACCGGCATCACCTTGGACCCGGTCGAGCGAAGCTCGGGCAGGTTGATCTCGGCGACTGTCTCAGGACTCGCAACCAGCAACCACGGATCGGCTGCCTGCGCGCGCTCGAAGATCTGGATGCGATTGACACCCTTCGCCTGATCGCGGACCACGGCAAGGAACCACAGCGGATATTTCGAGAAATGCGGAGTGACGACCTTGGTGACATCGATTGCCGAGGTGTCCTGCTTCTGCTTCTGCGCAAGGCGCTGAGACACCTCGAACGAGCCCGAATCGATGTCGAACACAGCATCACTCTCGACTGTCGACAGCGGCCTCGGGTCGAGCAGCTTGATGGCTGCGTTGCGCACCAAGCGGTAGCGCTCGAACACCCGGTTGACCTCAGATGTGCGCGCAGCGTCCTTGCCCACCGACAGGTCGGAGCGCTCGTGGGGGCGGCTGCACGCCGACAAGACGAGGAGGCAGCACGCGGCGACCACTAGACGCCTCACGGCTTGTCCTCCTCTTCGTCAATGACTTCGAAGTCTGCAAGCTCATCTTCGCTGACTTCGTGCTCCACTCCGCTCTCGTCGACGAAGACGTACATGACTCGCTCCTCCGGAGCACGCGCAGGCGGTTCGTCCTGCTTGTCGTCAACTTCGACAACGACCTCGTCAATGAACTCGTAATTCTCGGCCTCGTCGGCTGAGATCTCGTGCTCGATGCCGTGCTCGTCGACGAAGATGTAGACGAGCTCCTCGTCGTCCGATGCGGGCGCGTCAGACCCCAGCTTCGGCTTACGCTCGAAGGTGGACCCGACAGAGGCTTTCAACGCGTTGAGTCTCGAAGCAAACCTGGACGCGGGCTTCGGTCCCGGCGGGGCGGCGGGTTCCGGTTCATCGTCAGGTTCCGGTTCATCGTCAGGTTCCGGCTCTTCGGCGGCGACTTCATGGGCCTCGTCGACCACGACTTCTTCGACCTCGACCACCTCGTAGTCCTCGGCCTCCTCGGCTGAGATCTCGTGCTCGACACCGTCGTCATCGATGAAGACGTACACAACGTCTTCCGCGCCATCGTCGTCGCCCGCCCAGATGTCCTCACCTCGCCGCATCAAGCGACTGAGCAGGATCGCGCCGGCACCGAGCATCAGCAGGCCGAGCCCCTTGAAGAACCCGCCCTTCAATCCGTACGCGATGCTGACTTTGAGTCCTGAGAGGTTGCTGTCACCGACTGACAGGATCGCGAGGGAAACCGTCTCGTCGGGAAGGTTGGTCGAGATGGTGGCTCCGCCACGGCCCGCAGACGCTGCACGCCACCAGTCGAGCGCGGTAGGCGCACCTGGCAGTCCGGGTCTGCCCTCGAGCTGACGTGTCTTGGGTTTCCACGGCGTGTGGAAGCCAGTGACCTCAAGGCGTGCCGTCTCACCGACATAGTTCTCGACATCGACACTGTTGCCTATGCCGACGAACACGGGTTTTTGAGCCGGAACCTCGGCGAGCACGTCGACCTGCAGGTCGGCCCAGGAGATCACCTTGGGGGCCGTCACCACAGCGATGCCGTCCGTCTCGACCGCATGCGGTCCGGTCGAGAATCGACCGTCAGGTCCGAGAATGAGGATCAGAGCGAGTCCGGCGATGGCCGAGAGCGCGCCAAGGCCGGTGAGCACCCAGCTCATCCTCGTACGCATCGACACGCTCCCCTGCGGCTCCGTGTGGACGCCGCGTTAGACCTTATCGGGAAAGACCCCGTCGGTCAGAACAATGCCGACGCGAGCGCCCTGCGCGCCGCAGCCACTCGCGGGTCGGCCACACCGACAACGGTGAACAGCTCGACCAGCCGAGTGCGTACGTTCTCTCGGTCGTCATCGGATGTGCGCTTGATCAGCTGGATCAGGCGGTCGAAGGCATCGTCCACGTGCCCTCCACTGACATCCAGGTCTGCGACCAGCATCTGCGCTTCGAGATCGTCGGGAGCATCTGCGGCAGCCTTGCGCGCGGCCTGAAGGTCGATGTCGGTCGTACGCGCGAGCAGCTTGACCCCCGCCAGGCGCTCACCGATCTCGGCGTCAGCAGGATATTGAGCGAGAAGCTTTTCGTACTCGGCAACAGCCGTCGCGAAGTCGCCTGAACCAAATGCCTCGTCGGCGGCAGCAAATCGCGGGTCGGCAGGAGCTTCCACTTCAGCTTCCTCACCGGGAGCGCCGGCGGGCTGCGCCCGGCCCGTCAGCCCGTTCTCGGCCGCCACCTTGATCAGCTCGGAGAAGTAGCGGAGCACTTCAGCCTCATCGAGTGTTCCCTGGAACAAGGGCACGGGCTGTCCCTTGACGAGACCAACGACCATCGGCACGCCCTTGGCGTCCAGGGCCTGCGCGATCGCCGCATTGGTGTCGACGTCGACCTGCGCCAGCATGATCTGGCCGTCGAACTGGTTGGTGACTCTCGCCAGGATCTCGTTGAAGTCCGTGCTCTGCGGCGAACGCGGCGACCACAGACTGAGCACGACGACGTACTGCAACGACGCCTCGAGCGCGGCGGACTGGAAGTTCTGCTCAGTGATGTCGACGACGTACGAGCCGCCACCTGGTGCTGCCGGACGCGCAGGAGGCTGCTTGAGCGCAGACAGGTCGATGGCGCCGGGACGCGAGAAGTTCATGCGCCCAGTGTAGGAAGTCGGCGGTTGGCCGCGGGTGTCAGGCGGATCAGGTGATCTTTCCGGCGAGCACGCAGTACGTGATGAAGGCGACGCCCAACAGCATCCCGACATGTCCCAGGATCGACAACGACGGACCCTGCGCCCAGCTGTCGTCGACCGACGGCGCAGCGTGCCGACCCGCGCCCGGCAGCCAGCGCAGCAGGATCAGGATCCCTACGATGACCTCCAACCACCACAGGGCCACAGAAACGAGTCCAAGAGTGTCGCTCGGCGAGGTGAGGTAGTAGATCCACACCGTGAGGGCCGTGACGCCAACCACGGCATGCATGTTGAGGATCGTCCCGGGGACCTGCGCGTGCCCAGACTGCCGCGTGGTCGCAGACAGCCGCATCCGCGTCAGGAGGATGACAACGGCCGCCAGCGCCGTGAGCATCCAGAGAACGTCGTCGAGTTCCACGCTCGCATCGTGGCACAAGTCAGGATCACGGTGGTCCGAACTCGTCAAACGGTGCGGTGCGTCAACGACCTTCGAGCAGCTGCTGCTCGATCGTGCGACCGCGCAGGCCGGATCGCTGGACCACGCGCTGGATCGTGAGATCGCGCTCGTCGGGATCGCCGATGTAGCGGATATTGCGAAGACCCTGCGCCTGAGCCGCCGACTCGAAGGTGAAGTGGCCATAACCAAGCATCCTGCCGAGAAGTGGCTTCTCGACCGTGATGTCGAGGATGCGGGTGATCGGCATCGTCGCGATCTTGACGGTGAAGACACCGCTGGCGCGAAACACCCTCATGTTGGTCACGACGAACACGTCGCGACGCTCACGAAGCGTCAGGTAGAGCGCATGCACCGCGAGGGCGAATCCGCCGATCAGGAACAGCCAGCCGAGCTGGATGGGTCCGACGAGTGCCAGTGTCCACAGCGCCGCGGTGCCGATGGCCTCGGCGATCGGACGCCAGAACACGATGTCGTGGTGATAGACGAGGTCGATGACCTGCTCACCCTCATCGACCAGGAGGTGGCTGTCGATCTCCTGATCGGGCAATCGGTCGAGCAGAGCC
>NZ_JAKFEL010000160.1:0-9249 GCF_036675695.1 Aeromicrobium sp.
GCCTGGAGCTCCTTGATGATCGGGAGCGGTGCCCACGAGTCGCCGCCACGGTTGCGGATCTCCGCGATCTCGTGGTGGTACGCCGCTTCGACGGGCTCGACCTCGGTCGCGAGGAACTCACGCGCCAGCTCGGTGAGCTCCTGGGCGCGGGGGCTGGGTGAGAAGTCCATGGCTTGACCTTGTCACACTGTTGAGCAATGCTCAATAGCGTGGATGCAGATCACACCCGACGTCGCCTGTCCCCCGAGGATCGGCGCCGCCAGCTGCTCGGCATCGGCCTGAGCATGCTCGTCGAGAAGCCGATCCAGGACCTCTCCATCGACGCCGTGGCCGCCGAGGCCGGCATCTCCCGCGGCCTGCTCTTCCACTACTTCCCCACCAAGACCGACTACTACGACGCCGTCATCGGCGCCGCACTCCGCCGGGTCATGCGCAACACCGCGCCCGACGAGGGCGTCTCCCCCGAACTCGCGTGCGAGCAGTTCGTGTCCCGCGTCTACGCGCAGATCGAGCGGCGCCGGGAGTTCTACGTCGCCCTCGTCTTCGGCAACGGCACCATCGCCGTCGGCGGCAACCGGCTGGAATCCCACCGGATGACCGTCGCGCGACGGTTGATCGCGGCATTGGGACTGGACGACGGTGTGGCTCCCGTGGTGCACGCCTGGACGGCGTACGTCGAAGACCGGGCCCTGCTCTGGACCGGCTCGGATCCTTCGGACCGGGTGGCGCTCGAGGTGGACGTCGCCCACTGCTGCAAGGCGCTGGACGCGTTGCTCGCGATCTAGTCGGGCCCAAGGCGCACGGTCGGTACCCTCGGGCGGGTGACGACCTTCCGCGCCGAGGACCGCACCGACCCGCCCTTTGAATCCGACGAAGCAGCGACGCTGCTGGGCTTCCTGAACTATCAGCGGGACACGCTGCGGTGGAAGTGCGCGGGCTTGACCCCCACCCAGCTCTCGACCTCCCTGGCGCCGACGACGATGACCCTCGGCGGCCTCCTGAAGCATCTGACGGTGATCGAGTCGGGATGGCTCAACCAGTTCTTCGCCGGTGGCGTCGCGAAGCCCTCCTGGTTCGACGACCTGGACGAGGATGATCGGAACTGGTCGTTCACCTCTGCTGCCGGTGCCGCACCCGACCAGTTGTTCGCCTGGTTCGACGAGTCGATCGCGGTCTCTGATCGGGTCATCGCAGACGCGCTGGCCGGTCCTGATGGATTGGCCGCCCTGTCCGCCGAGGAGGAAGACGGGAATCGGATCTCGCTGCGTTGGATCGTGTGTCACCTGATCGAGGAGTACGCCCGCCACAACGGCCATGCCGACCTGCTTCGCGAGTCCATCGACGGAGCCACCGGGGAGTAGTCCTCACCGACAGCGGCACATGTGCGCTGTTCTCGATACTGATCGCGCCGTCGGCGCTAGCCTTCAGGCGTGGCTGACGTGATCCTCGGACGGGCAGGAAGCACCGTTCTCGTCGACCTCGACATCTGCGTGAAGACCGGTGGCACCACGAGGCAGCGCGTGACACTGCGAGGCAGCACCACACCAGCGTGGGTCACTCTCCTGCTGCTCTTCTCCATCGTCGGCTTCCTGATCGCCAGCAGCATGACCTCCCACCGCTACCGAGTGACACTGCCTTTCACACACGCAGTTCATGACCGCTGGTCAAGCAACAGGCGACTCGGGTGGCTCGTCGGACTGGCCGGCGCTGGTGCGCTCGCTTTGGCAGTCACGATCGGTGACAGATTCTCCGGGGTCCTCGTCGGGATCGGCCTCGTACTTCTTGCAGGAGGTGCGGCGATCGTCATCTCGAATTCCTTGAGGAACAACGTAGGAATTCGCATGACACGTCGCGGCGACCTCGTCGTCACCCGAGCCCACCCATTGTTCGTCGAGGCCGTCCGGGCAGCTGTCACGGAACCTCTCAACTCGCGTTAGCTCGCCGACCGGCCGAAACCCACGGCGGTGGATTCCGCTGCGTGATCAGTGCCGGTTACCTACGCTGGTGGCCGAGCGAGGGAGTCCGCATTTGTCTGACCAAGGCGTGAGCGCGCCACGTGGTTCCGTGGCCGTCCGCAGCGGGGACCGGTACGAGGCCGCCATGGCGACCCCCGGCGGGAACGTCACGGGCCAGGCGGTCGAGCACCCGTTCTTCTTCGATGGATTTCTGCAGCATCCGGAGCAGGCGGCACAGGCGATGTTGCTGGTGTCGCGGGTCGCTCGAACCCGCTTCTTCACACCCATGAGCATGGTGGCTGCACGGATCCGCGCTGCCGACCCGGTGGTCAGCTGCGACGGTCAGAACCTGCGGTTCGAGAGCTTCTCGCCGTGCTGCGGCGTCTATGCACGCCTCGACCTGCGGCCAGGCTCGTTGGACACGGCGGTAGCACTTCCCGGGACCACCAACGTCGACTTCACCGACGGCATGCGCGGCATCCTGGCCGGCATCGGCGGAACTGACCCCTTGCACCTGAATGTCGGCGAAGCCGTGACCGCGACCAGTCTGGCCGGCACCGCTGTCGAGGAGAAGGTTCCTTTGCCCGACCGCTGGATCAAGGGCTTCGCAGAGGCACAGCTGTCCGGCTCGCGCGTCGCAGAGCGGCTGGCCGTCACGCCGGCAGCGGCGCGCCAGTTCGTCCGTTCGTTGCCGGCGACCAGCGCCCCGAACGGCCCTTCCTTTGGCGTCGCGCCCACCGCCACGGGCCTGCGACTGACCTCGGCGACCACCCCTGGCTCCGTTGTCCGACTGGGTGGTCCCGAACGCCTCAGGATCCTCGAGCCGTTGCTGCGCTTCGCCACGGCGCTCAGGGTCTCCGGACCCGCCGGAGGCGACACGGCGATGTCCCAGTGGCAGCTCGACCTGGCGGACGCCCACCTGACCCTGGCACTCAGCCCGACGCCGAGTCGAGGGTTCTCCGGCGAGGGCAAGGCACTGGACGCGCTGGCCGGCGAGACCGACGAAGAGGAAGGCGACGCCGTTCTGGCCAGCCTCTCCACCAACACCACCCCGACCGCGATCGCGGCCGATCTCGGGTACGCGATCGAGCAGGTGATCGCTGTCCTCGACCGGCTCGGTGCTGCCGGCCTGATCGGGTACGACGCCGGCATCGGGGAGTACTTCCACCGCGAGCTCCCGCTCCGGCCGTCGCAGAAGTTGCAGCCCCGACTAGCGGGGGCGCACCGCCTGGTGGCGAAGGGAGCCGTGACCTTGGGCGACCAGGGCGGCGAGGTCGCCAGCGGCAGCTCCGTCTACCAGGTCCGCGATGGCGACGTCATCTCCTGCACCTGTCCATGGTTCGCGCAGTACCGACTCGAACGCGGACCGTGCAAGCACCTGCTGGCCGTCCGCTTGGCGAAGAAGTCACTGCAGTGACCTCTCTCCTCGAGCTGCTCAGGGCCGGAGCGAGCGACGAACGGGTCCTGGCCTGGGAAGCGGACGCAGCCGCGGCCGTTCGTGCGTCAGAGGTCGACGTACTGAAAGACAGCCGCGTGCATTTCAACCAGCGCGCCGACCCCGCAGTGGCGTTGGCCGGTCTGACCGCCGGGCGCACCGAGACGGAGGTCCTTGAGATCGTCCGTTGGTGTTCCGACCCGGGTCGGCGCGATCTGGTCGATGCCATCGTGGCTCGTCGGACGCAGCAGTGGCGTGAACGTCTCTTCAAGGCTGCGACCACCGATAGGTTCGGATCCGGCTGGTGGCTCATTCGTGCGCTGATGCGCGTCGGAGTCAAGAACAAGCCCGGAGACCTCTATCTGTTCAAGCTCATGGCAGGTCCGCCGCAGGAGCACGGCGCCGAAGCTGGCCGACGAATCGTTGAGTTCCTCCTCAACGACCCCGGGCTTCTCGACGACGAGATCTTTCAGCTGATGAGCACCGAAGGCGTCACCCGAAACCTGTCCGGCTGGCAAGGGAGGACCCCGTGGCTCGACGCGATCGAACAGTTGGCAGGAGGTGATCTGCGTGACCGCATTCTCGACACCGTGTGGTCGGGGCTGGTCTCCGACTGGCAACCGGTTGACCAGCGGCCGCTTCTGCAACTGGTCAAACGACTCACGCCCAGCGAGGACGAGCGCTTCGCGAGGCTGTCCGGCCTGCTGCGGATGACGTCCTCGGACAACGCGCCGATCGTGGTCTGGGCCCTCAAGCAACTGACGGACCTGCTCGGTGCGAACCGTCTGGACGCCGACGCACTGTTGGCCATCAGGGCTCCGCTGACGATGCGGGACAAGGGTACGGCGACGGCGCACCTGGCACTCCTGGAAAAGGCTCTCAGGACGCAGGTGGGCGATCCGAGCGCGATCGCGCAGACGGCGGCCCTTGCGCTCGATCACCCGCATGAGGTCATCCGGACCCGTGCCGCGAAGCTGGTCGCGAAGCATGCTCCGGACCGTGTCGTCATCGAAACGCCAGTCGCTCCGATGGTTGGCAAACCGTTGCTCCGGCCGCAGATCGCCGCCTTCTCCCCGATCATCGCCGCCGCAGACTTCGTCGACCTGCTGATCGCCAGCCTCGCCCAGGACCTGAGCGGCATCGAGGTCGAGCAGTTGCTCGAAGCGACCCCCCGGTTCGCGTTCCATCTGGACGCCAAGGCCCGCAGATCGATAGCTCAAGCGCGGGCACGGCATGCCCGTGGGGCCCGGTACAGCTCGAGCGAAACCTGGCATCTCGCCGATGCCATCGCCGCGGTCGACGCAGCGAGACCGACCGTCGGAGCCGGCGTGTTCTCAGCTGACTTCAGGAGCTTCGACGTCATGAACTACGCGCAAGTGCTCGAGCAGAGGTTCATCCACCTGGCCTGGGCGATGACACGGGCCAACGTGTACACCGGGCTGGCCACTCCGAGCAGGACCGACGGAACCATCGCCCTCACCGACCTGCAGGCAAGATTTGCCGCCGCAACCGGCCTCGGGACCCTCCGCGTCGAGATCGCGACAGCCGCAATGCGGCTCGATCCCGGCGACTACGACGCCGCCGAAGCGCCTGGCGCGCTCAGCGAGTCAGAAGCGAGTCGCGCATTCGTGCGCGACGTGCGTCGGATTCGCGAGCACCAGCCGGATTGGACGCTGAACCGCTTCCTCGGCGTGCAGGAACGGATCCTCAGCGAGCTCGACCCCGCAGCACCCGCTGGCCGGCGGACCCGCGCCGTCATCGAGGACACCTCCGACCGCCCGACGAGCGAACCCGATGTCCTGGCCGCGCTGCTCGACCGGCGAGAGCTCGCTGGAACGAGACGCAGCGCCATCGAATCCCGCGTCGTGTGGCGCAAACCCATGCGGGCGCAGACCGAGCTGCTGTCCCTGACCCTTCCGCACCACCGCGAGCACTACGCCTCGCACGTGCTCGGCGTGATCCGAGCCGGGCTCGTCAACGACGACTGCGACCCGGTGGCGCCCTTGATCCTCGGCCTCGGAACCGGGCACGGTCGAACAGGACTCGCGAGCACGTTTGCCCTCGCTTCCGCGACAGCCCTACGGCACGCCGAGGACCGAGCCGCCGTCGTCGATGCCCTCGTCGAACGGGCGACGTACGGCGAGCTGGACGGACCCGCGCTCGGCCGCGCGCTGCGCGAGCTGATCGAGAACGACGGCGCCATTGCCCGCCGGGTCGCTGCGGCGATTGCTGAAGCCGGCAATGCTCTCGGCCCACTCTCGGGCCCTGTCGTCGATGCCCTCATCGAGCTGCTCCCGCTGCTGCGGCCCCTCCGAGACGGGCACGCCTTCGTCGCCATCCTCGCCGACCTGTCCCGTGGACTCGGCAGGACCATCGACCTGCCCGAGGACCTGGCCGAACTGAACGGCAAACGTGCCTCGACTGCGCTCGCGCGGGCTGTGCACCGAGTACCGGTTCGATGACCGGCCGAGGTGCGGCAGCACGGCAGCCTCCGAAAGGCGACAGGCCGCCTGGTGCCATCGGGACCGCTACGCGCCATCTGCGGCAGATCAGTGCGGCTCGGCGAACAGGGCGACCACCTCTGAAGTGCCCATCCTGATGGCCAGGTCACGCGGCGTTGGTCCTGCCTCATTCACGACGTCGGGATCAGCGCCAGACTGGAGAAGCGCCTGCACGGTCGCGATTTGCCCTCGCGAGTTGAAGACCGCACGCCATAGCGGCGTGTTTCCGAAGCGATCCTGCTGATCCACGGGCGCCCCAGCCTCCAGCAACGTTTGGACTGCCTCGGCCTGCGACTGCTGAGCAGCGAAGTGCAACGCGGTGAAGCCCTGCCCGTCAGTCGCGGCGATGTTGTCACCCGCAGCCAGGCGATCTCGGATGCCTGGGATGTCCCCTTCGAGCGCCCGATAGTGGAGTTCCTGACGACCGTCGCGATCCATGACGACAGTCTGTCCGATCACACCCCTGTCTATGACAGAACCGCATCACGTGCGGCAGAAGCGGGCGGCACGGCACGGCACGGCACGGCCGCGTGCTAGCGCCTCACAGTCTTAGTGACCTCGGGCGCCGGCTCGCCAAACTTTTCGAGCGCCTGGATGTAGCGACCGCCGAACTCGATTCGGGTGATGTCGGTCAGTTTCCAAGATTCGGCGAAGTCAACCCAGACACCATCTTTGCCAATGAAGTGAAGGTCAAGACGCTTGTTGCCTATACGCAGAACCTTCCCGATGTTGAGCCAGTAGCTGTCACGAGTCTCGAGGTAAGTGCAGATCAGGTCGGACCGGGTGTCCGCCAGGCGAAGCAGGTCGCCAGTTGTCGCGTCCTGCGGACACTCAAATCCTGCCGGCCTGACTCCGTGACCCGCGACTGCCCGACGCACGAAAGCACAGTTGTCGTGCTTCTTAACCTTCGTCACTTGATCCAGACGCAGGAGGACCACGGCATCTAGGTGAGCACCTACGAGCAGGTCCTGAATGACGACCCATTCTTCAAGGACAGTGAGCACGAAGCCTGAGGTGACATCGGCGTCGAGGTGCTTTCGGTGGATCGTTACTGGTCGCTGCCGCTCTTGAGCTCTTGTCAGTCGATGCACGACTTTCGTTCGAGACGTACCCATGCCGGCAGTTTGGCAGGCCAGCGTGTCGGCCGCCGGTCCGTTTCCACGTCACAGGCGATCGACGGTCATAGGCGCGACAGCGCGCTCCGCGGCATGAGCGAGCACGTTCGCGCTGGGATGCAGATGGTTCGTCGATGCACCACGCTGTGGGTATGGAACTTCGGGAGTACATCGGATTCATTTGGATCGATGAGGAGCCGGGCCACCGACTTCGGGTGCTGGCTTCTTCGCTTGAGGACGCCAGAGCACAAGTTGTCGCCGAGTTCGGCGATGGTGTCATCTCGTTGCATAACGAGGATGGCGCCGCAGGACCGCGGTAGCGCAGAATGAAAAACCCGCTCGCTAGGAGTTGGGTTCTTCACCCCGCCAGCGGCACTGATGGGCTAGTAGCGCGCTCTCTTGCCCGGTTTGGTAGGTCCAGATACTGCCCGCCGCAGAAGGTCGAAGATGGCCACAGCGATCCAACCTGTCCCGAAGAAGTAGCCGAACTCGATTGGGTACCCGCGTGTCGTGGGACTCTCCTCGATGGGCAATGCGGACAAGACTGCGCTGAAGCAGATGAACGCCAGGCCGACCAGAATGAAGACGGCGATCCTCAGAAATCGACGCCTGTCGGCGCTGCGCTGCCTAGGATCCACGAAGTCATGATGACCCCATGTTGGATGTAGGCACACTCCGCGGCATGTGAGTGCGTCAGCCTCCAGCCATCTTCCACAGACGCCGTGCTCGATGCCGTTGAGCCTGGGGACGATGCGTTCCGTTCTCAAAGACCTGCAGGTCATTGACTAGTCGACTCGCAGGCAGGCCTTGCTCAAGCCACGTCAACGCCAAGCCCGGCCAGTAGTCGCTAGGCCATGAGAGCGCGTAACGCACGAGGTCAACTGGGTCATATCGCCGGCCAGCCGTGTCTCCTAGCGGAGTCTCCAGGTCTTTGAGGTGCGCGAGCATTACAGACTCTTGTACTCGCGTCTGCAGAGCAGACTCCTTGATCGAGACGCTCAAGTCGCAGCCCTTGCCCGGGCCCAGATAGACAAGGTCAATGCGCAGGTCCTCGTCGGGAATGCTCGCACGACTCACTCCGCGGTCGACCAGCCATTTGTCCAACATGCTGTGGGCTTTCGCGAATCGCTCCGACTCCGCGACGTCGCTTACCCATCCGACTTCGATCCACTCAGCGGCCACAATCCGAGTCTCGCATCCCAAGGCCGAGGCCAGGTCAAGTTCACGCCCCGAGCGGCAGGGCCGCGCACCACTCGCGGCATTTGAGGTCAGCTTGAGGGACGATGTTGGGCATGTCCGAGTCTGACGAATACGGCGACAAGTTGGGCGTGTCCCGATCACTGATCGATGGTGACTGGGACTGGCCGATTCATGGGCTCCGGCACGCTCCGGAGGCGGGGACCTCGGGCTGGTACATCTGGACTGGCGAGTTCAACGAGGCTGGCGACTTCTTCCAACCCTTGCATGCGGCCCACCTGGTCCAACGAGCTCCTGGTGTCGCCAAGTTCCTGACTCTTCCGCCGGGCTCGCGGTTCCTGATCGCGCCGGATCACGAAGACATCTGGAGCGACGAGACCTTGCTCGACATCTGATGCCCGCAGGCATGACCGCGCGGTTCTGCGGCCCGCGTTCACGAACCAACGAGCGGTCGTCAGGCGGCGAGGTAGTTGATGAGTGTTTGGCTGAAGTGGAGTTCTGCGGGCGTGAGGGACTGGCCACCGGGGGTGCCGGTGACTCTCCTTGTTCCGGTCTGATCGACCAGGTAGTGCGCCCCGTGGGGATCTCGCCAGATCACGATCCCGGGGAAGGGTTGTCGTACTTCCCACCCCGCGTGGGTCTTGATCCGGTGATGGGTCCTGGTCATCGGGCCGAGGTTCCCCACCGCGGTCTCTCCGCCTTCGGAGTAGGGGATGGCGTGGTCCAGGTCCATCCGCCTGCTGGTGTTCGCCGCGTAGGGGAACACGTCGCCGGGATGGATCAGATGCACGGCCTCCCTCAGTCTTGAGGGGATTTCGTAGGCGTCGACCGGGGCCTGGTGGTTCAGGTCGATCACCGGTGCCACCCGCACGTTGCCACCCAGGCCCAGCCGGGCCACGTGGTGGCGGACCCAGTCAGTCGACACCGGGCCGTGGCCCTCCAACCGGGCAATCGGTGAGTCGCCGTACAGGTGCAGGTAGGCCTTCACCTTGACCTTCACCGGCCCCACGACAGGATCAACATGGGCGGCCGGGTTCGCGAGCAGG
>NZ_JAKFEL010000179.1:0-9228 GCF_036675695.1 Aeromicrobium sp.
CGGCCATCAGACGGCTTCAGGATGTTGTTGGTCGACAGCATCAGCACGCGGGCTTCAGCCTGTGCCTCCGCGCTCAGCGGAAGGTGCACAGCCATCTGGTCACCATCGAAGTCGGCGTTGAAGGCCGAGCAGACGAGCGGGTGGATCTGGATGGCCTTGCCCTCGATGAGCTGAGGCTCGAATGCCTGGATGCCCAGTCGGTGCAGCGTGGGTGCGCGGTTGAGCAGCACCGGGTGCTCCGTGATGACCTCTTCGAGGACATCCCAGACGACAGGACGGGCACGCTCGACCATGCGCTTGGCGCTCTTGATGTTCTGCGCGTGGTTGAGGTCAACCAGACGCTTCATCACGAACGGCTTGAACAGCTCGAGTGCCATCTGCTTGGGCAGACCACACTGGTGCAGCTTGAGCTGCGGGCCGACGATGATGACCGAACGTCCGGAGTAGTCGACGCGCTTGCCGAGGAGGTTCTGACGGAAGCGACCCTGCTTGCCCTTGAGCATGTCGGAGATCGACTTCAGCGGACGGTTGCCCGGTCCCGTGACCGGACGGCCACGACGGCCGTTGTCGAACAGCGAGTCGACAGCTTCCTGCAGCATGCGCTTCTCGTTGTTGACGATGATCTCCGGAGCACCGAGATCAAGCAGACGCTTGAGGCGGTTGTTGCGGTTGATCACGCGACGGTAGAGGTCGTTCAGGTCGCTGGTGGCGAAACGTCCACCATCGAGCTGGACCATCGGACGAAGCTCCGGCGGGATCACCGGAACAGCGTCGAGAACCATGCCCGAGGGGTGGTTGTTGCTGCCGAGGAACGCCGAGACGACCTTGAGGCGCTTGAGGGCGCGGGTCTTCTTCTGGCCCTTGCCGGTGGCGATGATCTCGCGCAGCGACTCAGCCTCTGCGTCGAGATCGAAGTCCTGGAGACGCTTCTGGATCGCCGTGGCGCCCATGTAGCCCTCGAAGTACTTGCCGAAGCGGTAGGTCATCTCGCGGTAGAGCAGCTCGTCACCCTCGAGGTCTTGGACCTTGAGGGACTTGAAGCGGTTCCAGACCTCGTCGAGACGATCGATCTCGCGCTGCGTACGGTCGCGACGCTGCTTGGCCTCGCGCTCGGCAGCATCCTTGACCTTGCGCTTTGCGTCAGCCTTGGCGCCTTCGTCCTCGAGTGCCTTGAGGTCCTCTTCGAGCTTCTGCATACGCTCGTTGACCTCGTTGTCACGACGGCTCTCGAGCTGCTTGCGCTCGAGGTCGATCTTGGTCTCGAGGCTCGACAGGTCCTTGTGACGAGCATCCTCGTCGACCTTGGTGATCATGTAGGCCGCGAAGTAGATGACCTTCTCGAGGTCCTTCGGAGCCAGATCGAGGAGGTAGCCCAGACGGCTGGGAACACCCTTGAAGTACCAGATGTGCGTGACCGGTGCGGCCAGCTCAATGTGGCCCATGCGCTCACGACGGACCTTCGAGCGGGTCACCTCAACGCCACAGCGCTCACAGATGATGCCCTTGAAGCGCACGCGCTTGTACTTGCCGCAGTAGCACTCCCAGTCCCGGGTGGGGCCGAAGATCTTCTCGCAGAAGAGTCCGTCACGCTCAGGCTTGAGCGTGCGGTAGTTGATCGTCTCGGGCTTCTTGACCTCGCCGAACGACCATCCGCGGATGTCGTCGGCGGTCGCAAGACCGATCCGGATTTGATCGAAGAAGTTCACGTCAAGCACGTTGGTCTTCTTTCCTTACTGTTCTTTGAATTCGTGGGCGTCGGGGAGTCTGAGCGAGTGCTCAGACTTCCTCGACGCTGCTGGGCTCACGGCGGGACAGGTCGATGCCGAGTTCTTCGGCGGCGCGGAAGAGATCCTCTTCTGCGTCGCGCATCTCGACGGGCGAACCGTCACTGGAAAGCACCTCTACGTTGAGACACAGGGACTGCATCTCCTTGACGAGAACCTTGAAGGATTCGGGGATACCCGGCTCCGGTACGTTCTCGCCCTTGACGATCGCTTCGTACACCTTGACGCGGCCGAGGATGTCATCCGACTTGATCGTCAGAAGCTCCTGCAGTGCGTATGCGGCGCCGTACGCCTCGAGTGCCCACACTTCCATCTCACCGAAGCGCTGGCCACCGAACTGGGCCTTACCGCCGAGCGGCTGCTGGGTGATCATCGAGTAGGGACCCGTGGAGCGTGCGTGGATCTTGTCGTCGACGAGGTGGTGCAGCTTCAGGAGGTACATGTAGCCGACCGAGACGGGATCGGGGAACTGCTCGCCGGTACGACCGTCGAACAGCATCGCCTTGCCGTCACGCTTGACCATGCGCTCGCCGTCACGGTTGGGCAGGGTCGAGGCCAGGAGTCCCTGGATCTCGTCCTCGCGCGCACCGTCGAAGACCGGAGTGGCGATGTTGGTCGCCGGCTCAGCCTTGTCAGCACCGATCTTGCGAAGGGTCTCTGCCCACTCGTCCTTCTCGTCGTCCGGAATCTGCCAGCCGGTCTTGGCGACCCAACCGAGGTGGGTCTCCAGCACCTGACCGACGTTCATTCGACCAGGAACACCGAGCGGGTTGAGCACGATGTCGACGGGAGTGCCGTCCTCGAGGAACGGCATGTCCTCGACGGGCAGGATCTTGGAGATGACGCCCTTGTTGCCGTGACGGCCAGCAAGCTTGTCACCGTTGGAGATCTTGCGCTTCTGAGCGACGTAGACACGTACGAGCTGGTTGACGCCCGGTGAGAGCTCGTCGCCCTCGGCCGAGTCGAACACTCGCACGCCAATGACCGTGCCGGACTCGCCGTGCGGAACCTTCAGCGAGGTGTCGCGCACTTCGCGCGCCTTCTCACCGAAGATGGCGCGCAGCAGGCGCTCCTCGGGGGTCAGCTCGGTCTCGCCCTTGGGCGTGACCTTGCCGACGAGGATGTCGCCGTTGCCGACTTCAGCACCGATGCGGATGATGCCGCGCTCGTCGAGGTCAGCGAGCATCTCCTCGGAGACGTTCGGGATGTCCCGAGTGATCTCCTCAGGGCCGAGCTTGGTGTCACGGGCATCGACCTCGTGCTCCTCGATGTGAATCGAGGTGAGCAGGTCGTCCTGGACAACACGCTGCGACAGGATGATCGCGTCTTCGTAGTTGTGTCCCTGCCAAGGCATGAACGCAACCAGGAGGTTGGTGCCGAGCGCCATCTCGCCCTCGTCGGTGCAGGGACCGTCGGCGAGCGGAGTGCCCACGACGACCTTCTGACCTTCGACGACCAGCGGGCGCTGGTTGGTGCAGGTGCCCTGGTTGGAGCGCTTGAACTTCGACAGGCGGTAGGTGAAGTCCGAACCGTCGTCCTGGGTGATCTCGATCGCGTCGGCCGAGACCTCCTTGACGACTCCCGAAGCCTTGGCGACGGTGACGTCTCCGGCGTCGACGGCGGCACGGAACTCCATGCCGGTGCCGACGAGAGGCGCATCGTTGCGGATCAACGGGACGGCCTGACGCTGCATGTTGGACCCCATGAGGGCACGGTTTGCATCGTCGTGCTCGAGGAACGGGATCAGCGCGGTGGCGACTGACACCATCTGGCGAGGCGAGACGTCCATGTAGTCGACGTCAGCGGCGGGGCGAAGCTCGGCCTCGCCACCCTTCTGACGAACCAGGACCATGTCTTCGGCGAAGTTGCTCTTCTCGTCGAGCAGCGAGTTGGCCTGCGCGATGATGAAGCGGTCTTCGTCCGTTGCAGTCAAGTAGTCGATCTGCGTCGTGACCTTGTTCTTGACGACCTTGCGGTAAGGCGTCTCGACGAAGCCGAACGAGTTGATGCGACCGTACGAAGCGAGCGAGCCGATCAGACCAATGTTGGGGCCTTCAGGCGTCTCGATCGGGCACATACGACCGTAGTGCGACGGGTGGACGTCACGGACTTCGTAGCCTGCACGCTCACGTGACAGACCGCCCGGTCCGAGGGCCGACAGACGACGCTTGTGCGTCAGGCCCGCGAGCGGGTTGTTCTGGTCCATGAACTGCGACAGCTGCGACGTTCCGAAGAACTCCTTGAGCGCAGCAACCACGGGGCGGATGTTGATCAGGGTCTGCGGCGTGATGGCCTCGACATCCTGAGTCGTCATGCGCTCACGTACGACGCGCTCCATACGCGCAAGACCGGTGCGGAGCTGGTTCTGGATCAGCTCGCCCACGGTGCGCATACGGCGGTTGCCGAAGTGGTCGATGTCGTCGGCTTCAACGATGGTCTTGCCGGCCGGGGTGTCCAGCTCGGAGTCGCCATTGTGCAGAGCAACGATGTACTTGATCGTCGAGACGATGTCGTCGATCGTCAGCGTCTGCTGATCGAAGGCTTCGTCAGCGCCGAGCTTCTTGTTGATCTTGTAGCGACCGACCTTGGCCGTGTCGTAGCGCTTGGCGTTGAAGTAGTAGTTGTCCAGCAACGTCTGCGCAGCTTCGCGGCTCGGCGGTTCGCCCGGACGCAGCTTGCGGTAGATGTCGAGGAGCGCCTCGTCCTGAGTGGTGGTGTTGTCCTTCTCCAGCGTCAGGCGGATCGACTCGTACTGGCCGAACTCTTCAAGGATCTGAGCCTCGGTCCAACCGAGCGCCTTGAGCAGGACAGTGACGCTCTGCTTGCGCTTGCGGTCGAGACGGACGCCGACCATGTCGCGCTTGTCGATCTCGAACTCGAGCCACGCACCACGCGAAGGGATGACCTTGGCGGTGTAGATGTCCTTGTCCGACGTCTTGTCGGGCGTGCGCTCGAAGTAGACACCCGGCGAGCGGACGAGCTGGGACACGACGACACGCTCGGTGCCGTTGATGATGAAGGTGCCCTTGTCGGTCATCAGCGGGAAGTCGCCCATGAACACGGTCTGGCTCTTGATCTCGCCAGTCTCGTTGTTCATGAACTCCGCGGTGACGAACAACGGAGCGGCGTACGTGACGTCGCGATCCTTGCAGTCCTCGACGGAGTACTTGGGGGGCTCGAAGCGGTGATCGCGGAACGAGAGGCTCATCGTCTCGGAGAAGTCCTCGATCGGGGAGATCTCTTCGAAGATCTCCTCGAGACCGGACTTGGTCGAGACATCAGTGCGACCGGCGGCGAGCGCTTGCTCGACTCCGGTCTTCCAGGAGTCATCGCCAATCAGCCATGCAAAACTGTCGGTCTGCAGAGCCAGGAGCTCTGGGACCTCGAGAGGTTCTGCAATTTTGGCGAATGAGATGCGGCGGGGCTGAACAGGTGCTGTGGTGCGCGAGGCGGCCAAGAGGGGTCCTTCCAAGGGCTCGCAGGCGGGTGGCTCAGTGAGGGGTGCTCCGCGCACGCCAATCGACCCCGGTCAAGGGGCGCCTTCCAACCAGCATTTGAAGGAGGGCATAGCGAGGCGAACGCGAAAGTTCATAGTAACCCTCTCGACACCCCGAAAGCAAGGCCGGGTCTTGACAATCGCCAATTGGTAGGGGACGCTATTTGGCTTTTAGCCACGAAGATTTGGCTTTTCCGTTGCATTTGGAGCGTGTACGTGCTCCGGATGACCGCTCAGACAGCGCGTATATCGTCGACGAGCCAGACTCCGTCGCGGTGCACCATCTTCAAAGTGATCCGATTGCCGATCACATCTGGCTCCTTGGAGCCGTCGATCAAGCGAGCCTGGTCGAGGAAGACCAGAACATTGACAGTGCCCGGTGAGCACTCGTCACCACAGCTCAGCGCGGCGGCATTGCGACCGACGGCCTCCACCTGCACACGGCGCTGTGGTGCGATGTCGTCGAGCGCCGGCGCGATCTTCTCGAAATCCTTGGCAAACTTCGATGTCATGAGCTTCTTGGAGTCTGCGAGGTGCTCATCGAGCTTGTCGTACTGGTAGGAGAAGATCGTCTCGGCTGCGGCACTCGCGGCTGCTGAAGCTGCACGCTCCGTCGAGGCGCGGTCTCCGTCGTTGTTCCTGATGTCCTGGACGCCGTCCACGGCGAGCAAGACGCCGACTATCAGCGCGGCAACTGCCGCTGCAATCGACGGGATGAGCCACTTCAGATCGCGACGCGATGGCCCACCTCCGTCTCCGCGGACGGCCTCAACCTTGGGCTCGCGTGACTTGGAGATGATCGATGCGCCGCTTGCCAGCGGCGGAACGGGAGGAGCAACCTTCTTGGCCGGCGTCGCGACCTTCTTGACTGGAGCAGCTTTCACCGCGGCTTTCTTGGCAGGCGCCTTCTTCGCAGGAGTCTTCTTCGCGGCCGGGTTGCCCTCGCCTGCGATACGCCGGCGGTTGATGGGCCCGTTGGAGTCGCTCATCAGCCATCCCCCTCTTCCGTCGTGGTCGGGGTCGGCTCCGGAGCGGTGGCACTCGGATCTCCGGCAGTCGCCGTCACGGCGGCCACACTCTCGAAGTTGGACACCAGCCATTCCTCGCCGCTCTTGGTGAACGAGACCTTCCACCTGAAGTGGCGCACGACAGCGGCCTTGTTGTCGGTGTTGGAGATTGTCGCGTCCACGGCGACGATCGCCTCGGCCGAGTCCTCGTCGATGCTCTCGATTGCTACACCGCGCACCTTCGCCTCGCCACTCTTCTGCTTCTTGTCCTTCAGCGCTTCAAAGACGGCGTTGGTGACCTGGACGAACTGTTCGTCATACTTCGGTGTCAGCAGACCCTTGAGACGCTTCTGGTAGTCGTCAAGCTCTGCCACGTTGTACGTGTTGTAGGCCGTCGCGAAGTCGTTGGCGCGTGAGATCACGAGCTCGCGGTCAGCGCCACCGTACGTGTCATCGTCGCCCATGAACTTGGGCAGGAACGCTCCGAGCAGGCCGAGCACGAGGCCGATCGCCGTGAGAACGGCGAGAATTCGGGCGACTCGCGGGCGGCTCGACCAAGAGGTCTCTTGCCCAGAAAGATCATGGAGTGGGTTCAGCGTGTTGCTGGTCCGAACAGGAGCCACTTCCAGGAGTCCTTTCCTGATGCCGTGGGGCCTTCAGCCGCATAGGAACCTGAATCGCTGACGGCCGAACGGTTGAGGACAGTCTTTGAAGCCTGTCGCGCAATGTGATTGGGATCGACCTTACAGTCCAGGTTGGTATCGAACTCTCGGTCACTGATGATGGCTTCCTCGCGGCGCTGGCGATAGCCGGACGCTTCTCCGCCGTTCTCGACGAAGCTGCACGGCGCGGTCATGTCGGTCATCTGCAATCCAAATGCTGCGTTGTAGACCGTCTTGCCGCCCTCCTGCTTCGGGAAGAGCACCGAGAACGAGCCCTCCACCAAGTAGGGATAGAGGATGAAGATCGCCTGGAGGCCGAGCACGTTCTCCGAGAGCGGGCGGTTGGCCGTGACCAGGTCGTTGACGGCCTTGCCCAACGTCTCGGAGTTCTCGTCGACCACCTTCCGGAGGTTCGTCGCGCTGACACTGCCCTTGTCGAGCAGGCGACGCAGGTCTGGGTCTGCCTCGACAAAGCTGTCGGAGAACAGCCGCAGGTTCCTCGAGAACGTCTTGAGCGCATCCTGCTTGTCGATCTGCGTCTGCAGAACGGTGCCTGAGCCCTGGATCAGGGACCTCGTCACGTCGATGTTGTCGTCAGCTTCCTTGATGAATGCCGATGACGTGTCGAGGATCGTGGCCAGATCCGGGCCGGTGCTCTCGAACGCCTGACCGAGCTCGTCAACGACAGTCCGCAGGTCGTCGGTGTTGATCGACTGCACGAGGTTGTTGGTATCCACCAGCAGCGTGGTGGTGTCGATGGGAATTCGCGTGTTCTTGACCGAGATGGCCGAACCCTTGGCCAGATAAGGCCCGGAGCTACCGCGCGGCTGGAGATCGACGAACTGCTCGCCGATCGCCGACTTGTTGGCCACGATGACAAGGACGTCTGAAGGAATCTTCGGAGCGTCGTTCTCGATGTCGAGAGTCGCTTGTACGCCGTTGTCCTTGAACTCGAGCTTGCCAACCTTGCCGACGGGGATGCCACGGTAGGTCACCTGGGCTCCAGCGAAGATTCCGCCCGAGTCTGTGAACTGGGCCGTGACCGGGAAGCTGCGATCTATGAAGAGCCGGTCGATCTGGGCGTACCGACCGCCTACGAATGCGCCGCCGAGCAGCGTGACGATCGCGAAGATGACGAGCTGGATCTTGGTCAGTCTGGAGATCATGACGTCACCACCGATCCGATCAGGAGCTGCGCAAGCTTGCTGTCATGGGACGACGCGACGGGGGCTCGGCACTGCCCAAGCAGCGAGCAGAAGCTGGGCAGCTCAAGACCGCCTGATGTCGTGTCAGAGCCAGACGATGAGTCAGCCGACGGGGTTACCTGCGGCAGACCTGGAATTTCGGGAATGTCAACGCCGCCCGGTACGAGGCCGGTGACGAGGTTGACCAGGTCCTGGAGCGGCTGCGTCGCGGAAGGTTCCGGAGGCTGCGGGGCAAAGCCGTTGAGGATGTTGGCCACCTGTTCGGCGCTGATGTCGAGGCCGAGCGAGAGGTTGGCGAAGTCGCCGAAGCAGGCGCCTTCCTTGACGCCGCCGTCGATGCACTTGCCCGATGCGACGGCGTAGGTGTTGCCGACGAATCCATCGGAGAACGGGAAGCTCAGCAGTGCCTTTGTGGCGTATGCGAGGTCGTCTTCGGCCTTGGCGAGATTGGTCAGTGTCGGCACGAGTGCCTTGAAGTCGGCGACCGCGTCGTCCTTCGAGCGGCGGATCACATCTGTCGCGACGTCACCCAGGCGCGCCAGCGACTCGAGGAGCTTGACGAGATCGTCGCGCTGCCCGTTGATGACCGTCAAAGCCTCAGGCAGGTCATCCAGCGCACCGGTGATCGCGGCCTTCTGCTTGTTCGTCTCCACAGCAAGGTTGTTGACCTTCTCGAGCGACGTCAGCAGCGCGGCCTTGTTGTTGTCCAGCTGCGTCAAGAACTGCGAGGTCGAGTCGATGAGCTCCTTGACCTCGGGCTCATTGCCGCCCAGCGCAAGGTTGAGCTCCTTGACGATCGTGTTGGTCTTCTCGATACCGCCGCCGTTGAAGAGCAGTGAGGCAGCGCCGAGCACCTCTTCGATCTCGGGGTTACGTCCGGCGCGATCGAGCGGGATCACGTCACCGTCGTTCAACGTGCCGGATGCGCCTGTCTTTGGTGCAGCCAGCGAAACGAACTTCTCGCCGAGCAGGCTGGTCTGGCGAATGGTCGCTTCGGCGTTGTCAGGCAGCTTGGTGTCCTTGTTGACCTTGACGGTCACCAATGCGGTCCAGCCATTGAGCTTGATGTCGGTC
>NZ_JAKFEL010000013.1:0-45005 GCF_036675695.1 Aeromicrobium sp.
CAGGAGTTGCGCTTGAGCGGGTAGATCGTGCAGAGCTGGTTGTTCTCGACGAGCAGGTTGACCAGGATGCGCTGGCCTCCGCGCCACGAACGCTCGAGCCACTTGTAGTAGGTGCCCTCGTGCGTGAGCGAGTTGGGAGCTGGCCAATCCTTGAATGTCGGCCAACCGACCGTGTCGTGGGGCGCGATCGGTAGGCCGCCCTTGAGGAAGTTCTCGACGACGGCACCCGAACCGCCAGTGAGCGAGTGGTCAGGGCAGTCGACCAGAGCGGCGGTGACGCCGTACGGGTGCCACGGGCGGCCGCAGTGCAGCTGTCCACCGAGGAACTCGAATGCCATGCCGTGCGTGTGCGCGTCGACGTAGCCGCGTACCTCTTGGTACGTCGTCTTGCCGCCGAACGGATTGCCTGTCACGTTGACATCGACCTCTGGCCACGGCTCGCAGCCGGTCGTCATCTTCAGCGCGAATGTCGTTGCGGCGCCATTGAGAAGCTTGCCGGCAGCATCGACGTTGACCGCCTTCGCGAGCGTCGGCTGCGTGAACGTGAACGCGGTGCCGACTCGCTGCACTGTCCAGTCGCCGGCGGCCGACGGCTTCGCAACGGGCTTGATCGCCGAGCCACTTGATGAGAGGAAGCTCGCGGGCTTCCCGTAGAGCAGATACGTACCGAGATCAGTGGCCTGGAAGTGGAACGGCTCAGCCTCCGAGATGGTTGCTCCGGATGCCGTGTAGCCGGTGCCAGCTCGCGCAACCCATTTGCTGTTGCTCTTGGACTGGAGAGCGTAGCAGCCTCCGGCCATCGCATAGCGATCCTGCGGCACTGAGGTTCGGGCGGCCGGCGACGGCGTACTGACGAGGGTGGGATCAGCCTCCAGGCGTTGCGCCTCGACGCCGGTGATGCCTGCGACCGCTTCGAGGGCGGTCGTGGTGTCGGCGGTTCCGGCTGACGCAGGTGCGCGGGAGATCGCGTTCTTGGTCGCAGGATCCGTGTGCGAGTGTGCGTGCCCGTCACCCTCGTCGACGGCCTTCGGAGCGACCGTGTTCGCCGAGTCGCCGTGGAACTGGTCGGTCCATGCGGCATACGCCGGGAACGTGCCGACTGTCAGAGCGATCGTCACCACAGCGATCGAAATTGGCCAGAAGTGACGGTGCCGCAGGACTCGTGACATGGATTCCCTCTCGAAGTTACCCAGCTGTCACAACGAGACGTGCGACACAAAAGTCACGAAGAGTTACACGTCAAGCAACGGTTGATTCGTCTTTCATTTCCGGCATCGACTCAGGGAATGTGCCGAGCCGTTCGACGATGAACCCGCCCGGATAGGACTTGATCCGCTTCAGGTCGATGGCATGCTGCGGCTTGCGACGGGGCGGCATGAGACGCACAATCCGGGCGCGCATACGAAGGCTGGCGCGCGAAAGCCACACGACAGGGCGCGATGGCTTCTTGTAGGCGAAGGCCTTGAGCAAGTGATCGTCCATCAACGCACGGCTGAAGAGGTTGGTCCCCTTGGCGAAGATTCGCGGATAGAACGACACCAGAAGATTGAGCGTCGCATCGGCAACCGCGCGGGACTTGTCGTCGTACGCGAAGTGCTCGTCCTCGTACGTGTCGAGCAGCTCCTCGAACTCCGCGAAGTCGGCTGGGATGTCCTTGATGCCCATGAGTCGGCCCAGGCGTTGGTAGTAGCGGACGGCGGCGACCTTCTCGGCCTCGACGCCCTTGCGCCAGCCGTAGTCACGGATCCAGCGCTGCGGGATCACGACGAACGTCGCGAGGACGTAGCGCATGTCGTCGTTGGAGATGTCGTAGCTGCCGTGCATCTGGTTCATGCGCCGTACTGCGGAACGGCCCTTCTGCGACTCCATGCCCTCGTCCAGCACGGACTCGAGGACCAGAGCCGTGTCGTCGTGGCGCTTCTGGGTGTCCCCCGTGAACTGGTCGGTGTCGTAGAGCAGCCGGCCGATCGACGGGACGGCGTACGTACGGAACAGCGCGAAGCTCAGCGACTGCTGGATGTCCCAGGGGAACTCGTAGTAGCTGATGATCCGCGAGATCTCCTCGAAATCAGTCTCCGGGTCAAGCTCTGCGATCTTGCGCTGCCAGTGGTCACGTCGCATGTCCGGACTCTATCGTGACAGTGTCACTGTCACAATGCTTGAGCGAGAAAGCCCACGACGTCATCGAGCGCCTGCTTCGCCGGCGGCGACACGCCCGGCAGGCTCATGAATCCGTGGATCGCGCCCTTGTACTCGGCATATCGAACCGGTACGCCGGCCGCGACGAGTGCATCGCGATAGTGCGCGCCGTTGTCGAGCAGCGGGTCGAGCTCAGCCGTCAGGATGAACGCCTTCGGGAGGTCTGCGTGTGACTCGGCGCGGATCGGCGAAGCGCGGAAGTCCTCGGTGCCGTACTGCTCCCCCAGGTAGAGCCTGGCGAACGCGTTCATGTTGCGCGAGGTCAGCACCGGCGCTTCGGCGTTGCGGAGCTCAGAGGGCCACTTGTCGTACATCTCGACACCCGGATAGATCAGCACCTGCGCGCGGATCTCCGGACCTCCCGCGTCACGAGCGAGCAGCGCGACCACAGCTGCGAGATTGCCGCCCGCACTGTCGCCCATCACGGCGATGCGCTCGGGGTTGATCCCCAGGTCCTCGGCGTTCTTGACGACCCACTCCACAGCATCGCGGGCGTCCTCGATTCCCGCCGGGAACCTGTCCTCCGGCGCCAGTCGATAGGCCGGAGAAATGACGACGACGTTGTTGCGTACGGCGACTCGGCTCGCCAGCCAACCCGACTGCTCAGGGTTGCCCTGAACCCAGCCACCGCCATGAAAGTTGACGACGCACGGAAGAGGAGCGATGGAGTCCTTCGGCCGGTAGACAAGTGCGCGACGGTCCGCGCCCCAGCTGATCTCCTCGACCTCGGCACCCTTGTCGAGCGATCCGAATACGCGGCGACCGATGGCGGAGGTCTGCAGCTTGCTCCGGTCAGCCCGCAACTTGGCGAAGTCCTCTGCTTCTTCGACCGGCGTCGACACGCGACGAAGGACCGCGGCGAAGACGCGCGTACGCATCGGCATGGAGCTCACTGCTGTGCCCTTCTCAACATCGTGCCCCTCAACACAGTGCCTTTCCGGTGTTGTCGCCCCTGTAGCGACAGATGTCCGCGACCTTGCGCTTTCCGTCGATCAGCGTGGCCGTGTCGCCGGAGTTGTTCCACACATCACCCCAGTTGGCGTGCTGCACGGGATTGCCAGCTGCATCTACTCGGCTGCGGCCTTCAGACGACAGGATCGTGAGCGTACCTCTGGCTGGGATCACCGTCTTGGGCATCCGGTATTGGCCGTAGCCGATCTCGTCACGGACGACCCAGCCAATGAGCTTTGCCGGGGAGTTGCCGGTGTTGTGCAGAATGATCTTCTCGGACTTGCCGCTGTAGATGATCGAGTCGATCGTGACGTTCCTGTTGGTCGTGCCCGTGCCGGCCGCGAACGGGAGCAGTCCGATCTTGGCTCGGGTGATGGTCAGCTTGCGGTCAGGGCAGCCCTTCATCACCCGGTCGATCGCTTCCTTCTCCCGCTGGTCGACAGTCATGCTCCAGCGCGCCTTCACGGCGATCCACGAGGCGATGTACTTGCACTTGTTGACCTTGGGGACATACCACTGCGGGTCGTCCGCAACCTTGTCGTAGTTGAGGTCGGATGTCGTCGGAACGAGGCCTCGCTTCTCCTTCAGGTCGTTCGCGAAGCGGATGCGGGTCGCCTTGGTCCACTGGTACGCGCCGGAGTCCCAGGCCTCGGCGAGTGGAACGAGGTGGTCGATCTGCACCTGGAAGCTCTTGGTCCACGTCTTGTTGTCGTAGTACGAGAGCCACTTGCCCAGGTAGATCTTGCATCCCTTGGTGACCGGTACGAGCGACTCTCGGGCCAGCACTTCCTGACGGGTGTCCCGGCAGTCCTTGTCGGCGTCGATCCAGCCTTTGCCGAAGTAGGACCGCAGGTAGGCCTGCCGGTCCTCCGGTACGACATTCAGGAGACGGGACGCTTTACGGAACGACGTGACGGTCACGCCTTTGGCTGGCTTCACCGGGGGCGCAGCAGTGATCGATGACCTCGACGGGGATGCGGTTGGCTTCGTCGTGGACTCGCCGTCCAGCTCAGGCTCGATGTAGCCGTTCCACGCCAGGAACCCGAGGACAACGATCACGAGCATCGTGATGAAGGCCCGCAGGGAACGCATGCGAAGAGCGTACGGCTCAGCCCGATGCCTTCAGGGCCCAAGCGCGCAACGCGTCAATGCGTTCCTTCAGCTCAACTGCCGAGGCTGCAGTCGCGGCTGGGCCGCCACATTCCTGACGGAGTCGGGTGTGTGTCACACCGTGCGGCGTTCCCGTGCGATGGTGCCACGCACCGACCAGCGCGTGCAGCTCCTTCCGAAGCGCCGCACGACGCTCAAACGCCACATCAGCCGCAGCCTGGGTGCCCTTGGGGGCCGCCTTGGCACGCTTGCTTCGCGACTTGCGGAGCAGTTCAGCGACCTGATCCGGGTCCAGCAGGCCCGGGATGCCGAGGAAGTCGAGCTCGCCCTCATCGTCAGCCATCGAGTCGTACCCGAACTCGCCGCCGTCATAGACGAGACGATCGAACGAGGCATCGCTGCCAAGCGCCCGGTACTCTCCGAGCTGGTCGGAGGCTGATTGTTCCTGCTGCGCCCGGGACATCAGTTCTGCCTCAGCGGCAAACAGATCAGCCTCGTCCGAGACAGGCCGCCCGATCACATGATCGCGTTGAGCCTCAAGGTCGGACGCGAGTGCCAGCAATGCCGGGACGCTCGGTACGAAGATCGATGCCGTCTCGCCCCGACGCCGCATACGTACGAAGCGACCAACCGCCTGCGCGAAGTAGAGGGGCGTTGCCGTCGTCGTGGCATAAACACCGACCGAGAGCCGCGGGATGTCCACGCCCTCGCTGACCATGCGTACGGCAACCATCCATGGCGTCATACCGGCGGAGAAGTCGGCGATCCTCGCGCTCGAGCCTGCCTCGTCAGACAGCACGAGCGTCGGCTCGGTCCCCGTGATGGCGGCGAGCACGGAGGCGTACTGGCGCGCGGTGTCCTGATCACTGGCGATGACGAGTCCACCCGCGTCCGGTACGTCGCGACGCACCTCCATCAGTCGGGTGTGCGCGGCCTGCAGAACGGCGGGGATCCACGAGCCCTGCGGGTCGAGAGCCGTTCGAAGAGCTTGTGCGGTGGCCGCTCGATCGAGCGGCTCCCCCAATCGAGCTGCCACCTCGTCACCAGCACGGGTACGCCAGTGCATCTGTCCCGAGTAGGCCATGAACAGCACCGGCCGTACGACGCCGTCCTTCAGCGCGTTCCCGTAGCCGTAGGAGAAATCCGCAACGCTCGAGACCGTGCCATCGTCGGCCGGCGCGTACGAGACGAATGGGATCGGGTTGTCGTCGGAGCGGAAGGGGGTGCCGGTCAGCGCGAGCCTCCGAATGGCAGGTTCACACGCCTCCTGCACGGCATCGCCCCAGCTCAGCGCATCAGCGGCATGGTGGATCTCGTCGAGGATCACCATCGTCGCGCGGGTTTCGATACGCGTGCGGTAGCTGTTGGCGTTGACGGCAAGTCCCGCGTACGTCACCGCGAACCCGTCGAAGTCGGCGCCCAATCGGCCCTGGCCAGCCAGGGACGGGTCGAGGGTGATGCCGATGCCGGACGCGGCCAGAGCCCACTGGGTCTTGAGGTGGTCGGTCGGCGTGACGATGACGACCCGCTCGACGATGCCACGGGACATCAGGTCGGCGGCAATGGTCAGCGCGAACGTCGTCTTGCCCGCACCCGGCGTCGCAACCGTGAGGAAGTCACGGGGTTGCGTGCGTTGGTAGAGCTCGAGAGCGTCTCGCTGCCAGACCCGGAGGTGCTGGCTACGCGTCACCCGACGGGTCCCCCTCGTCGCCTTCGTTGAGGCTCTCCCAGATGTCTTTGCATTCCGGGCACACCGGGAAACGTTCGGGATCGCGGCTGGGAACCCACACCTTGCCGCACAGTGCGATCACGGGGTGACCCATGATCATGGCCTCGGTCAGCTCGTCCTTGGGGACGTAGTGGGAGAACTTCTCATGGTCCCCCTCCTCCGTGCGCATGTCAGTGCGCTCGTCCACCACCGTCTCTGCACCACGTCCGAAGAAAGCCACGATGTCAGTCTAACGAGAATCGGTGACAGCTTCTCTAGTTGGCCGAGGGGTCGTCCGGGAATGTCGTCAGGAATCTCGCGTCCGTGTCGAGTCGTCGCAACACCTCGCGCCACAGCGTCTCGGGTTGAGGCGAAACGAGGTCCTCATCGCGGGCATCGATGACGAGCCAGGCGCCCTCATCGATCTCGTCCTCGAGCTGCCCGGGACCCCATCCGGCATAGCCTGCGAACACCCGGAGTCCGGTGAATTCGCCGTGGCTCGGCACCGGCCCCTCAAGGTCAACGAGTCCGACACGACCGGCCATCTGGCGCCATCCGATCGGCGGCGCGGTATCAGAGATCACTCCGAGCGCCAGTGCTGAGTCCATCGCCACCGGTCCCCCGTCGAACAGGCACACTGGAGCGTTGACCAGATTGGCCCAGTCGGGCAGGACATCATCAACGTCGGATTCGAGCGGCCGGTTGACGATCACACCCAGCGCACCGTCTCCGTCATGGTCGAGCAGGAATACGACACTGCGCATGAATGGGCCGGACTCGATCGCGGGCGTCGCGACCAGCAGCCGTCCTCGCAGTGTGTCCATGCCTCTATGATGCAGCCATGTCCAGAGACGCGTCGGCGGTCGAGGAATTCACCGTCGATGAGTTGGCGGCACGAGCCCAGATGACCGTCAGGAACGTTCGTGCCTATGCCGGTCGCGGGCTCATCGCCGCACCCCGGCTTGAAGGTCGTACGGGCTACTACACGCTCGAGCACCTGCAGCGATTGCAGCTCATCCGACAGCTCGTCGATCGTGGCTACACATTGGCCGCCGTCGAGAAGGCAGTTTCCGGTGCACCCAGTGCCGCAGCGGGTCACGCTCTCGACTTGATCAGCGTCCTTGACCTGCCGAATGACGATGCTGGCGCTGCTGAGGTACTGACGCGTGATGGTCTGGCGGCGCTCGCAGGAGTCGAACGCAATGACGCCCTGATCGACTCGATGCAGGAGTTCGGTCTGGTCGAGTGGGTCGACGGTGATCGTGACGTCGTACGACTTCTCGAGCCTGTGGTCGTACGCACTGGCGCCGCGGCAGTCGCGATCGGGCTGGCACCCGAGACAGTCATCGCCCTGTTCCCGATCCTGAAGTCACGACTCCGTGAGATCGCCGATGCGTTCGTGAGTGAAGTGTCGGCCGAGATCATCCAGCCGTTCGTCGACGCAGGCCTGCCCGAGGACGAATGGCCACGCATCCTTCAGACGATCGAGAGCTTGTTGCCGATTGCCAGCCAGGTCACTCTGGGCATCTTCCGCAGTCAGTTCCGCGAGGCGATCGACACCGAGGTCGGTCAGCAGCTCAGCGCATTGAGCGAAGCAACCCAAAAGGCTTCAGACAAGAGATAACCCCGCCCGGCGCCGAGGGGAGGGAGATGGCGCCAGGCGGGGTGATCGTTTACCCGGTCAAGCAGCGCGGCTGCGCAGCTTGCTGAGAAGCGAACCGCTGTGCGGCGCTTCAACCTCGGTGACCTCGGCGTACACGACCGACTCACGAGCTGAGTCCTGCAGTCGCTTGCCGTGACCGTTGAGGTCCGGGTGGTTCCAGGGCACTCCGGCCGATGCGGCGAGAAGCGTGAGCTCCTTCGCGAAAGCCTTGCCGAGTGCGGGGTTGTTGATCTCGGCATCCAGCAGGGTGCGCGCGCCGGGCATTTCGCTGGCGGCGTTGACCCAGGCGCTGATGGCCATGATCTCGGGAGTGTCGACGCCTTCGATGAGGAGGCGATCCAGCTGGCCACTGAGGCGCTGGAACCAGCTCATCTGGAGGTCGAACAGGAGCTCGGTTTCGTTCGCGTAAGCCTCGCGGCCTCCGTCGACCGTGTCGAGCAGATCGGTGATCGTGATGTCGCGGCGCTGGTCAGCGATGGCGAGCATCTCGCGTAGTACTTCCTTGCGACGGTTGTAAGCATTCCAGGTCATGGGGTGCTCCTTTCGTCTCCGTCTTGTACGAGAGTTCCATACCCTCGGTACGTACTCTGAGTATGTTCCATACTCGCGATAAATACAAACCCCCGGTATGTGATCCGAGGCACATGACATGCAGGGTCATAGACTGGTGGGATGCCGCACTCGTCAAAAGTGGTCCACAAGAGCGTCCTTCGCGCCGCGCGCAAGACAACCCGACGCCAGGATTACTCCTCCAGCACCAAGCGTGCTCTCCTCGACAACGCTGCGCGCTTGTTCACCGATCACGGCTATGCAGGCACCTCTCTGGACGAAGTCGTCGCCGCGGCACGCGTGACCAAGGGCGCCTTCTACCACCACTTCCCCAGCAAGCTTGCCCTTTTCGAAGCGGTCTTCGACCGGGTACAGAGCAACACCACCTCACAGGTCGAGAAGGCGATCGAAGGATCAAAGGACCCGTGGGAGCGCGCTCAAATCGGCCTCGAGAAGTTCCTTGAGGTCTGCCGTGAGCCACAGTTCCGTCGCATCTGCATCCAAGAGGGCCCGGTCGCGCTGGGACACGAACGCTGGCACGAGGCCGAGAAGGCCTCCACCCTTGGCATCGTGCAGCGCACGGTCGACGCCTTGCTCGAAGACCTGGGCGGCGGCGAGGACCTCAACGAGGCCTTCGGCATGATCTTCTACGGTGCCATCAAGTCCTCATCCGAGTTCGTCGCCGACGCGGAGGACCCGAGTGCTGCCAGTGAAGAAGTCCAGGGCGCGATCGGGGCAATCCTGGCCGGTATGCGCCTGCTGCCGACGATCGACATACCCATCGGATCGACGACTAGCGGAGCCTGACGGTTCCGTTGCCCTTGGGCGCCAGCTCGACGAACACCTTGCCCGGTTCGATCGTGATCGGCTGACCATCGGCACCTGTGAACGAGATTGTCGAGCTCAGCTTCGGCTTGGACCAGGTGGCCTCGGTGACGGTCTTGCCGTTGAAGATCACCGCACGACCGGTTCCCTTGACGACGGTCTCAGGCACCGGGTTGTTGGAGATGTCGGTGTAGCCGGCGTCGACGATCCTGGCGAACATCACGATCATCGTGTCGGCCTTGAAGTCAGTGGCGCGAGGCGCGTGGCTGTTGGTACGGATCCACTTGCCACCCTTGAGCGCCCAATCCGTGTATGTGCCGGGCGAGAATCGCACCGTCGCCGCTCGCGCGGTCTTGGGCTCAGTCGCAGGAGTCGCTGAGTCGGTCGGTGCCGGCTCGGACTCCTTCGCAGCACCCTCGGGAGTCCAGGTGAAGTAGGGGCCGACAATTTCAGTCGGCTTGGCCTTGCGCGCGACTGTCTTGAGGTTGATCAGCCGGTTGTAGGGACGCGACTTGGCAGGGTCACTGCTGAAGCCAGGCGCGCCGTGGTCCTCGGAGAAGATCGTGGTGCCGGCCCTTCGGACCTCTTTGTACGTCTTGTTGGCGCCGCCGGAGGCAATGATCTGTCCGCCAACCGGGGCAGCGAGGCCGATGTCGGTCGTACGCATCGAGCGCACGTGTCCGACCGTGGACGGCAGGTCGCTGTAGAAGAACGCGGCGAGGCGAGTCAGGCCACCTTCGACGAGCTCTTCGACCACGAGGTCAGCCTTGTTGAGCCCGATCTGTGGCTCACCGCCGTACGTGTTCTCGATCTTGACGACGAAGACCGGGTTGTCGGGACGGCCGTCAGGCATCGGTGTGCCGTTCAGCGGCGAAATCTCGACAATCTTCTCCGCGGTGCCCTCGTCGGGGTCAGGAGTGGTTTTCTTGTCGTCGCCTCCGCCGGAACAGCCCGCGAGAGTCAGAGTCGCTGCGGTGAACAGGAGCGCACTGGTCATCTTCAAACCGTGCACGGATGTCTTCGAAACAGGCATTGCCTCAGCATGCCGCATGGACCTAGCGAAGGAGCGCACCGGGCCAGCGTGGCGCGCTACGCTCCTTCGCTCGTCCGTCAGCTGATCAGGCGTTGCGAGGCTTGCGGAAACCGGCTGCGACCGCAGCGGCTTCTGTCCTGAACCACGTCTCTGCGATGGTCTGTCCGTAGAACGGGCTGTCAGGCGTGTGATAGATCATCGAGTCTTCATTGCCCTTGATCTTGTACGCCGCCGACGGCGCGCGTCCTCCCGAGAGCGGCTTGGCCGATCCGGGGAACTTGCCGGCCGCGACAGTCGTCTTGGCAGCGGCCTTCGCCGGAGCCTTCTTGGCAGCCGCCTTCGCCGGAGCCTTCTTAGCTGGGGCCTTCGTCGCGACAGCCTTGGCAGGAGCCTTCCTGGCGACAGCCTTGGCCGGAGCCTTCGACGCGACAGCCTTGGCCGGAGCCTTGGCCGGAGCCTTGGCCGGAGCCTTGGCTGGAGCCTTCTTTGCCGGAGCCTTCTTGGCGGCTCCGCCCGTTCCCGGAGGAGTGAATCCGGCGGCGCGAGCTTCGGCCTCAGACTTGAACCAGACCTCAGCGATCGTCTGCTCGTACGACGCGCTGCCGGGCGTGTGGAAGTACATCGAGTCCCTGTTGCCCTTGATCGTGTACTCAGCGGTCGGGGCTCGGCCTCCCTTGCGGGCGTTCACAGGTCCAGCCGACTCGACACCGCCGCTCAATGCGACTGCCTTCGCGGGTGCCGGTGCTGCCGCCGTGCGTCCTGCGGCAGCGCGCGCCCGCTGGTATTTCTGCTGGCGAAGCAGCCAGCCGAGGACAAAACCGAGGATCGCGGCAAGGAGCAGCCAGACGATGATCTCTCCAATGGTGTAACCCGACATGCTCAGTTTCCCTTCACGATGAAGTCGACGCGACGGTACTGCTCCGCATATGCGTCGCCGTCGGTCTCCGGATCAGATCCGTAGCTCTTGGTTGAAAGTCGGTCGGCATCAACGTTCGCCGCCACGAGGAACGCCTTGACTGCCGCAACACGTGCGTCGCTCAAGGCCTGGCCGCGAACCGGGTCAGTGGGACCTGCGTGGCCGCCGATCTCAAGCTCGAGACCAGGCACCCGTAGGAGCACGTCAGCCAGGGTGAGGAGTGCCGCCTTGCTCTTCTCGTCCAAGATCGACGAGCCTCGAGCAAAGTAGACGTTGGCTGCGTCGACATACGACGCCTGCTCCGCGCTCATCGAATCTGAGTCGACCTTCAGCGTGTTGTCGAAGGTGAGTCCCGGCACAGCCGGTTCGACAAGCGCAGTCACAGCGTCCACGCCCTCCTGGGTGGTGACGGCGCCGCCGATGGCGATCGAGTCGCCATCGACAGTGAGCGCGAGATCGTTGACGCCTTCGAGATCGGGGATCAGCTTGGGCAGTGTGTTGAGCCAGTCGGCGGTGCCGACGTTCGGGTCGACCTTCAAGTTGCCGGTGACTTCACCCAGCGAAAGGGCCGCATCCTTGAGCTGCCGTGCGACAGCGGCGTTGGGGACAACTCCCGACAGGTTGACCCCGTCGGCGCCGCGCGTCATCGAGAAGGTCGGAGGTGCGGGCAGTGTCGTGTCGCGGTCGGAGTCGATCTTGGCCCAACGGACTCCCGTGACTCCTTCGACGATCTTCTCGGCCTTGGCGAGCTCCTCGGGAGTGCCGTTGCTGAGCTTGGCCTCGCGCCCGTCGAAGTCGACCCTCACATTGCTCAGGCCCGCTTGGACAAGAGCCTCGTATGCCTTGGGAGTGAGGTCGTCTCGTACGGAGTTCGCCCCGGCAACCGATCCGATGGCGATGACGGCGGCCAACGCAATGCCTGTCATTCCGGCAAGCTGTTTGGTCCTGGTCTGCGGTGTGGTCACTTCACCATCCCCTGGTGTAAGTCTCGGCCGCGCCGAGTCGTGTCTACCCTAACGACGCAGGTCAGCTGACGCTACGAGATTCATATGTCGGATATGGCTGGAAGAATGGCCAGATGCCAGGCACACCAGCGTCGTTCGCACCCGCAACGCGGGAGTGGTTCGACAGCTCGTTCGCTGAGCCGACCCCTGCCCAGGTGGGCGCTTGGGACGGCATCGCCGGCGACGAGCATGTCCTGGTCGTCGCTCCGACGGGTTCAGGCAAGACCCTCGCCGCGTTCCTCACGGCAATAGACGAGCTCATGAAGCCCGGCGATTCGACCGGTACACGCGTCCTCTACATCTCTCCGCTCAAGGCACTGGCAGTCGATGTCGAGCGCAACCTCCGGTCCCCGCTGGTCGGCATCACGCATGCCGCCGCGCGTCGCGGAGATGAGTTCCGCGAGGTGTCGGTCGGCCTGCGTTCAGGTGACACCTCAGCCAAGGACCGTCGAGCACTGGTGACCCGTCCCCCGGACATTCTGATCACCACGCCCGAGTCGCTCTTCCTGATGCTCACGTCGGCGGCACGCGAGACTCTGCGCGGCGTCGGCACGGTCATCATCGATGAGATCCACGCCGTCGCCGGCACCAAGCGCGGCGCCCACCTCGCCGTGTCGCTCGAACGCCTCGACGACCTCCTCGACAGCCCGGCGCAACGCATTGGACTGAGTGCCACCGTGCGGCCACATGAAGAGGTCGGCCGGTTCCTCGGAGGCGCTGCTCCCGTACGCATCGTGGCTCCCGAGTCAACCAAGACACTCGAGCTCCAGGTCACGGTGCCGGTCGACGACATGACCCAGCTGCCCGCGTCGCCTTCGGCGGGCGATGATCCTGACGCCCCGCGCGGCAGCATCTGGCCCCATGTCGAGCACTCGATCGTCGAACGAGTGATGCAGCATCAGTCGACGATCGTCTTCGTCAACTCGCGCGGTCTCGCCGAGCGACTCACGGCGCGGCTCAACGAGACACATGCCGAGCAGTTGGGCGTCGCATCCGGCTCCGACTCCAAGCGACCTCCAGCGCAGCTGATGGGTGGCAGCGCGCAGACGTCGGGCGCCGAGCCAGTGCTGGCTCGCGCTCACCACGGATCCGTCAGCAAGGAGCAGCGGGCCCTCATTGAGGACGACCTCAAGGGTGGGCGGCTGCGCTGCGTCGTGGCGACCTCGAGTCTCGAGCTCGGCATCGACATGGGTGCCGTTGACCTCGTCATCCAGGTGTCGACGCCGCCGTCGGTCGCCAGCGGTTTGCAGCGGGTAGGGCGCGCGGGACACCAGGTCGGGGAGATCTCCCGCGGCATCGTCTACCCGACGTCGCGCCACGACCTGCTCGCGTCTGCCGTCACGACGGCTCGTATGTCAGACGGGCTGATCGAACGCCTCGACATACCTTCCAACCCGCTCGACATCCTGGCCCAGCAGACTGTCGCCGCGACCGCCCTCGACACCCTCGACGTCGAGGAGTGGTTCGACGCCGTACGCCGCAGTGCTCCCTTCACTACACTGCCGCGCACCGCATACGACGCCACCCTTGATCTGCTGTCGGGCCGCTATCCCACCGACGAGTTCGCCGAGCTTCGCCCGCGCATCATTTGGGACCGCGAGGCCGGGACCATCACGGGGCGGCCCGGTGCTCAGCGACTCGCTGTCACGAGCGGCGGCACGATCCCTGACCGCGGAACGTTCTCCGTGACCCTCGCGGCCGGCACAGATGAGACCGGCTCGCGCAAGGTCGGTGAGCTCGACGAGGAGATGGTCTACGAGTCGCGCATCAACGATGTGTTCGCGCTGGGCGCGACGAGCTGGCGCATCCAGGAGATCACCCACGATCGCGTCGTCGTCACCCCGGCGTTCGGGCAACCTGCACGCCTTCCGTTCTGGAAGGGCGACAGCGTCGGGCGACCCTACGAGCTCGGTGAGGCGATCGGCCAATTCGTCCGTGAGATCTCCACTCTCACACCCGCGAAAGTCGCAGATCGCGCCTCCGCCGTGGGTCTCGGCAAGCAGGCGGCGGACAATCTCGTCGCCTACCTGCACGACCAACGACAGGCGACCGGACAGATCCCGTCAGACCGCAACCTGGTCGTCGAACGGTTCCGCGACGAGCTCGGCGACTGGAGAGTCGTCCTGCACTCCCCCTACGGCCGCCGGGTTCACGCTCCCTGGGCGCTGGCCGTCGCAGCGCGCATCATCGAGCGCTACGGCATCGATGGCTCCGTCGTGGCCAGTGACGACGGCATCGTCGCCCGCATACCCGACACCGAGGTCGAGCCGCCCGGTGCTGAGCTGTTCGTGTTCGACGCCGACGAGCTCGACAAGATCGTCACCGAGGAGGTCGGCGGCTCGGCGTTGTTCGCGTCGCGGTTCCGTGAGTGCGCCGCGCGGGCATTGCTGCTCCCCCGTCGCAACCCCGGATCTCGCGCCCCGCTGTGGCAGCAACGGCAACGCTCGGCGCAGCTGCTCGACGTCGCGCGCAACTACCCCGAGTTCCCGATCCTGCTCGAGACCGCGCGCGAGTGCCTGCAGGACGTCTACGACCTTCCGGCCCTGACCGGTCTCATACGCCGCATCGACTCCCGCGAGATCTCGATCGTCGAGGTCACGACCGACAAAGCATCGCCGTTCGCGCAGACGTTGCTGTTCGGCTACGTCGCCGCCTTCCTCTACGAAGGTGACACGCCACTGGCCGAACGCCGGGCTTCGGCACTGACCCTCGACCCGACCCTGCTCGCCGAGCTGCTAGGACGAGCCGAGCTGCGCGAGCTGCTCGACCCCGAGGTCATCGAACGCACCGATCGAGAGCTGCAACGTCTCGCCAAGGACCGCCGAGCCAGGGACGTCGAAGGCCTCGCCGACCTGTTGCGCATGCTGGGCCCGCTGTCGATCGCCGAGGTCGCCGAGCGGCTCGAGCCAGACGTCGCGACGAATGCCGAATCGTGGCTCGTCGAGCTGCGAGACAACCGGCGTGGGGTGGCCGTGGCGATCGCCGGCGAGGAGCGATGGGCTGTCGTCGAGGACGCTGGGCGTCTGCGCGACGCGCTCGGCGTTTCTCTCCCGCTCGGAATCTCCGAAGCTCTTCTGCAGCCCGTGGCCGATCCACTGACCGACCTGATCTCCCGCTATGCCCGCACCCACGGCCCGTTCACCACCGACGAGGTCGCGTCGCGATTCGGCCTCGGAACCGCGATCGCACTCCAGGTTCTGCGTCGACTCTCCCATGACGGTCGTCTGACCGAAGGCGAGTTCAGTCCACAGGCCACCGGAACCGAATGGATCGAGCCGGGCGTGCTCCGCCGCATACGATCTCGGTCACTGGCTGCTGCACGACAGCAGGTCGAGCCCGTCGATCCGGCGACCTTCGCCCGGTTCCTGCCGGCGTGGCAGGGGGTCGGATCATCCGTGCGGGGTGTCGAAGGTGTGCTGTCGGCCATCGACCAGCTCGCTGGTGTCGCGCTGCCCGCATCGGCCTGGGAGTCATTGGTGCTGCCGGCCCGCGTCCGCGACTTCACCCCGGCGATGCTCGACGAGCTCACCTCGGCGGGTGAGGTCGTCTGGTCAGGTGCCGGTTCACTGCCCGGCAACGATGGCTGGATCCAGCTCTCCCCGCCAGATCTCCTACTCCCATCAGCCGCGCCTCCCTCCGATCTCACGCCACTGCACGCGGCGATCATCGACGCTCTCAGCGGCGGAGGAGCGTTCCTCTTTCGCCAGCTCACCGAGCTGCTCGCTCTGTCAGATTCTGCGCTGCCGCACGTGGATGACGACCGCGCAACGGCGGATGCGTTGTGGGATCTCGTGTGGTCCGGGCGGGTCAGCAACGACACATTCGCACCCCTTCGCACCCTCGTCGGGCGTGGCGGAGCGCACCGAACGACCCGACCGGCACCGCGCGGTCGCGTCCACGGGCGACGGCTCCAACCACGCGCGGCGCTTCAGGGCCCACCCACCGTCAGTGGCCGATGGTTCGCGCTGCCCGATGCGCCGCATGACACGACCGCACTCCAGCTGGCTCGCACCCAGACGCTGCTCGGCCGCTATGGCGTCGTCACCCGCGGGTCGGTCATGGCCGAAGGCACTCCTGGCGGATTCGCTGGCGTCTATCGCGTGCTTCGCGAGCTCGAGCAGACCGGCGCCTGCCTGCGTGGCTACTACGTCGACACGCTCGGTGCCGCCCAGTTCGCGGCGCCGTCGACCGTCGACCGGATGCGCACCCACGTCATGAATGACGACACGGTCACCGATGCCGAGGCCCTGACCCTCGCCGCAACAGATCCGGCCAACCCCTTCGGTGCCGCCCTTCCCTGGCCGATGCGCACGACCGACTCCAAGCACCGACCCGCCCGCAAGGCTGGGTCCCTCGTCGTCATGCACGACGGCCGGCTCGTGCTCTACCTCGAGCGCGGCAGCAAGAAGGTCCTGGTGTTCGACGATGACCCGATGCGCCTCCAGGCGGCGGCTTCGTCGCTCGCTGCGACGGTGCGCGGCCGCCGCGTGCACCGCCTCAGCGTCGAAACCGCCGACGGTGCACCCGTCGAGGGCACCCCACTGGGTGAGGCGCTCCGCGCAGCCGGGTTCGAGCGGATCCCCAAGGGACTCCGACTCGATGCTTGACCTCTGCGGCCGGTGGGCCGATGCCTGAGGGCGATACCGCCTGGCGCACAGCGCGACTGCTGCACGAGACTCTGGCCGGTCACGAGCTGACCCTGAGTGACTTCCGGGTGCCCGAGTTCGCGACGCTCGACCTCAGTGGCCAGCGGGTCGACGAAGCCGTGAGTCGCGGCAAGCACCTGGTGATCCGGGTCGGCCGCCACTCGATCCACACCCACCTCAAGATGGAGGGCTCATGGCACGTCTATCGCCTCGACGAGCGGTGGCGTCGTCCTGCCCACACGGCTCGCGTCGTCCTCGCGACGTCCGAGCGACAGGCCGTCGGGTTCTCCCTCGGCATCACCGAGGTGCTCGACCGCCATGCCGAGCCAGCAGCGCTCTCCTACCTCGGGCCTGACCTGCTCGGCCCGGACTGGAACCTCGAGGAAGCCGTACGCCGGGTCACTGCTCACCCGTCGACCCCAGTGTTCGTGGCTCTGCACAACCAGCGCAACCTCGCCGGGTTCGGCAACGAGTACGTCAACGAGATCTGCTTCCTGTCCGGTCTGTTGCCGACCAGGCCGGTCGCCGACGTACACGACATCGCGCACGTGATCTCGCGGGGTCAGACGATGATCCGGGCCAATCGAGAGCGCACGATCCGCACCTTCACCGGCGTTGCCCGCAACGGGCAGAACGAGTGGGTCTTCGATCGGGCAGGTCGACCGTGCCTGCGGTGTGGCACGACCATTCTGCGGGGCGAGCTCGGCGACGCACCCACCCGGATGCGCCGCACCTTCTGGTGCCCTAGCTGCCAGACCTAGCTAGCCCTAGCTGGCCACGGAGGTTGCGGGAACCTTTGCGTTGCCGAACACCATGGCCTGCTCGAGATCCGTACGCTTCATGTCGCGCGAGTCAAGGAACCAGTTCTGGCGGATCGTCCACGGTGACGTCACACCCTGCTGAGGCAGCTCATTGACCACGCGCTGCACGTAGCCAGACGTCAGATCGAGGATCGGGCGTGGAGCATCGCCGGCGCCCTTGGGGTCGGGCATGCCGTAGTCGTAGCCCTTCCGGTCAAGCAGGTTGATGAGCTTGCAGACGTACTGCGATGACAGGTCGGCCCGCAGCGTCCACGACGCGTTGGTGTAGCCGACGCACCAGGCGAAGTTGGGCAGTCCGCTGAACATCAGCCCCTTGTAGACGTACAGCTCGTGCGGGTCGATGTCCTTGCCGTCGACGCTGAGCTTGAGCTGGCCGAACGCGACAACCTGCAGACCTGTCGCCGTGATGACTATGTCGGCGTCGAGGCGCTTGCCCGACTCGAGCTCGATGCCCTTGGCGTCGAAGGTCTTGATGTGGTCGGTGACGATCGATGCCTTGCCCTGGCGGATCGTACGGAACAGGTCACCGTTGGGCACGATGCAGAGGCGCTGGTCCCACGGGTCATACACAGGAGTGAAGTGCGGATCGAGGTCGTACCCCGCGGGCAGTTTCCTCTTCGCAAGCCTCGTGAGCAGCTTGCGTGACTGCTTGGGGAATCGCTGGCAGAACTGGTACATACCGACCGAGAACGCTGCGTTCTTGCGGCGGATCGCACGGTGGGCGAAGCCGTCGGGCAGCACCTTGCGCATGACGTCTGCGATCTTGTCCTCCTGCGGCAGCGACATCACGTACGACGGCGAGCGCTGCAGCATCGTGATGTGCTTGACGTCGTCAGCCATCGACGGGACGAGCGTGACAGCGGTCGCGCCGCTGCCGATGACGACGACTTCCTTGCCGGCGTAGTCGAGGTCCTCAGGCCAGAACTGCGGGTGGATGACCTGGCCCTCGTACGAGTCGAGGCCGGGGAACTCCGGCGTGTAGCCCTTGTCGTAGCTGTAGTAGCCGCTGCAGAGGTAGATGAACGAGGCGGTCTGCGTGACGGTCTGGCCGTTGGCGGTCGAGGTGACGGTCCACATCGCATCGTCTGTCGACCAGGCGGCCGAGGTCACTCGGTGGCCGAACTGGATGTGCTCCTCGATGCCGTACTCGACGGCCGCCTCTCGGACGTATGTACGGATGTCATCGCCGTCGGCGATTGCCTTGGGGTTCTTCCACGGGCGGAAGGGCCAGCTCAACGTGTACATGTCGGAGTCCGAGCGGATGCCCGGGTAGCGGAACAGGTCCCACGTGCCGCCGATCGCATCCCTCGACTCGAGGATTGCGTACGTCTTGCCGGGGCACTCGGTCTGGATGCGGTAGGCCGCGCCAATGCCGGACAGTCCTGCGCCGACGATGATGACATCACTGTGTTGGACCGTCATGATTTCCTCTTTCGCATACCCTCGGTATGCGAACACTAACCCACAGATACCCCTCCGGTCACGGGTCTGAGCCACTCTCCTTTGCCGGCTGACTCTAGGATCAGGCCTATGACCGAGCAGACCGTGGACACCACGACCGACGACAAGACCGAGACCTCCCGAGGACTGGGAATCTTCCTGGCGCTCGCCGGATCAATCGGCCTGTTGTCATCAGCCATCTTGATCATCGAGAAGATCAAGCTCCTCGAGGACCCTGCGGATGCACTGAGCTGCGACATCAACCCGTTCGTCAGCTGCGGCAATGTCATCAACACCGATCAGGCCTCCGCTTTTGGCTTCCCCAACCCGCTGATCGGCGTCGCGGGGTTTGCCATCGTCGTCACGCTCGGCGTGCTGCTCGTCGCCGGGGTCAAGCTCCCAAGCTTCGTGCAGGCTGGGCTGTGGCTCGGCTCGTTGCTCGGTGTCGGTCTGGTGACCTGGCTGCAGTACCAGAGCATCTATGACATCGAGTCGTTGTGCCCCTACTGCATGGTCGTGTGGTCGGTGACGATCCCGATCTTCGTGCTGGTCTCGGCATGGGTGCTTAGGACTCTCCATCCCGGTGCCGCACTCACCCGCTTCGTGAACAACTGGTCGGTGCTGATCATCGTGCTCTGGTACGTGGCCATCGCCTCGGCGATCTGGTTCCAGTTCGGTTCCGACCTCTGGGCCTAGCCCGCGAACCGGCGAGCAGGCCAGACTGATCCCATGAAGCTTGCAGTCCTCGGCGTAGTGACCGCCGCCATCGGCCTCATCCTCTCCGAGTCCGGCCTCGCCGCGATCGGTGTGCTGTGGGTCGTCCTCGGCCCGATCATGCGACAGCACGGTCGCAGGCTGGAGGCGATGAAGGGCCCTGACGGCAAACCATCCATGGATGGCCGAACGTTTGCGTCCGGCACACTGCTCTGGCTTCTGCTGGGTGTGCCGTCGCTGTTGGTCGGCGTGCTCAAACTCGGCATCTCTCCCGAGCACGAGAACTGGCGCTGGCTACCGATCGTGATCGGTGTCTTGGCGCTGGGCATCGGCATTCTGGGCGGGCTCCTGTACGCGACAGGTTCGGCGATCGGCGCAGTGACCGGCAACTCCACACCGCCGACGGTGCCAGCCACAATCCGGATCAAGTCCAGCAAGGAAACCGGCACGTTCATCAACGAGCGGCCGCGCCTGGAGCTCGAGCTCACGGTGGAGCCAGAGCCGAGTTCCGGCGTGGCGTCGTACGAAGTCACCAAGCTGGCGACGGTGCCGTTCACCGCTCTGGGCTCCCTCAGGGTTGGGGACGGCTTCAAGGCGCTCGTGGCCGGACCGGACGAGCCGACCTCCATGGAGATCCATTGGGACCAGCCGATCGCAGCGCAGGGCAGTCCTGAGGAGCCAGTTGACGTGCCTGCCCGGCTGGCTGAGCTTGACCGGTTGCACCGGGCTGGGAAGGTCAGCGACGAGGAGTACGGCGCTCAGCGCGAGCGCATCCTTGGATCGCTCTAGGTAGCGTCCGCGACTCGTTCAAGAACCGTTGCCAGCCTGGTGTCGCGGTCAGTCACTCCCCCGACGTCGTGGCTGCTTAATCTCACCTCGACGCGGTTGTAGACGTTCGTCCACTCCGGGTGATGGTCCATCTCCTCGATCGGACCGGCTGCTCGATTCATGAAATCCAGTGCAGCTCGAAAGTCGGCAAACTCGTACGTCTTGGTGATCGCGTCACCATCCGCTGACCAACCGGCCAGGTCCTCGAGCGCAATGGCGATCTCATCATCCGTGAAGGTGCTCATGTCTTCGACGGTACGCCCGCTGGAAAGCCGGCCGATGGCTCAGGCCCGCAGGGCAACGACCGAGACGGCTTCGAAACCCACGCCAGAGTCAACCTCACGTAGGCGCCGCGCCAACTGTTCGCCGCGCGACGAGAGAGCCACGACTGCGCGCCTCTTGTCGCCGGGATCGATACGTCGGATGACGAGACTGCGCTCGACCAAGCGATCGACGTGACGGGTCAAAGTGGCGGCGGGAAGCACCGAGGCCTCGGCAAGTTCGGTCATGGGCAAGCCCGGCTGCTCAAGCAACGCGGCAAGCACCTGCCAGTGCTCGAACAAGATGTCCTCGGCGTCAAGAAGGGGTTCGAGGGCGCGACGGAGTGCGTGTTCGGCCTGCTTGAGCCGCAGCGTCACGCTGGTCTCCGTACCGACCTGCACCATCGATTTGCCCTCCATTCCGCTAGTTCATCACAACCGTGTTGCTTTTCGGTTTCACAACTGTGACTTTTGCCTGGCATTGCAACGAATAGCCCCATTGTGCCTCAGACTGGGAAAAACCACAGCACGAAACGACGCCGCGCGGAGAACTTTTGACTGTTCTGCCTCTCCAGATGCACCGTCAGCGCCAGGCGCTGTCGGTCGCCTTCGTGGTGCCACTGCAGGGACCGACCGGAATCTACGGCCCGTCGTGTCTGGCATGCGGCGAGCTGGCAGTCGAGCAACTCAACTCTCGCAACGGCATCGCGGGGCGCGAAATCAGGCTCGTGATCGTCGACGGTGGCCGAGACCCCGAGGTCGTAGCGGCTGAAGTGGGTGAGTTGGTCGACTCGGGTGCGGTCGAAGCTGTCGCAGGCTGGCACATCTCCGCGGTGCGGCAGGCGATCACCCGCCGTATCGGCGGCAAGGTTGTCTACGCGTACGCCGCCATGCACGAAGGACGCGATGACACACCCGGTGTGTTCATGCTCGGCGAGCGACCAGTCAATCAACTCTTGCCCGCCGCTCACTGGATGCGCGAACAACTGGGCGTGGGCCGCTGGTCGATCGTCGGCAACGATTACGTCTTCCCTCGGGTCACCGGCGCAACCACTCGCATTGCCCTCCAAGACTCGCTCTCAGAGATCGTCAGCGAGACATATGTCCCGCTCGGCACGACGAACTTCACTCCCGTGCTCCAGGAGCTTCAGCGCGGCGACGTCGACGGCGTGATCATGCTGCTCATGGGCCAAGATGCCGTTCATTTCAACCGTCAATTCGCGAAGCATGGACTCGCGGATCAGCTCACTCGGCTCAGCCCGGCGATCGAGGAGAACACCCTGCTTGGCGGTGGCGCCGGAGCCAATCACAACCTGTATGCCGCGGCGGCCTACTTCGACAACATGGACACCGTCGAGAGCAACGAGCTCGCCAACGCGTACTACAAGCGTCATGGCGCCTGGGCTCCGGCGCTGAACGCGATCGGCGAGTCCTGCTACGAGGCCATGCTGTTTCTCGCGTGGATTGGTGAACGATCAGGCGGCATAGGAATCCACGCCGTCTCGGCCCTCGAACCAGGCACCTTTTACGACGGTCCGCGCGGACTCGTGCGGCTCGACGGCAATCTGCTCAATCAGGACGTCTACCTTGCGGCCGCCGACAACCTGGAGTTCGACATCCAGGAACAGATCGCCTGGGCTACCTGAACTGTTCGTCGACTCGGCGACGAGCCGCCGACCACACGCCTCGCTGCATGGCCAGGTGTGCATCCCAAGCGAGGTGCCGTACGAGCGTGCCCTCCGCTTCCAGCTCATACCGTGCTCCGCACCCGACGACCACGTCCGCGGGAAGTCGCTGACCGAGCATCAGCACCGAACCAATCGCACGCGCTCCGCCGAGCAGCAGCCGTGACGAGTCAGGTCCGACGTCCAACTCCTCATGAAGAACCGGTACGTCCCCGTGCCCGGTGACCGTGAGCTCCTGGTGGAGTGATCCGGAACGCTCGCCGTGGCGTCCGAGCACGAGGGTCTCTCGCCAAGCCATCGATGCGCCAGCGTCGAGTCGGATTGTTGTGCTCCGGAGGACGGAAGCTCCCTCAGACACAACGAAGGGCTCCCCCGCCCATACCAGCGAGGCCGCCGCTGCAAGCTCAATCGTGACACTCCACGATGCGCAGTCACCGTTCATGGCATATGCGACCGTGCCAGCCGGCTCCACCAGCTCCAGCCGAGCACCTGGACCCACGAAGATGTCGACCTTGATCGCGTCCCCCGCCAGCAACAACGCTCCCTCTGGCATCAACGACACGGTGGCACCCGTGTCATCACTGCGCATCAGCATCGGCCTGATGACAGGGCGATCGCTTGAGTCGGCCACGGCCGTCGACACGCGCACCCGGCCGCCAAGAACCGGACGCGTGACGTGCACGCGAGATCGGCTCAGGGGCTCACGCGTGCGCGTGCTGGTGAGCGTCATCGCCATCCAAGTGCACATGGGCGGTGCCATCGGCGTGGGTGTGCGGAGCCATCGGACCGGGATCGGCGGGCACCAGATTGCCGGACCGATGAGCGGCGAGCTGCGTCTTCACCCAGTCGGTCAACGCGGTCACCGAGTCGGCATTGCTGCGCGATAGCGCGATCACCGGACGCCCGTCTCGCACAGCGGAAGCATCCGACACCATCTCGACAGGGTCGACGCCGACGTACGGCGCAAGGTCAGTCTTGTTGACGACCAGGAGGTCGGCACGCGTGATGCCGGGACCACCCTTGCGAGCAACGTCGCCGCCGCCGGCAACGTCAATGATGAACACTTGGGTGTCCACGAGTGCAGGCGAGAACGTTGCGGTGAGATTGTCTCCACCCGACTCCACCAAGACGATGTCGAGCGGCGCGAAATCCTCCTCGAGCTGCTCGACCGCCAGCAAATTGGCGGTGATGTCATCGCGGATCGCCGTATGCGGGCACGCTCCGGTCTCGACAGCGCGGATGCGCTCCGGATCAAGCACTCCTGCCGACCGCAGAAAGCGGGCATCCTCATCGGTGTAGATGTCATTCGTGATCACCGCCAGCTGCAACATGCTCGCCAGCTCGCGACACAACAGCGCGATAAGCGAGCTCTTCCCGGTTCCGACTGGTCCGCAGACCCCGATGCGCAGCGCGCGATCAGCTGCGATGGATAGGTCAGGCACTGAACAACCTCCGTGTTGTCACGGCGTGGGTCTCGGCCCATGCCTCGATCTGGGGGGCACCGGCTGCGGGAATCGAGCCGGGCAGAGTGAGTGATCCGACCTCGACGGCAAGCCGATCGACCACGGGTAGGGCACCGAGCGCCCACGCGCTGACATCAGCGGGGTCGAGCGGGAGCAGCTTGAGAGCGGCGGAGGCGACAGTCTGGACGTCGTCGTATCCAACGAGTCGCGCGAGCGATCTCGGAGCGAGTCCGCAGGCATCAGCAACCGCAGCGAGAACTACGGCACGTGACGCGTCTGAACCCACGGCAAGCACAGATGGATGCTCAGGCCACAGCCGACGCACCACCCGCATGGTCGCGCGCGCCATGGACCGAGACGTCGATCGCATCGCCCCACTTGGAGTTCGCGCCGCCCATGCGGTCTCCACATCGACCAACGGCAGGCCCTGCCTCAAGTGGTGAAGCGCGACTACGGCGCTGGCCGCCTCGACCCGTGTGACAGTGCGCAGACGAAGATCGATGTATTCGGGCACATCTGTGGATCGCAGACCGCTTACAACGGCCGGCTCGAGCCCGCCTGACTGCGTATGCCCAGACGTCGGCAAGCGAGCGTCCGCCAGCAGCATCAGCATGAGATCGGGCGACGTAGTCGGAGTCATGATCTAGAAGAGCGAGTAGAGCTGGGTCAGTGGAAGAGACGTGGCCGGTGAAGGCACCACCGGTTCTCCATCGATGTGGATCGCGAATGTCTCGGGTTCGACCCGGATCTCGGGAAGCGCGTCATTGTTGATCATCTGCGCCTTGCCGACGTCGCGCGTCGCCTTCATGCCGACGAGCCGACGGCGAAGGCCCAGGCGATCGGCCAGCCCATCCTCGATCGCGGACGGTGCAACGAACGTGATCGAGAGATCCGCGCCGGCACCGTCAGCTGGATCGACCAGGGTGGGCCGCATGAGTTGCGGCTGCGGCGTCGGAATGGACGCGTTCGGGTCACCTAGCGCTCCCCATACGAGCGCACCCCCTTTCATTACGACCTGGGGTCGGATGCCGAAGAAGCGCGGGTCCCACAGCACGAGGTCAGCAAGCTTGCCCGGTTCGACCGAGCCGATCTCGTCCCCGAGTCCGTGGGCGATCGCGGGGTTTACCGTGTACTTCGCGACATAGCGCTTGGCACGAATATTGTCCGCTTTGCCCCCGAGACTCCCCCGGCTTGCTTTCATCACGTGCGCGACCTGCCACGTACGGGTCACGACCTCGCCCACGCGTCCCATGGCCTGGGCGTCCGACGAGGTGATCGACAGTGCGCCCATGTCGTGCAGGATGTCCTCGGCCGCAATCGTTGTCGCACGAATGCGCGACTCGGCAAAGGCGAGATCCTCCGGCACGCGGGGGCTCAGGTGATGACACACCATGAGCATGTCGAGGTGCTCCGCAACGGTGTTCACCGTGTGCGGCAACGTGGGGTTGGTCGAGCCAGGGATGACGTGCGGAAGCGAGGCGATCGACAAGATGTCGGGCGCATGACCACCGCCGGCACCTTCTGCATGGAAGGCGTGGATTGACCGGCCGGCTATTGCGGCGATGGTCGACTCGAGGTATCCAGCTTCGTTGAGCGAATCCGAGTGCAGCGCCACCTGCAACCCGTGCTCGTCGGCGGCCTTGAGTGCGGCGTCGATCGCGGCCGGGGTCGAACCCCAGTCCTCGTGCACCTTGTAACCTCCGGCGCCCGCAAGGGCCTGCTCGGCCAAGGACCCGGCCGAGACGGTGTTGCCCTTGCCCATCAGCAGGAAGTTGAGCGGCAGCGAGTCGAGCGCACGGTGCACGGTCTGCAGGTGCCAGGCGCCAGGCGTGACTGTCGTGGCCTTGGATCCCTCGGACGGTCCGGTTCCGCCGCCGCCGACAGTCGTCGTGCCGGTGGCCAGCGCCTCGACGAGCTGCGACCGCGACAGGAGGTGCACATGTATGTCGATGGCTCCGGCGGTCAGGATCTTGCCCTCGCCGGAGATGACATCCGTGGACGGCCCGATCAACAACTGCGGGTGCACTCCGTCGGCGATATCGGGATTGCCCGCACGTCCAAGCGCGACGATGCGTCCATCGCGGATACCGACGTCGGCGCGCACAATGCCCCAGTGGTCGAGCACGATCGCATTCGTAATGACAGTGTCCAGAGCTCCGTCGGCGCGAGTCGCCATCCCCTGAGCCATCGATTCGCGGATCGACTTGCCGCCACCGAAGACGGCTTCCTCACCGCCGAATGTCAGGTCCTCCTCGATCTCGATCCAGAGGTCGGTGTCGCCGAGGCGCACCTGGTCGCCGACCGTGGGGCCGTACAGAGCTGCGTACTCAGCCCGCGAGATGTCCACGTCATTCCCCCTTGATCTGGATGCCGGGCACGACGCCCCGACCGCCGAAAGTCACGATGCCGACCTCACGCGATGCCCCGGGCTCGAAGCGACGAGAGGTGCCGGACGGAATGTCGAGTCGCCATCCGCGGGTGGCCTCGCGGTCAAAGTCGAGCGCGGTATTGACCTCGGCGAGATGGATGTGCGACCCGATCTGCACGGGCCGGTCACCCGTGTTGACAATGACGATGGTCCGCCGCTGCTCGGGCGTACGGTTTGCGTTGATCTCGACCGTTCCCTCGGCCACCTTCAGGCTGCCGGGGCCCTGCGTCTGACTGCTCACGGCAACCTCCTACGCACTCTGCTGCTTGTCATCGCTACGCGATGGGTTGGTGGATGGTGACGAGCTTTCGGCCGTCAGGGAACGTGGCCTCCACCTGCACATCGGTGAGCATGTCGACCACATCAGGCATCACCTGGTCGCGCGCGAGCACCTCACGCCCGGAGGTCATCAAGTCAGGCACGCTGGCCCCGTCACGAGCACGCTCGATGACCCAGGTGGCGAGCAGGGCAACTGCCTCGGGATGGTTGAGCTTCACTCCCCTGGCGAGCCGGTCTCGAGCGACCATGCCCGCGACAGACAGCAGTAGCTTCTCGGTGTCAGCCGGAGTCAGATGCACGGCCTAGACCGCCATCGCGGCGCGTACGTCGTCGATCGCTCCCGGGCCGCCCTCGCCGCTCGAGGTGACGCGCCCGGACTCGAGCACGTAGTAGCTGTCGGTGGCCCGAAGGGCGAAGCCGACGTGCTGTTCAACAAGCAGGACTGACAGGTCACCTCGTCGAGTGAGATTGGTGATGAACGCTTCGATCTCGGACACGACATTGGGCTGGATGCCCTCGGTCGGCTCGTCGAGGATCAGCACCTGCGGCTCGGTGATCAACGTTCGGGCGATAGCGAGCTGTTGGCGCTGACCTCCGGACAACAGCCCCGCACGACGAGACAGCAGACCCTTCAGTGCCGGGAAGGTGTCGAGAGCGTCGTCGATCAGTCCCGGTCCGTTTTTGCGTCCGTCGGCGACGAGCTGCAGGTTCTCAAGCGTCGTCATCTGCCCGAAGGAGAGCTGCCCCTGAGGCACATATCCCAGACCACGCTTCACCCGCGCATTGGGCTTGAGCCTTGTGACGTCCTCACCGTTGAGGAGCACGGCGCCCTTCTTCAACGGGAGCAGTCCGACCGCAGCTCGCAGGGTCGTCGTCTTGCCGGCACCGTTGTGGCCCATGATCGCGACTGCCGAGCCCTTCGGCACCACGATGCTGACGTCGTGGAGCACCATGCTGCGGCCGTATCCCGCAGTGACACCCCGCAGTTCCAGTGCTGGTTCAGTCATCAGTGCCTCCATCTACGACTGCTGCGACGCTTCGACCGAGATAGACCTCTTGGACCTCGGCGTTGGCCTGGATCTCGGCGACCGAGCCCTCCGCGAGGACCTTGCCTGCGTGGAGCACGGTGACGATGTCAGCGAACGTACGAACGAACTCCATGTCGTGCTCGATGACGATGATCGTGCGGTCGGCGCAGATCCTGCGCAGCAGCTCACCGGTCTCGTCGCGCTCCTCAGAGCTCATGCCTGCCACAGTCTCGTCGAGGAACATCACCTGGGCGTCCTGGACGAGCAACATGCCGATCTCGAGCCACTGCTTCTCACCGTGAGCCAGTCGGCCCGCCGGGAAGTGGGCGACTTCTTGAAGACCGATCGTCTCGATCACCCGCTCGATCTCCTCCGGAACGCCCTTACGGGCAAAGGCCAGCTGCCATGGCTTGCGATGCAGACCACCGGCGATATCGAGGTTCTGAATCACGGTGAGCTCTTCGAACACGGTTGCCGTCTGGAAGGTGCGACCAATACCAGCACGTACGACCTGGTGAGACTTGAGATCGAGCAGGTTCTGACCGTTGTAGGTCGCGCTTCCGCTGGCGCGCACCAGTCCCGTGAGGGCATCGACGAGTGTCGTCTTCCCGGCTCCGTTCGGACCGATCAGAAAGTGCAGACGCCCTGGCTCGAACGTGACGTTGACGCGCTCATTTGCCTTGAAGCCATCAAAGTCGACGGTCACATCGGCCACCACAAGAGAGCCGCTCATACTCACACCTCCTCTTTCGGGGCAATGCCACGTAGTTCGCTCGTCTGACGTACCAAGTCCTTGCGGAACCGCTTGAGTACGGAGGCGAGGCCGCCCGGAATCAGGAGGATGACCACGATGAACAGCAGGCCCTGGAAGTACGACCACTGATTCGGGAACTGCTCGGATAGCGAGGACTGCCCGTAGCCAACCGCCAGCGCACCGATGGCCGGTCCAAGCAGGGAAGCTCGGCCACCCAGAGCAACACCGGCAATCAGAAGGATCGACGCGGTCGCATCGACATCAGATGGGGAGATGATGCCGGCCACCGGAGCGAACATTGCGCCGCCGATGCTGGCCATGACGGCAGCAACAACGAAGGCGAAGAGCTTGACGTTCGCCGGGTCGTACCCGAGGAAACGCACCCTCTCCTCTTGGTCGCGCGTTGCGACCAGCAATTCGCCGAACCGGCTGCGATTCAGCTGCCAAACGACCAAAAGACAGGCGATCAGCAGACCTGCCGTGATCATGTAGATCAACTGCTTGTTGACCGGGTCGTACAGGTTGTAGCCGAAGAACATCGTGAAGTTGTTGAGCCCGTTGAAGCCGCCCGTCTGCTTGATCGTGGCTATCAGCAACGTGGCGAACGCGACGGCGAGTGCTTGGGTGAGGATCGCGAAATACGCACCCTTGACCCGGCGCTTGAAGATCGCGTATCCGAGAATCGCCGACACGACAGCCGGTAGCACGATGATCGCGATCAGGGTCACAACGGGACTGCGGAACGGCCCCCACCACCACGGCATCGTTCCGTCTCCATAGAGCTGCATGAAGTCAGGAACGTTGCCAGGACCGGCTGCGTCGAGCTTGAGATGCATCGCCATCGCATACCCACCGATGCCGAAGAACACGCCTTGTCCCATGACGAGCATTCCGCCGCGACCCCATGCGAGGCCGATGCCGACTGCGGCGATCGCCCAGCAGCAGTACTTGCCGAGGTTGCTCAGCCGAAAGGTGCTGAGCACAGCGGGTGCCACCGCGAGCAGCAGGACTGCCAGCAGGGCGATGCTGAGCAGCGGAAGCCAAGGCTTGACCTTGGTGATTGCATTCGAACTCATGCCAGCCCCCTCGTGCTAACGGTGAACAGGCCCTGAGGCCGGATCTGAAGGAACACCACGACAAGCGCAAACACGACCACCTGGGCCATCGAGCCGCTGAACCAGTCAGTCATGAACTGAGTCAGAATTCCGACCGAGAACGCCGCGATCACCGTGCCCTTGAGCTGTCCGAGTCCACCGGCGACCACGACCAGGAATGCCGGGATGATGTACGTGATGCCCAAGGTCGGGAACGTGCCCGAGATGAGCGAGATCGCCACTCCGCCGACCCCCGCCAGCCCTGATCCGATGAAGAACGTGATCCGGTCGACGGTCCGAGTCGAGATTCCCATCGTCTCGGCGAGCTCACGATTCTGAACCGTGGCGCGGATCCGGCGACCAAACGACGAATACTTCAGCAGTGCCGCCAGTCCGAGGAGAGCCAGGACGCCGAGCGCGATTGTGAACATGCCTCGATAGGGCCAGTTGTAGCCGAACACCTCGATGTGTCCGCGCAACCATTCGGGCGCCCTCACGGGGTCGCCTTGCGCACCGAAGATGTCTTTCGCCGCCTGCTGAAGAACCAGGCTGACACCGACCGTGACAAGCAACGTGTCCAATGGTCGGTGGTACATCCAGGAAATGATCAAAGTCTCGAGCAAGAGCCCTAACAACCCGGCCACGAGGAACGCGACGGGGAGGGCAATCAGGATCGAGATGTCTGTGCTGGTGATGACCTGCTGGGTCAGGTACGTGGCGTAGGCGCCGGCCATGAGGAACTCGCCGTGCGCCATGTTGATGACGCCCATCTGACCAAATGTCAGCGCCAGACCGAGTGCAGCGATCAAAAGGATCGCCCCGGTGACAGCTCCGGTCAGCAGCGGTGTGGTGAACGACTCCATGCGTGCTCCTCTGAGGTTCTGCGGATGGTGGGACCCGGGGGCCCCGCGCCAGGCGCGGGACCCCCGGTTCGAGGTGAGGCGAGGACGGCGGGGCCGTCACAGCTCACTTCGTGTCAGGGCTTCCACCAGGGGTATCCCTCGAGGAACGGATCCGGTTCAATCGGCCCGTCAGACGACCAGACGATGTCGAACTGGTTGTCCTTGTTGATCTGACCGATCAGACCCGTCTTGGCGATGTGATGGTTCTCGCCGTTGATCGTGACCTTGCCCTCGGGAGCATCGAACGAGACTCCGTCAGATGCAGCGTTGATCTTGTCGACGTCGAAGGAGCCAGCCTTCTCGACCATGTTCTTGTACAGGTAGAGCGAGGTGTAGGCAGCCTCCATCGGGTCAGATGTCGGACGTCCCGGGTACTTCTTCTGGAACGCCTTGATGAAGGTGTCGTTGGTCGGCGACTCGACGGACTGGAAGTAGTTCCAGGCGGCGTACTGACCGGTGAGGTCCTCGCCCATCGAAGGAGCCTCTTCTTCGGCGATCGATACCGAGATGATCGGTGTCGTCTTCGCGGTCAGACCCTGCTCGTAGTACGCCTTGACGAAACCGACGTTGGACGAGCCGTTGATCGTGTTGAACACGAAGTCAGGCTTGGCCTTGACGATCTTGGCGACCTGAGTGCTCCAGTCGTCCTTGTCGAGAGGTACGTACTCCTCGCCGACGATCTCGATACCGAGCTCCGTGGCGTACTGCTTGATGATCTTGTTCGCCGTACGCGGGAAGACATAGTCGGAACCGGCCAGGAAGAGGGTCTTGACGCCCTTGCTCTTGAGGAACTCCATTGCCGGGATGATCTGCTGATTCGTCGTTGCGCCGGTGTAGTAGATGTTCTTGGAGGCTTCAAGACCTTCGTACTGAACTGGGTAGAACAGCAGGCCGTGGTCGCCTTCGACGACAGGCAGCATTGCCTTGCGAGAAGCCGACGTCCATCCGCCGAACACCGCTGCGACACAGTCACTGGTCAGCAGCTTGCCAATCTTCTCGGCGAAGATCGCCGGATCGGATGCACCGTCTTCTTCGATCGGCACAATCTTCTTGCCGAGGATGCCGCCATCGGCGTTGATCTCCTCAGCTGCCAGGTTGAGCGAGTCCCGGACAGTCTGTTCGGAGATCGCCATCGCACCTGCTGTCGAGTTGAGGAACCCGAGCTTGACGGTGTCGCCTGACGTGTCGACACAGCTTTCGGCCTTCGAGCCTGAGCCGCCATCGGATGACTTCGAGCCACACCCTGTCAGGATGAGGGTGGCCGACAACGCCGCCGCGGTGCCTGCGACGAGCCTTGCGCGTGATTTCACCACTGGATTCCCTTTCGTTCTGCGCGTGCGGCTCGTTGGTGCGCCGCTTGATACCTGCACGCTAGGAACGACAGATTTCCGTTACTTCCAAATGGTATTACTTTCGTGTTAACCCTTTCCTCGTCCGAATAGGAGCTCCAAAACCTCGACTACGTTGAGGAGTAGTTCCAGATGGAAGGGATCTTCGCCCATGCCCGCACGCACGTTCACCGCATTCCACCGGAGCCTGAATCACACCGACTGGCGGTCACTCTTCGGGATGTTCGGGCTCATCCTTCTGCTGCACATCGCCGGCTTCGGGATGCTCTTCGGACTCGTCGTCCCCCAGCACTTCAGCATCGGTGGGGATCACGCCGTCTTCACGGTCGGAGTGGGCGTGCTCGCGTACACACTCGGTCTGCGCCACGCCTTCGACGCGGACCACATCGCCGCCGTCGACAACACAACCCGCAAGCTCATCGAGGACGCGTCCGTCAATGGCGACCCACGCAAGCCACTCTCGGTCGGCTTCTGGTTTTCACTTGGGCACTCCACGATCGTGTTCGCACTGGCACCGCTCCTCGCAGTCGGTGTCAGGACACTCGCCGGGCCGATAGAGAACGACGATTCATTCCTCCACTCGGTCACCAGCGTGATCGGACCGTCCGTGTCAGGGGTGTTCTTGTGGATACTCGGCATCCTCAACCTCGTCGTGTTGATGGGGATCATCAAGGTGTTCCGCAACATGCGGGCCGGTGTCTACGACGAAGCCGCCCTCGAGGAGCAACTGAGCAAGCGTGGTGTCATGAACAGGATCTTGGGCGGCCTGACAAAGTCGGTCCGCAAGCCTTCGCACATCTATCCGATCGGTGCGCTGTTCGGCCTCGGCTTCGACACCGCCACAGAGGTCGGCCTTCTCATCCTTGCTGGCGGCGCCGCCGCGTTCAGCCTCCCGTTCTATGCGATCCTCGTGCTCCCGATCCTCTTTGCCGCGGGTATGTGTTTGATGGACACGATCGACGGCGTCTTCATGAATGCCGCGTACGGATGGGCGTTTGCCCGGCCGGTTCGCAAGCTCTTCTACAACATCGCGATCACGTCAATCTCGGTCGCAGTCGCCCTCCTCATTGGGACCGTCCAGCTCATCGGCGTTCTCGCCGAGCAAGCGAACATCACCGATGGACCGCTCGCCGCGATCGCGAACATCCCGCTCGACTATGCGGGCTACGGCATCGTCGCCCTGTTCTTCATTTCGTGGCTGATCGCGCTCTCCGTGTGGCGCTTTGGCCGCGTCGAGGAACGTTGGTCTGCCCCACTCGTGCGCTGACCGCGTGACGGTGCCGGATTCTGGAGCTGCCGGGATCCCGCTCCTACTCGCTGCGCTCGTGGGGGGACCCCCAGTGCGGCAACGCTGAGTGGCGCTCCGCGCGATCGCAGCACTGCGTTGGTGGGGCCCGACTCGATTCACTCTGCTTGATTCACGAATGACAAAGCCCCCCTCAGGCAACGCTGGCGGGGCGCTTCGCGCGGAACACCATTGCGGGGGGTGGGCCCACTCGATTCCCGGCAGCTCCACGACGAAGGACCTCCGCCCATCGGGCGGAGGTCCTGTCTTCGTCGTGGAGCTTGCGGAAATCTATTCGAAGCAGGCACACCTAACTTCCGGGTGGCAGCAGATCGTCGCCTACCAGTTGCCAATGGAAACGCGGCAGGTTGCGCACTCCGTGTCACGCAACCTGTCACAGCGACTATCAGATCAGCAGATCCAAGAAATCATCGACCGCTATGAAGCCGGTCAGAACTCTCGCCAACTCGCAGATCAGTTCCGGATTTCACCGCCAAGCGTGCTTCGACTACTGCATCGCAACGGCATCGAAGTTCGAAGCCGAGGAGCGTGGGATCGACGCGAACGGTGACCCATCGGCTCTCACTGTTGGCGGGAAGCCAAGTGCCGTGCTACTCGGACTAACCGAGGAAACGATCGTCCTCGAGGGAACCTTCAGCGAGTACCCGTGACCGACACCAACTTCGCCGCCCGCCTCGTCGCTGCGCGCAAGTCCGCCTTGCTCACCCAGCAGCAACTCTCGGACCGCGCCAGCGCGCACGTCACCCAGATTCGTCGCTATGAAGCCGGCAGCAGCCAACCCACCCTCGACCTCCTGCGGTCGTTGGCGCTCGCGCTGAACATCAGCGCTGACTCGCTCCTATTCGACGAAGACGAACGCGGCCCCCAAAGTCAATCGCTGCGACTCAAGCTCGAAGCCGTCGACCAATTTCACCCCCGACGAACAACGGCACGTCGCCGCCTTCATCGAAGGTGCACTCCTGCGCCACCACGCCAAACAGGCCCTCACCGGCCGAGCCAGCTCACGCTCAGCTCTTGCCCGTCTCGTAGATCAGCCGCCCTGCCTTCTCTTCGGCTGCAAGGTAGTCAGCGATCTCCTGGCCGTGAGCAGCATCGCGCTCATCGACCGCGAACATGCTTGGCGATGACCATTCCACCAGCGCACCCCGCTCAGTGAGGCCGACCACAACGTCGTCTCGAAAACCTTCGTTCGCCTGCTGGCGACCACAGCCGTAGTGCTGCCGCAGAGAACAGCGAGCAGCGCACCGACCAGCGCAACTAGTACCTTGACAGCCGTCGCTAGTCGTCGCACCGGACGCTCTTCTGAGTTGCTCACTGCTGCCCGCTATCCACCAATCCCCAAGGCCCAGCATCGGGGACCTTCACGCGCCGGTAGGACTCCCGAGCCTCAGCTGAGTTGAGGAGCACCGCAATCCCGGCAGCGGAGTCCTCTGCGAATTCGTCCAAGCCATCCCATGCCGGATCAACGCGGCGCAGCAGCCACCGAGCTGGAGTTCGTTGCTTGAGATTCAAGCGCGGAAGACCGTCACGTTCCACAGTCAAGGTCGTGATCAGCCCACCCCAAGTCGTTTGCGCGACAGCCCGTGTTTTTCCATCCACGGGATACCGAGTGGACCCCTTTTGAAGCCAAATGCCCGTTTCGTCTGCCGCCACGTACGTCGCCACCACCGTGCCCGACAATCGGGTGGCGTTACCGGCAGTCACGCCGACAGCAGACTCAGTCTCGTACCGGCGATAGCTCCCAGACTCAATGTCGAAGAGATAGGCCTCGTTGTAGCGGTCTCCGTTTAGCCAGATGCGCGTCACTGGACCCCCAAGAGTCGGTTGATCCACGGGCTTGTGCTTCCCGCGCGCTGGATGATGCTGAGATCCGTCGCGCCCGGCCGCCCGATAAGACCCTCATAGGTTGGGCCGACTGGGTTGCCGTAGCGGCCCGTGTTGCGCCACTCGGCCCATCTATTCAACACCGCAGGCAGGTTCTGGCGCGCTTGAACCTTGAGTGCATTTCGTGACTCGACAACCCCACGGGCGACAACCTCAGCCGATTCGCCAGAAGCGACACGTGCAAGGCCATCATCCGAGATAGCTCGAGCCGAGTCCACATATGACTGACGCGTCGCTCGGATTCCGGTGTTCGCGGCCTTCGCGGTCAGCGACGCCGTTCGTGCGGCATCCTCGGCGGCCATTGTCGCAGCCCGCGGACCGCCGCCTAGCAGCAATCCCAGAAGGCCGACCGCCTCCCCACGCTGGTAGTTGAGTGTGCCGCGCTCTGCACCAAACAGCCAGTCGGTGAAGTCCTGCCCAGGAGTCCCACGCGAGAGGCCGGAGAGACGGGCGAGCGGACTGACGTCCAGCGCTAGGTCACCGAGCGAACTGAAAGTACTTGCCAGGCCGCCCAGGAGATCCTTCTTTGATCCGGTCTTGACCAGATGGGATCGCCTTACCGCATAGACGCGCCCGGACCCGCGGTCTATGCGCGGCACCACCTTCGTAATACCAAAACGGTACGTAGCCGTGTACTGCGTTGGGTGTTCGTTACCTCCAGAACCAGCTGTGGTGAATAGACCTGACGGATCGGAGGTCGTGACCGGCGAGTTGTTGGCGTAGGCGTACCCGTTCATCTGCTGCGGGTCCATTGGGTCCATGATCGGGTCGACGGACATGAATCGGCCGAGTTTGGGGTCGTATTCGCGGGCGCCCAGGTGCGTGGTGCCGGTGGAGGTGTCCTTGGTTTTGTCGAGGTAGCCGTGTTCGTTCGGCCACGCAGGTAGCGGCGTGGTGAGGTCTTCGCCGAACGGCGTGAACTGACGCTTCTGCACCACCAATGTCGCGGCGTTGATCGCCAGCTGGCCAGTGTTGTTGCGGTCCCCAATGAGCACTGTCAGCCCAGCGGCGGTTCGGGTTGCGACGGGCTCGCTTCCCACGCTGTAGCTGCGGACCAGCGACTTAGATTCGGCTTTGACCTTGTACTCGCTGTTGCCGACGTACAGAGTCACAGAGTCGTCGGCCTGATCGGTCTTGAGGATCCGGTTGCCGTCTGCGTCATACACAAAGCTGGTGACCTCATCGGTGCCGGCGTTGGTCACTGACTCCTGGTGGCCTTCGCGGTCCCAGGTGATTGTCTGATCCCCGACTTCACCACCGGCTCGGGTCACCGTGTTGCCGGTGTTGTCATAGGTCAGCGTTTCGGTCTGTGGCGACGAGCCCGATGACACCACAGACGTGACTCCATGTGGACGGGACGCTATAGCAGCAGGGTAGTCCGAGACGTGCGTCGTACTTGATGCTCCACCAGCACCACGGATCTGAACCCACGTCTTGCGGTTGCCGGACTTGTCGTAGGTGTACGCGTCCCAGTAGGGCGACTGTGTGCCAAGGGTGGCTGTTGTCGGTGCAGCACAATCAGTGCTGTCGGTCGACCATGCGTCCGTCATCCGACGCAGGTAGTCATAGTCGAAGCACTGCTTCATCGGCGTCGCGCCTGCCGCGGTGGAGTCATCGTCAAGGCTGGTGACATTGCCGGCCGGGTCGTAGCCATACTTCTGATCCAGCTGGGTCTCTGTCGCAGACGTCTGCAATGACACTGCTTGGCGGGTCAGACGCCGGGTGCTGTTGTCGTAGTCACGGGTGTCATAGACCGACTTGCCGATCGACGACCCCAACACTCGCTGCGTGACCATGCCGTCAGCGGTGTAGGTCGTGCCGGCGACCAGGGCACCTGCACCGGTGAGTGTCTTGACATTGCCTAACGCGTCATAGGTGTAGTTCAGAGACTCGTTCAACAACCCGGTACCTTCGGTCGAAGGCTGCAGCACCTGCCGGGGCAGACCGTTGGGGTAGTACGACATCGAGGTGGTGTAGCCATCAGCACGGTAGAGATCATCTACCGATTCCGGGATCCTCAGCGTGGAGCTGGCCGGACGTCCGGCGCCGTCGTACGTATAAGAGGTCGCATAGTCGCCGCCTGCTGTGTGCCGGGTGGACGAAGTTAGCGCCCCCTCTTGCTCAGTGTCATAGAGCCACGATGCCCGAAGCGTTCCGTCATCGTTATCGTCACGAAGTTCGGTCTTGCGACCAAGCACGTCGTAGCCGGTCCACAACTTCTTGCCGTCATTGTCTTCGGTCGTGATTGGTCGATCCAGGTCGTCGTACTCGGTGGTCGTAAACCCCTTGTCGGGGTCGTTCAGTGAGACCTGTCGCCCACGAATGTCGTACCCGTAGACCCACTCAATGTCCGAGGGATCCTTGACTGTCTTGAGCTGTCCGGACGGTGTGTAGGTGTAGGTGGTTTCGTCGAACGAGGAGCCCGTCTCGTATTGCCGCAAGGCGGTCGTCTGGCCGCGCGCGTCTACCACAGTGGTGGTCTTCGTGCCGCCAGTCGGCGGAGTGACCGTCGTCCGGTCGCCGCCGTACTCGGTGGTGGTGTGCCACTTCTCGCTGCCGTGGGACATCAGCGTCGTCTTAGTGGCGCGGCCGGCCCGGTCATACGTGTAGTCCGTGTAGGCCGGGATGGATCCTGTGGACGCCTGAACGAGAGTCGTAGACGCGTCTCCGGTGTTGAAGTACGGGCCACGTTGCGACTCCACCCACCCGCGCGTGTCATAGACGGTGTCGGAGATCATTCGACCACCGCCAGAGTCTGCCGCGAGCGTTTGCGTCTGACGCGACCGCAGCAGCCCATCGAAGATGTCGACGGACGTGGTGTATCCACCCGCTGCATTCAGCGTCTGGCTGGTGATCGAATTCGGTGACGAGTCGCTGACAACGTAGGCGAACTTGTACGTAGCCGACAATCCCGTCGATTTTTCGCGCCCTGGAACCCAGGCGCTGGTGACCCTGCCCAATACGTCGTAGGAGTAGTCGGTCTTGCGACCGGCGACGTCCGTGGACTGATCGACGCTGCCCCACTGCACGTTCAGTTTTTGTGTGGTCGTTTGATCTAGCGCGTTCGTCGTAACGATCTGTGTTGGTTGGCCGGTGGCAGGGGTGTAGGCGGTGGTCGTCTCCGCTCCGGCAGCGTCCTCGACCGACGTTGGTTTACCTGATGCGTCGTAGGTGGTCTTGACGTCGGTGTGGTCGACTTCGATGCCTCCGCCGGAGGTCCATTTGGACAACGACTTGACAGTTGTGACGAGGCCTCGGGTGGGTGCATCGCCAGAAGCGTCGGTGTCGTCGTCGTAGAAGTTCCTCGTTGCGCTGATCACCTTGTCGCCGGAGTCGATCGTTGCCCCACAAACTCCAGCCGTGGTGGTCTCAGACTTCACTGCGTCGGTGATCCACACATCCTCGTTGTCGTTGTAGCTGGTAACGGTGCACCGATCATCTGAGGAGACTGAGGTGTCGCCCTTGTCGTGGGTCTGGGTTTCACGACCAAGGCTGTCGTAGGTCATAGCCTGCTCGACGACGCTGTCTGGTCCGCCGGTGACCGCGGTGGTGGTTTGAGTGTTGGCCGTGTTGATAATTCGCGCCTTGAACCCGTTCGAGGCGTCGGTTGCCGTGATCGTATTGGTCGGTGTGTTGACTGTTCTCTCGACCATTGGGCCGGTGTCGCCGAGCTTGGTCGTGGTGCGTCGTACGAATCCGTTGTACAGAGCGTCGTCGACGATGGACGGGCTTTCAGTTCCATCGCTGATCGTGACCGATTTCGTCCCACCGGCCGATGTGGGGTCCCCATTCATGCCGCGCATGTAGAGAGACTCAGACCATGTTGCGTCGTCGCCCTTGCCGACCTGGGTGATGACCTTGCCGTAACCGCGCCAATCCGACCAGGTTCGATATTTGGGCAACTCGAGGTTGGATTCAGTCCAGTGCCACGCTGGTGCACCGACGTAGGTGTACTTGGTGGTCACTGGTGGTGAGCCACCGGTCTGGTCTGACTCGACGACGCTGTTGACGAGATACTTGTGGAAGTACTCCAGCTGTCGGCCTTTCGCGAAGTCTCGCTGGTAGAACGACGGGAAGCACCGTCGGCTGTTCGTGTCTGGACTTGTTGGTTTGTCAGTTGCCGTGCAGTCGCGACCGGAGTAGTTGATCGACATGTTCCCGCCCGCGCCGTTCAAGATGGCGCGTACGCGGTACTTGGCGAACATGGCGATGCCATCACCTTGGGCATCGACCCGGTTCTGGAATTCCTCGCCCTTGAACCCCACCGGCGGCAGGGTCACAGCCGACGAACCACTGCCTGCGACCTGCTGCAGTCTAAATAGCCACAAGGAGTCGTTCGTCCCGTCATACGTGTTCGGGAAGGACTGACTCAGGTTCCAAGTGTTCACTGGCTCATAGGTCCCGGAGCCTGTGCGCACCTCTGTAGTGATCTTGTCCGTCATGTACCTAGACCAGAAGGTCGGCGCCGGGCGATTGGCGCACATCTCGGACAGGTTCGTGCAGTACTGGTCGATCGGCACATCCGGCCAATGCGAAGCATTCTCGGTCTTGAAATCACTGGAAGTGCAGTCATTATCGCAACGCCACGCATGCCCGAACGTCACCTGCAAAGGCGCCTGGCCCGAGGCAGTGTCCTTGCGGGTTCCATACTCGATCCTTTTCAGCAACGCGGCTCGGTCGTACGTCGTCTTATTGCTTGGGGAATCCGCGCCCTCGGCGCCGTACATGTTCTCTTCTTGCGTATAGAACAACGACATCGTGTTTCCGGACGGGTCTTCTACATAGTCAAGACCCCACCGCCACGCCTGCACACAGTCCGAGTCGTGGAACGAGGACTCGTGGCAGGGGTCACCTGCAAAGGCCCCGTACACGCGGACGGTCGAGACCGAGTCTGTGATCCTGGAATCGTTGGTAACGCCGACCGTGTCGCGTTTGTTGAGGCCGTAGTAGTACTTCGTGCCATCCGGTGTGGTGACGACCCATCGCTCGCTCGTGTTGTCGTCGTTGATGTTGCTTGTCGTGCCGTGCGCATCGACGAGCCGAATGACCTTCGTACCATCGTCGTCCTTCAACCGCCACTCGGCGCCAGACTTCTGGACCAACGAGGTGGACTTACCACCCAGCGTCAACGAGATGTTGCGGTCGCGCCAGCACAGGTCCGCGCTATCGGAAGGTGCGTTGCTGCCGTCATCAGTGTCATTGTCCCCACACGACGAGAAACTGCGCTCGATCGACCCAGGATCGAGGCTGAATCCCTCGCCAATGCCAGACGTCTGATTGTTGGTCGATGACGTGCGGCCGTCAACGGAGCTGGACGAGTAGTCCAGAGACAGATCGGGTGCCGGCCCTGCGCCCGCGGGAGGCGCAGGAAGCGGGTAGGACCAGGTGAAGTCGCCAGATTGCCCACCGCCGGACCACTCCGAAGACGCCGACATGGGGGTGCTGGAGAAAGAGCCGGCATCGCCAGCCGGTGTAGCGACCAGGGCCACCGTCATCGGAGCTGCCGCTGACGATGCCGCAGGAATCCCTGCTGCGGCTGGCTTGACCTCGGTCGTGGCGGACGGCGCCGCGTACGATTCCGCAGGAAGTACAGCTGTGACTGTCTTGGCCTCGGTGTCGTTGGTCGATTCCAACGGCACAACCGACTCACATTCAGAACCAGAGTCCTCGGAGTCGTCTTCATTTGTTGTGGCGTCTGGGCAGTCGACGAGCTGGACCGCGCGCAACCGGCTGGCCCAGCCACCGCCAACGGCACCCCGAAAGTCGTCGTAGTTGATCTGCAACTCAATTGGGGCAGTGAAGTCTTCGGCGGTGCCGTTGTCGTCGGCCGGTGGGGGTTCTGGTTCGTTCTCGTCGCCGGGGTCTGTGGAGGGTTCTGGTGTGGTCGGGGTTGGTGTCGGGCTGGTCGGTGACGGCTCCTCGGTATCTGGAGACAACGACGGAATGCTGAACAAGATCGTTCGCACCGCGGTCTGGGAGGCCGTGTCGGACTCCGGGTTGTTACTAGGTGCTGGTGTCGTGCCGCTGGGAGCGGTTGGCTCCGGGCTCGGGTCGTCGGTGGTCGCGACTTTTGGTGTGATTGTGTAGCTGACGCCGGGACCGATGTCGTAGTCAGCGTTCAGTTGGCCCAATGACGTCACTTCGACTGCGGCGGGTGCAGAGTTGGGGTCGTCAGAGCGAACTGCCACATCTGCGTCGCCGCTGGCATCTATGGGGAACTGTTCACTTACCGTGCTCTCAGTCGTTTCCCCGGCTTCAGGCCAGGTGACTTCGGGGGCTGGGACCGTCTTCGTGTTGTCGTAGTCGCCTGCGGCGGCTTGGTAACCGACCTTGGCCACATCTACTGACTTGGTCTTCTCTGGAGACAGAGCGGATTCTTCAGCGGCTGTGGCAAAGCTTGGGTCGGAGACCAGCAGGCTCGCGGTCAGCAGAATCGACAGCGGAGCAATAGTGCACACTCGAGCCGTCGTGCGGGCACGAATGGCACGACGGGGAGCCAGAGTCAGTTTGCGCATGGGGTCACCCCTCCGTCGGTGCGGGTGCTGTAGCAGCGACCCGCGTCTATGGCGTCGAGCTGTACCAACGCAGCGTCGTCCAGCAGTCCTTGCATGACCATGACGTCATCGATTGCGCCGTTCCACTTGTTCACATATGCGCTGCCTGCGCGACCAGCACCCACCAGCATGGTGTTGCCCGCGCTGGGGGGTCTCGTACCGGTGACAGCGGAGGTGCTGGTGACCGAATCGACCAACTGGCCCCCGACCATGATGCGGATCCTGGAAAATCCGGACTTTGAGATGTCCCCGACCAGATGCACCAGGGAGGGACTGAATGCGTCCTGTTGCGGTGCGCGGTTGGAGTACACGTATCTCATCGTTCCTGTCCCATCACGAACTCCGAACGCGTAACAACCGGCTCCGCCGCCGCAGTCTGCGATCGTGCCAAGAACGAAGTTGCTTTGCACGCCGCTGCCCTGGCTCAGCACCGTTCTGGTGCTGGCAATCTCTGGGGAGCGTGACCACGCCGACGCAGTGAAGCTCTGAGCCGTGTCCACCACAGGTCCGGACGACATGGGCGGCGCTGCCTCGGTGCCGTCCAGGCTGACCATGTTGTCGGTGACCAACGGCAACGTCTCATCAGCCTTGAACGTTCCGCGGACCGCCCAGTTGTCCAACATGCCGGTCAGCGGTTGGGCGCCGAGCTGGTCCGACGAAGCGTTGCCGACACCCTCGTCGAATCTGTACTGCGAGGAAAACACACCGCTGGACCCGCCCGTGTCGAACGTGAATACCAACGGCAGGCTGCGGTTCGCCGAAGCGCTATATGCCCACACGCGCAGCACGTTGAGACCTGCCTTGTCCACCTTCGGCTTGAATGTCGCGCGCTTGTCAGCGCCGGTCGCAGTGACAGGATCACTGGTTGGGCTGTCGGAGTTCAGCGACCACCGGTAGTAGGCGACATTCGCCGGCACAGGCGCACTCGGGTCAGCCAACGGAGTGATCGTGACATCCGGTGGAGTCTCATCAATCGACCACACTGTTCCTGGTGGAACGATCAAGCCCGGCGTGCCAAGCAACGAATTGTCGACCTTGAACGTGCAAGGCTCCGACCACGGCCCGTTTAGCCCGGAAACTTCAACGGCTCGAACACGCCACGTGTACGTGCCATCCGGCAACTCACCTGCAGAATTCTGTACACGACCAAGTGTGGAGAACACTGTCGGCAACTCAGTGGTGTTTCGCTGCGGGTGCTGCGCATCGGAGTTGATCTCGGTCCAGAATTTGGGTGTCGCATCGGCGATCGTGGTGCCCTGGGCAACCTGGAACTCACTCTTCAAGTTCTCGATGTCGCCGTCGAACATGTTCGCCAGAAGGCGCGGCTTCACTCCACCGATCACGGGAGGATTTCCAGCCACACAGGGCACCGTGGGATCCGACATCCCCAACCCGGTCGGGACACCAGGCGGGAACCGATACTGCACATTCAATGAAGCCTTGTTGAGGAACAGCTTCCAGCTCGCGGTGCTGGTCTCAGCAGTAGCTCGGAGACCCAGGATCAGCCGAGTCCAAGGCGCGTCAGAGGTATATACAACAGCAGGAGTCGCGTTGAACTCCAACAACCTCCCGTACCGGTTGCAGTTGTCGTGCCCGGCGGAGTCATATCTCGTCTGCAGCAGGGTCACCCAGGAGGGCTGGTTGCTCCAATTGGTCGCCGAGTTGATCCCACCGGTACGCCACAGTCCAAGACCATGGTCTGCACAGGACTCCGACCCGTACAGCCGCGAGGTGAACTCCGCTGAATCCACCTGCGCGCCCACCAAATCAGTGACATCGAACTCCCACAAGAGTCGCTGGACGGTGCCTTCGTAGTTACCGGCCCAGCGACCGTTGGTGGAGGTCCATTTGTAGAACTCGGTCGACGGGTCCTGTTTGCGGATCATCGTCCACTCGTCGGCGACCGGTGAAAGGTATGGGTCTATGAACGTCGGGAACACGACGTCCTTGTCGGTCAGCGATTCAAGGTTGGGGCGCAACACGACTTCGCCCTTGCGAACCGTGGTACGGATCGCAATCTCGGCATCTCCCCGACCTGGGCCCTGCGACCGGGCTATCTCGGCGTCGCGGCCAGACAGCTCTTCACCCTTCGACCCGTACACGGTCCCACGCGAATCCCACATCGACGCCTGCGGTGCGGCGCCCACCTCAATACCCCGGGCGTCCAAGACGGACAAGCCTCCTGCGTCCGTCTGCTTCAACGACCCGTCACTTACGGTCGTTCGCAGGCGTAACTCGCCTAATTCTGGGTTCCGCGATGCTTCCAACGACTGAACCACCAGTACCTGGGTCAACCCGGCATCGGTCACCGTCATCCGTAGATCGACCCCGGGGAACACGCCAGAGTACGTCGCAACAGGGCCGTCGACGACCGGCTTCGGCAACGTGCTCGGCCAGTACGTCTTCACGACCACGCCGTCGATAGTCACTGCCGACAACGGTGCCTTATCGCCGCCACCAGACAATGTTGTCGGCACCGGCGCCGCCTTCGGCTCCCAGTCGCCGCTACGTTGACGCTCAAGATCCAGATCGATTGATTTCCAGGTCTTGCCAACCAGCACCCTGACCGGCGACGAGGAAATCTCGCGACGGAACGAACGATCCGGGTTCGCCCACACCGTTTGGTTGCCGGTACGCTCCGACACGATCTCAACGGGCTTGCCCGTTCGCGCAGCCTCACCCGACTCGTCACGCATACCGGCGTCGAATCTAGGCGCGCTAGAGAACGAGACGAACCCCGCCACCACGGCAAGACACACACCCAAAGCCACAAGCCGAAAACGCACGGCGCGCTCCCCTCCCGGGTACGCAACCGCGTGACCCCCAAAACGACGATCCGCCAATGCAGATGCAGCGCCGCGAAGCAATATTCTCAGCAAACGCTCAGATTGTCAGATGATCCGATCAGAAACTTCAGAAGAACAAAGCTCTCCAAAATTGAGCAGTCAGCGCTATAGGTGCCGCGTCTCGCTGGGCGTCGAAATCCGAATAGCCTGTCCTCCACGACGGAAGACCTCCGCCCACCAGGCGGAGGTCCTGTCTTCGCTGCGCTCGTGGGGGGACCCCCAGTGCGGCAACGCTGAGTGGCGCTTCGCGCAATCGCAGCATTGCGGTGGTGGGGCCCGACTCGATTCACTCTGCTTGATTCACGAAAAGAAGATGGGCCTCCGCACCCAAAACCGGGGTGCAGAGGCCCATCTTCTTTTCGTGGAACTGCCGGGATCCCTCGCATGGCAACGCCGGTGGGCGCTTCGCGCGATTGCAGCATTGCGTGGGCGGGGCCCACTCGATTCACTCGCTTGTTTCACGAATGAGCTGCCGGGATCCCCCTCAGGCAACGCTGGCGGGGCGCTTCGCGCGGAACACCATTGCGGGGGGGTGGGCCCACTCGATTCCCGGCAGCTCCACGACGAAGGACCTCCGCCCATCGGGCGGAGGTCCTGTCTTCGTCGTGGAGCTGCCGGGAATCGAACCCGGGTCCTATCGCGCTGAGCCAGGGCTTCTACGGGTGTAGTTCGTCTAACGCTTTTCTCAGCCCCGGAGCTCGGACGAACACGTCTCCGACAGGCTCAGTCGCATAAAAGTCCCGGTCACACCCTGCGACATGGTGTG
>NZ_JAKFEL010000001.1:0-9107 GCF_036675695.1 Aeromicrobium sp.
GAACGTCGAATGCGGCGATGTGCGCCGGACCCATTCATACTTCCAACAACCGTATTGAGAGACTGACACCATGACCGAACCCGTCGATGAGCCAATCCGCCTCGGCGAGCGCTATGAGCTCGGTGGGCTTCTCGGACGCGGCGGTATGGCCGACGTACGAGTGGGCCGCGACCTGCGCCTCGGCCGTACGGTAGCCGTCAAGCAGCTGCGCTCAGACCTCGCGGCCGACGACACGTTCCAGGCGCGGTTCCGCAAGGAAGCGCAGTCGACCGCAGCCCTCAACCACCCGTCCATTGGCGCCGTCTACGACACTGGTGAATCGATCGACAAGCATGGCAACCACGTCCCGTACATCGTGATGGAGTACATCGAAGGCCAGACGCTCCGAGACATCATGCGCGGCGCGGCAGACGGTCGCAAGATCCTGCCCGAGCGGGCCCTGTCAATCACGGCCGACGTGCTCAGCGCCATCGACTACAGCCACCGCAACGGCATCATCCACCGTGACATCAAGCCGGCCAATGTCATGCTGACGCCGTCCGGACAGGTCAAGGTCATGGACTTCGGCATCGCCCGTGCCATCGCCGACACCTCGTCCGCCATGACGCAGACAGCCGCCGTGATCGGCACTGCGCAGTACCTCTCGCCTGAGCAGGCTCGCGGCGAGACAGTCGATGCCCGCAGTGACATCTACTCCACCGGCTGCCTGCTGTACGAGCTCCTCACCGGACGTCCGCCGTTCGTCGGCGACAGCCCCGTGTCGGTGGCCTACCAGCACGTACGCGAGGAGGCACGTCCTCCGTCGCAGCTCAACCCTGACGTCAGCACCACGATCGACCACATCGTCGCGAAGTCGCTCGCCAAGAAGGTCGAGGACCGCTACCAGAGTGCCGCCGACATGCGTAAGGACATTGAGCGGGCCATTGCCGGCCTCCATGTCGACGCACCGACGGCTGCAACTGTTGCCGTAGGTGCCGCCACACAGCTCGCCCCCGCAGCCCCGCCCGTCGCACCGACAGCCGGTGGAGGCCGCCGCGCGCTACCGCCCGAGGACGACGAGGATGACAACAACGCCAAGTGGTGGGGCATTGGCATCGTCGCCGTCTTGCTGCTGGCCGCTCTGGTCTGGGGCATCATGAAGATGACCGAGCCGCCGCCGGAGGTTCCGAAAGTTGAGGTCACCGATGTCACCGGCATGCCGGTCGACACCGCGACCCGGGCACTGACTCGCGACGGTTTCATTGTTTCGACCGAGAATGAGCAACGGCCGGACAACAAGCTCAAGGAAGGTCTGGTCATCGCGACCGACCCGCCGGCCGGCGAGGAAGTCGACGAGAAGACCGAGATCACGCTGATCGTGAGCTCCGGTCCGGAGGAGGTCACGATTCCGGACTTCGACGGCTTCTCGTATGCCGAGGCCAAGAAGGTGCTCGAGGACAAGGGACTCAAGGTCAAGAAGCAGGAGGCCGACAGCGCCCTGCCCGAGAACCAGGTGATCAACAGCAATCCGCCTGCCGGCGAGATCGTCGACTTCGGAAGCACCGTGACGCTGAAGGTCTCCAAGGGTCAGTCGACGGTGCCGAACGTCGTCGGAATGACCAAGGCCGAGGCGATTGACGCACTCGAAGACGCAGGGCTCAACGTCGACGTCGTCGAAGATCCCGCGTCACCGGCACCCCAAGATGAGGTCACCGCACAGGACAAGCCCGAGGGAACAGTCGTTGCGCCGGGTACGACCGTGACGATCACTGTCTCGACCAACCCGGTCGTACCGGATCCCGAAGATCCCTAAGACGAAGTCGCGCGTGCAAAACCCAGGCTGACAGGGCCGTCGTACGCCGTGATGTGGATGTCCTCGAGCGTCTCGATCTTGAGTCCCAGCTGGTAGGCCTGCACGTAGACGCGATAGCTGGTCGTCTCCGGCGACCTCGACAACTCGTCATTCATTGACGTCTTGTCGCCGATTGCATCGATGACGTAGGGCGGGGAGTAGGGGACACCGTCGAGCACCACCGTGTTGCCGACGCACTTGATGCCCGTCGTCGAGATCAGCCGCTGGCCCTGCAGGGAGATGGCCTCTGCGCCACCGGCCCACAGCGCGTTGACGAACGCCTGAATGTCCTGCTGGTGCACGACGAGCAGGTTGGGATCGACACCCTCGGGATTGACGCTCTTGGGAGCATCGGTCAGCGTGACGCGGATGCCGGGGCCATGCAGCGCTGTCAGCCCGGTCGGCGGCTCAAGCTTGGCGACCCTGTCGCGATAGTCGTCGAGAGCAGCGCCCGAGACTCCTGCTGACAGCGAGTCGATGTCAGACCTCAGCTCACGGGCGTCGTCGCGTCGGTCAGCGATGCGCTCCGACCGCTCCTTGAGCAACGAGCCGACATCGCCGCCTGCAGGGCGAAGGTCGGTGCCGTCAGAGTTGATTGACGCCGCAACGAACAGAAAGCCTGCGATCACGCAGATCGACAGCACGGCCAACGTCCAGCTCTGCCGCTCGTGCCTACCGACCCTGGCCATACCTGAACTCCCTCACTGCACCGTAGCCAACTACGCTATCCGAGAGCACCCATTCGATGCGGACCAGAGCCGCAGCAACCTTCCGGAGTTCGTCGTGGCGAAAGACAAAGCACCCAAGCCCCCCAAGTCCAACGTGATCGGCAACCGCTGGGCCGGACCAGCAATGGTCATCTCGGGTGTCATCGGGCTCATCTGGATCGTGGTGTTCTACACGATCAGCGACGGCAACACCGAGATCCCGTTCTACTCCGACCTCGGCCAGTGGAACCTGGTCATCGGCATGGGCTTCATCGTGGCGGCCTTCGGTTTCGCCATGAAGTGGGAGTGACCGACCGAATTACACGGTTGTAGTTATCCACACCTGTGTGCACAGGTGTGGGTAAATCACATCGCTGTCAGTTGAGCTGACCCGTACGGATCACGATGGCAGCGATCATCGCTGTCCACACGCCCGCGAACACCAGCACCTGAACCGCCTGCTTGCGGTCGCGCGGGGCATACGCGAATGCCGCGCCCAGGACGCAGCCCGCCACGAATCCACCGAGGTGGCCCTGCCAGCTGATGTTTCCCTGCAGGCTGATGACGGCGTTGATCGCCAGCAGCACCAGGAGAGTGGTGACGTCCTGCTTCGCCCTCAGCAGGAGCAGCAACGCCATGCCGAAGAGTCCGAACACCGCACCGGATGCACCGATCGTCGGCGTCAGTGGGTTCTCGAGCCAATAGACGAACACCGACGACGCGATCGCCGTGGTCAGATAGGCGGCGATGAAGCGCACCGTGCCCAGTGCCTTCTCCACGAACGGCCCGAACAGGTAGAGCGCGTACATGTTGAAGGCGATGTGCAGCAGGCTGCCGTGCAGGAACGCTGCCGTGAGCAGCCGCCAGTAGTCTCCGTCAGCAACGGTGTACCCCTGCATCGCACCGCGCTGGAACACCGAATCGGGCTGACCTTCGGTCGCGAGCTGCGCGATGTAGGCGATGACGTTGAGGCCGATCAGAACGAAGCTGACCACGCCGACGTTGGCCGACACCGCTCCGCCGGCGATGGTGCGGGGAGCGCGAACCGTCTTCGCGCCCTCCGCCACACATTCAGGACAGTGGAAGCCCACCGAAGCATCGCGCATGCAGTCAGGACAGATCATCCGCTCGCACCGCTGACACGAGATGTAGGCCTCGCGATCAGGGTGGCGATAGCAGCGATAGTCCTGCGCAGGGAGGTTCATCCCTCAGTGCGCGCGATCTCAACCTTCTCAAGCGTCACAGGCTCGATCGGGCGGTCGAATCGATCGCGCTCGACAACGGCGATCGCATCCACCACAGCCCTGCTCGCATCGTCGACAACTTCGCCGAAGATGGTGTGCTTGCGGTTGAGCCAGGCCGTCGGGATCACGGTGATGAAGAACTGCGAGCCGTTGGTTCCCGGTCCGGCATTCGCCATCGCCAGGAGATAGGGCCGGTCGAACTGCAGGTCCGGGTGGAACTCATCCTCGAACTGGTAGCCGGGGCCACCCATGCCGGAGCCGAGCGGGTCGCCGCCCTGCAACATGAAGTCGGGGATGATGCGGTGGAAGACGAGGTTGTCGTACAGCGGCTTGGTCGAGACCTGGCCGGTCTCCGGGTCGATCCATTCCTTGGTGCCCTCGGCGAGACCGACGAAGTTCTCGACGGTCTTGGGGGCATGGTTGGGGAAGAGCTCAACGACGATGTCGCCGTGGTTGGTCTTGAATGTTGCCATCAGCTTCGATGCCACAGGGGGTATTCCTCTCGGTGTGAACCTGACCATCGTTTCATGTCCTCCCAAGTCGGGAAGATACGGTGGGGGCCATGTTCAAAAAGCTCTTCCTCCTCGCCATTGCAGCAGCTGTTGTCATCGCGTTCCGCAACGCGGTCGCTGACAAGGGTGGCTCCTACGATCCCGCCGCCAACTGATGGCGGTCACCGTCGAGAGAGTCGGCGATGGCATCGCAGTGCTGACGTTCAGCGCACCTCCGGTCAACCTCTATTCGATCGAGATGCATGCCGACTTCGACCGCGCCCTCGACGATGTCGAGGCGTCCATGCCACGCGCTCTGCTCATCCGAGCCGAGGGCAAGATCGTGTCCGGTGGTGTCGACGTCTCGCAGTTCCACGACCAGAAGACCCTCGCCGACACCAAGGCGCTCTACGACCGGATGATCGAGCTGCCCGACCGCGTCGCGGCTCTGCCGATCCCGACGTTCTTCGCAGCGCACGCCCTCACCCTGACCTGGGCCTTCGAGGTGGCACTCGCGTGCGACATCATCGTCGCCTCCGAGAAGGCGAAGTTCGGGCTGGTCGAGCGCGTCATCGGTCTCACGCCGACCATGGGCGGGACCCAGCGACTGGCTTCCCGCGCAGGCGTCGGCCGTGCCAAGGAGTTCGTGTTCACCGGAGCCCTGTACGACGCGGCGACCCTGGAACGGTGGAACGCGATCAACCGGGTGCTCCCGGTCGATGGCTTCGAGGACGCCGTGATGGAACTGGTCACGTCGATCGCGATCGGTCCCACCAAGGCATTTGGTGCCGCGAAGGACATCCTTCGACACTTCGAGGCCGGCGGTGTGCCCGAGGCCAACGCTCACACGACTGCCATTGCCTCAGAACTGTTCAACACCGAGGATCTGCAGGGCGGTATGGAGTCGTTCCTCAAGGACGGCCCCGGAAACGCCACCTTCGCTGGCCGCTAGGTCTGCGCGCCGCGTACCTTGCGGGTCGTACGGCGCTCGGCCCAGAAGCTCACGAACGGGATCGTTGCCAGCAACATGGTCGAGATCGTGAACCCCGGCCTCCACCCGTTGCGGGTCGCCAGCACCGCGATCAGCACCAGAAGTGCCATGAACAGCAATCCGTGGACTTGGTCGATCGTGAAGATGAGGCTGTCGTTGCGGTTCCACCACGACGTGTCGTCGGTGGCGCGCTGAGCAAACGCAGCCGTGAAGACGAAGATCAGGTTGATGCCCACGACGGTGGCGATGACTTGGTAGGCCCGGAGGGGACCGCTCGGATTCTTCACGGCGTCAGGCTACCTTCGGCTTCGCCGCTGCCACGCTCTCGGTCGTCATGCGCCACCACATGAACAGGGCGAACGCGCCGAACACCCACCACTGCAACGCGTAGGCGAGATTGCGGAGACCCGTCGTCCAGGGCACATCCTTGGCAGGCGGCTCGGCCAGGGCCAGACCGCCAGCGACGTCGGCCGTCGTGCTGATCGCGAAGCCCGAGTAGAGGTCGTACGGGAGCTCGTTCGTCAGCGCAGGTATGCGCACCGCACCGATCTCCCGCGTCGTGGGGTCGAACGGTGCGCCGCCACCTTCGCCGGCTTGAAGGACCGCCTCGATCGTCACGTCACCAGCAGGCACTTCGGGGAACTCCGTCGCCGCCGGAGCCCAGCCCCGTACGACCGCGATCGCAGCATCATCGACGATCACGGGTGACAGCAGCCATACGCCTGTGCGGCCGCCCTGCACCTTGCCTGCGACCCACATCTGCTCATCGGCAGGGGCGAACTCGCCCTCGATCGTCACAGGTCGTTGGTTGAGCCGGCTCTCGAACGGATCGTCGGCACCCCACAGCCCGTCGAGAGCGACCCGGGGAACGGTCTGCGAATCAGCGCGTTCATGCTCCTGGCGCGAGTCGTAGATGCCGAGCTGCCACAGCCCCATGACGACACAAGCCACCAGGGCTACCGCCGCAAACGCGTGCAGCCCGAGCAGCCCCGGCCGGAACCAGGCTCTCAGGCTCACGCCATGAACGGCTTGACGTCTGGGTAGAGCGGGAAGCGCTCGGCCAGAACGGTGGCCCGCTTGCGGAGTCCCTCGATGTCGACCTCACCCGGCAGCAGTGCCGAGGCGATGATGTCGGCGACCTCAGTGAACTCCTCGGCGCCGAAGCCGCGAGTCGCGAGCGCCGGCGTACCGATGCGCAGACCCGACGTCACCATCGGCGGACGCGGGTCATTGGGAACCGCATTGCGGTTGACCGTGATGCCGACCTCGTGAAGACGGTCCTCAGCCTGCTGGCCGTCGAGCTCAGAGTCGCGCAGGTCAACCAGCACGAGGTGCACGTCGGTGCCACCCGTCAGCACGTTGACGCCGGCTGCCTTGGTGTCAGCAGCGGTCAGACGCTCAGCGAGGATCTTGGCGCCTTCGATCGTGCGCTCCTGACGCTCCTTGAACGCAGGCTCGAGCGCCATCTTGAAGGCAACCGCCTTGGCGGCGATGACGTGCTCGAGCGGTCCACCCTGCTGTCCGGGGAACACTGCCGAACGCATCTTCTTGGCGACCTCTTCGTCGTTGGTGAGGATCGCGCCACCGCGCGGACCGCCCAGCGTCTTGTGTGTCGTCGTGGTCACGATGTGTGAGTGGGGGAGCGGGCTCGGGTGCAGGCCAGCGGCAACGAGTCCGGCAAAGTGCGCCATGTCGACCCACAGCTTGGCGCCGACCTCGTCAGCGATCTCGCGGAACAGCGCGAAGTCGAGCTGACGCGGGTAGGCCGACCAGCCGGCGATGATCACGGTCGGCTTGTGCTCGTGGGCGAGGGCGCGTACTTCGTCCATGTCGACGAGCCCGGTCTCAGGAACCACGTGATAGGCGATCGGGTTGTAGAGCTTGCCGGAGAAGTTGAGCTTCATACCGTGCGTCAGGTGGCCGCCGTTGGCCAGATCGAGGCCGAGGATCGTGTCGCCAACCGTGGCAATTGCGTGGAGCGCTGCCGCGTTGGCCTGAGCACCGGAGTGCGGCTGTACGTTCGCGTAGTCGGCGTCGAAGAGCTGCTTGAGGCGATCGATCGCGATCGTCTCGACCTGGTCGACGAACTCGCAGCCACCGTAGTAGCGCTTGCCCGGGTAGCCCTCGGCGTACTTGTTGGTGAGGACGCTGCCCTGCGCCTCCAGGGATGCAACCGGCGCGAAGTTCTCAGACGCAATCATCTCGAGCGTCGACTGCTGGCGGTGCAGCTCAAGATCGAGAAGGGCTGCGATGTCGGGGTCGAAGTCAGCGAGATGCTCGTTGTGGCTCATGCCCTAAAGCGTACGACGTGGCCCAGACGCCGGAACCGCGGGACAGTAACCAAATCGCAATCTTCGCGCGGGTCTCACCCGCGGCCCGGGGCGGTAGCGTCGGGAAGGCTCGGTCCACCATCCGGACAACTTCGCCGCGCACAACGCGGCTCGAACATGTAGGAGAGCAATGAAGAACTTCCGACGCGGAACCGCGCTCGTCGCGGCCACCGCCGTGGCGGGGCTCGCGCTTGCAGCGTGTGGCTCCGGCAACGACAGCGGCGACAGCGGCGCTGGCTTGATCGTCGGCACGACCGACAAGGTCGTCTCGATCGACCCGGCCGGCTCGTACGACAATGGCTCGCTGAACGTCCAGACGCAGGTCTACCAGTACCTCCTCAACTTCCCGGCTGGCAGCGTCGAGCTGACGCCCGATGCCGCTGAGAATTGTGAATTCGACGCAGAAGATGCGACGAAGTACGTCTGCACCATGAAGGACGGACTGAAGTTCGCCAACGGCAACGACCTGACGGCTTCCGACGTCGCGTTCTCGTACAAGCGCATCGTCGAGATCGCTGATCCGAACGGCCCCTCGTCCCTTCTCGGTGCGATGAAGAGTGTCGAGGCCACGGATGACAAGACCGTGACGTTCACCCTCGCAGCCGCGAACGACGTGACGTTCCCGCAGATCCTCGTGACATCGGCCGGTCCGATCGTCGATGAAGAGACCTACCCGGCGGACAAGATCCTCGACGATGACGCCGCGGTCGAGGCCAATGGCTTCTCGGGTCCCTACACGATCACCAAGTACAGCAAGAACCAGCTGGCGGAGTTCAAGGCCAACCCGGACTACGACGGCACCTACGGCAAGGCGAAGACCGACAAGGTCACGATGAAGTACTACGCCAAGGCCGAGAACCTGAAGCTCGACATCAAGAACAAGGACATCGATGTCGCCTACCGTTCGCTGACGCCGACTGACCTCGCCGACCTGGAGAAGACCGACGGAATCAAGGTCGAGGTGGGTGACGGTGGAGAGCTTCGCTACATCGTGTTCAACCTGAACAAGATGCCCGGCGACGACGCTGACCAGAAGCTGGCGATCCGCAAGGCCGTGGCCTCGTCGATCAACCGTGAGGAGATCTCCAAGGAGGTCTACAAGGACACCTACACGCCCGCCTACTCGATGGTTCCGGAAGGACAGGTCGGAGCAACTGAGGCGTTCAAGGACGTCTATGGTGACGCGCCCGACAAGGCCGCTGCTGAGAAGTTCCTCAGCGACGCCGGCGTCAAGACTCCGGTCACGATTCCGCTGCAGTACAACCCGGATCACTACGGCTCGAGCTCGGCCGAGGAGTACGCCGCGGTCAAGCGTCAGCTCGAGGCGACCGGACTGTTCAAAATCAACCTGCAGTCGACGGAGTGGGTGACCTACTCGGAGGAGTACCCGGCCGACGCGTACCCGGTCCACCAGCTCGGTTGGTTCCCGGACTTCCCGGACCCGGACAACTACCTGTCACCCTTCCTCGCTCCGTACGACACGGAGAAGAAGAAGAGCGGCAACTTCACCAAC
>NZ_JAKFEL010000191.1:0-8972 GCF_036675695.1 Aeromicrobium sp.
GACCTCCGTCGGGGTGAACTACCGCAAAACTGTAACAGGTTCTAGTATGGCGGATGTGTCCTCCATCAAGGCAGATCCTGCCGCCATCGCTGCGGCCACCGAGCGGCTTGCGCAGGCGCTGGCAACCCGAGTGCCGTGCGCAGCAGTGCGCGATCTGATCGGAACCGACGACCTGCCCGCGGCATACGCCGTGCAGCAGGGACTCGTCCAGAAGCGGCTTGCCGCAGGTGCGACCGTCGTCGGCCGCAAGATCGGCGCCACCTCCGAGGCCGTGCAGAAGCAGCTCGGTGTGGACCAGCCTGACTTCGGCTATCTGCTCGACGAGATGGATGTGAGCTACGGCGTCAACGGCACCCCGATCTCGATGCGCACTCTCGTACAGCCTCGAGTCGAAGCGGAAGTCGCCTTCCGGCTGAGCCGAGACATCGACGTGCCCGAGGACCAGATCACCCTCGACTTCGTCCGCGAATCCGTCGACGTCGCGATTCCCGCGTTGGAGATCGTCGACTCGCGCATTGAAGGCTGGAATATCGAGTTCACCGACACGGTCGCTGACAACGCGTCGAGCGGTCTGTACGTCATCGGCGACGCGGGGCTCCCGCTGTCGGAGATCGAGCCGCGCGACGTCGTGATGAGCCTCACCATCAATGACGAGGAGCGTTCGGCCGGCACCGGCGCTGCTTGTCTGGGCGACCCACTTGAGGCGCTGAGGTGGCTCGCCGTCCAGGCCGCGCGCTTCGGCGATCCGCTGCGTGCGGGACACCTGATCCTGTCCGGGGCCTTGGGGCCCTTCGTGCCGTTCGCCGCGGGTGACCGCGTCACGGCTTCCATCAGTGGGTTCGCGCCCCTGACCGTCTCCTTCGAGGAGTAAGAGATATGTCCCGCAAAGTCACCGCGGCCATCGTCGGCCCGGGCAACATTGGCACCGACCTGCTCTACAAGCTGCTTCGCAGCGACGTGATCGAGCCACGCTGGATGATCGGCGTTGACGCCTCGTCCGAGGGTTTGAAGCTCGCTCGCGATCGCGGTGTCGAGGCATCGCACGAGGGTGTCGACTGGCTGCTCAAGCAGGACGAGCTGCCTGAGCTGATCTTCGAGGCGACCTCCGCATACGTGCACCGCGAGTACGCACCGCGCTACGCCGAGGCCGGCATCAAGGCGATCGACCTGACGCCAGCCGCCGTCGGCCCTGCGGTCATCCCGCCGGTCAACGGCGAAGAACACATCCTCGCCGACAACGTCAACATGATCACGTGTGGTGGCCAGGCCACGATCCCGATGGTCTACGCCGTCTCGCGCATCGCGCCGGTGCCGTACGCCGAGATCGTCGCCTCGGTCTCGAGCGCATCGGCTGGCCCCGGCACCCGCGCCAACATCGACGAGTTCACCCGTACGACAAGCAATGGCGTGATGACGATCGGCGGTGCCGAGAAGGGCAAGGCGATCATCATCCTCAACCCCGCCGAGCCGCCGATGATCATGCGCGACACGATCTTCTGTGGTGTCAGTGCCGATGCCGATCGCGACGCGATCTCGCAGTCGGTCTTCGACATGGCCAAATCGGTGCAGGAGTACGTACCCGGCTATCGACTGCTCCAGGACCCACAGTTCGATGACGCCACCGAGGCCACGATGGGTATGACCAAGGTCAGCATCTTCGTCGAGGTCGAAGGCGCCGGCGACTACCTGCCGCCATTCGCAGGCAACCTCGACATCATGACCGCCGCCGCGACTCGCGTCGGAGAGTCGATCGCAAGGGAGATCATCAAATGAGCACTCCAGCACCCGTTTCCAGCGTCGACGCTTCGATCGACGCACTCGCCCGCAAGTGGTCGCAGACCGACACCTCGAGCAAGCTCGACCTCCGGCTGACTGACACCTGCCTACGCGATGGCTCGCATCACAAGCGCCACCAGTTCGTGCCGCAGGAAGTGCGCGACATCGTCGGCGCTCTCGACTCGGCTGGCATCCCGGTCATCGAGGTCACCCACGGTGACGGCCTCGGCGGATCGTCGTTCAACTACGGCTTCTCCAAGACGCCCGAGCAGGAGCTCATCAAGCTCGCGGCCGAGACTGCCAAGAACGCGAAGATCGCCTTTCTCATGCTTCCCGGCGTCGGCACCAAGGACGACATCCGCGCCGCGCAGGACAACGGCGGTCGGATCTGCCGTATCGCCACCCACTGCACCGAGGCTGACACCTCGCGTCAGCACTTCGGGCTGGCCCGTGAGCTCGGTCTGGAGACCGTCGGCTTCCTGATGATGAGCCACACCCAGTCGCCCGAGACGCTCGCCAAGCAGGCGCGCATCATGGTCGACGCGGGCTGCCAGTGCGTCTATGTCGTCGACTCGGCCGGCGCGCTGATCATGGAAGGCGTCGCGGATCGCGTACACGCGCTCGTCGCCGAGATCGGCAACGAAGCCACCATCGGTTTCCACGGTCACGAGAACCTCGGCCTCGGCGTCGCCAACACGGTCGTCGCCGCTCGCGCAGGCGCCACCCAGATCGACGGATCGGTACGTCGCTTCGGCGCCGGAGCGGGCAACACGCCGCTCGAGGCGTTCATCGGTGTCGCCGACAAGCTTGGCTGGAACACCGGCGTCGACTTCCTGCAGATCGTCGACGCTGCCGAGGACGTCATCCGCCCGGCGATGCCGGAGGAGTGCACGCTCAACCGCATGACGCTGATGATGGGCTACGCCGGCGTCTACTCCTCATTCCTCAAGCACGCGGGCAACGCTGCCGACCGCTACGGCGTCTCGGGAGCGCAGATTCTGCTCGAAGCCGGCCAGCGCAAGCTGATCGGAGGCCAGGAGGATCAGCTCATCGACATCGCCCTGATGCTGAAGGCAAAGAACGAAGCAAACGCCTAGGGCTGGCCCTCGGGTTCGGATTCGTTGGCCAGACCCTTGAGCTCCACCAGAGCGCGGTCGAGCACCGCTGCACTGCCCACTCCGGCCAGCTCGGACCGGAGCCGCAGGAGTGTGTCTTCGTCGACGATCTCGGTCACCTGGGTCCACGCCCGGCCGCTGTGGCGAGCAATCTTCGGACCGACCGCTGCGGCGCCCGGCGTCGAGTCGGCGGAGATAAGCAGGAGGGCTGCGAGCTCTGATTGCCCGACCCCGGCGAGGAGTTCGGCAGCATTTCTAGCGGTCGTCCAGAGCTGGGTGGTCTGGTCGGTTCGCCGCCAGAACTCGATCAGGTACGCGAATCCGTCGGCCGCCCCAGGGACGTCGCCGGTACGGGCACGCGCTGTCGCCAACGACACTCGGGCGACGCCCTCGACGAAGTTGCAGCCGACGCTGCCTGCGATCGCGATCGCTTCTAGGTAGTGCGCGACTGACTCTGTCGGTTCGGAGTTTGCGCGGAGCTCACCCTCGACGTACGCCACGAACGCGTCTTGCGAGCCACACATCGCCATGTCTGTGGCCCGATCGAGTAGTTGCCGTGCGGTGGGACCGTCGCCGCCGTACAACGCCGCGAGTGCCGCCGACCCGATGTGGGCACTCGGGTCGACGGTGCCCTCGCCAGCGAGGAGCCAGTGCTGTCGCGCCTTGTCGAAGTCCGCGCGGAAATGTGCCACCACCCCCAACACACTCCGGGCTCTGCCCAGCGAATCGGGATCCTCCTGGGCGACGGCTATCGCCTCGTGGGCCAGGCGCTCGGCCAGTTCGAAGTCGCCGACCAGCCTTCCCGCCTCAGCAGCTGCGGCGAGGATCGCGGGCCGGCGTGGATGTTCGTTCAGAGAATAGTCTGCCGCTAGCTCGTCGGCCCACGACCAGATCTCGCGCAGGTCACGCCACGTGACGACGCGGTTGACCGCCAGGGTGATCGCCACCCTCTCATCGGCGTCCCCGAGGTCGCGCGCAGATCGGAGGTTGGCCAGCTCGTCACGCAGGCGACGGTCAGCCGATGCCTCGTTTGGCCCGAACATCGCGCCGTGAATCTCCTCGGCGACGACCAGGCAACGTTCGACGAACCGCGTATGCACGAGCTCAGCCTCGCCGAGGTGCTGGATCTCATCGATGAGAAAGGCGCGGACCGTGAACAACAGCCGATAGCGACCGGTCGACGGGTCCGCCACAAGCAGCGACGCATCGACCAGCTGGTGCAGCAAGTTCAGAGGCTCGCCGGACTCGGCCATGGCTTCGACGGTGGCCAGATCCACACCGCCCGCAAACGGTGCGATTGCGCGGAGCAGCAGTTGCTCATCTGCCGACAGCAACTCATACGACGACCGGATGGTGGCTCGAAGCGTCTGTTGCCGGTGGACTTCGGGGCCCTCTCGACCGGTTGACAGATCGAGCGCGCGATCGAGCCGCTCGTGGATGGCGCGCAGCGATGCGACCGCCACCTGTCGCGCCGCAAGCTCAATGCCCAGGGGCAAGCCGTCGAGTCGGCGCAGCACCTCGACGAGGTCTCCTGCCTGGTCCGCCGGCACCTCGTAGCCGGGAGTGCGCCGGCGCGCGTGCTCCACGAACGCTCGCACACCGGCGGACCGGCGAAGCGCGTCCAGGTCGGAGAGATCCCGAGGAACGGGCAACGGTTGCAGCCGTACGACGTACTCGCCCGAGACCTGGAGCGTCACCCGTGACGTGGAGAGGATCTTGACGCCGGGTGCGACCCTCCGCACCGCGGTCACGAGGTCACGGCACGCGGCGGCGATGTGCTCGCAGTTGTCCAGAACCAGCAGCAGCTCTCGGTCGGTGAGCGCCGCCGCGATGTCGTCGGGACCGATCTCGCCGGACGTGCGCAACCCAAGTGTCGAGGCGACCGCCTGGCACACTCGCTCTGGGCGGTCGACGACTGCGAAAGGGACCACTACGGCTTCGATCGCGTCGGCAGCGATGTCGAGGGCGAGCCTGGTCTTTCCGACACCCCCGGGACCGGTGAGCGTCACAACGGCGTGGGAGCCGAGCAGGCGAAGAAGTTCCTCACGATCATGTTGCCGCCCGACCATCGGGCCATCGGGTCGCGCGACTCGAGGCCGAGGTGGCGCGGCGGCCAGTCCGGCCGCAACCTGCTGCTCCAGTTCGGCCAGCGCCGATGTCGGGTCGAGCCCGGTCTCTTCGACGAGCCGACTCCGGAACGCCCGCGCGCTGGCCAGAGCTTCTGCTGACCGACTATCTGTCGCGAGCGCTCGGATGTGCAGCAAAGCGGTCCGCTCCCTGAACGGCGACTCGGCAGCGGCGGCCGCTGCCTCGACGGCCACTGTCTCGCCGCGCTTTAGCCGCGCATCGAGTGCGTCGTCGACCAGCTGTAGGCGCAGCTCGTCGAGTCCTACTGACTCTGCCTCGAGACCGGGTACGGAGTCGAACTCCGCGAGCGCGGGACCGCGCCACAGCTCAAGGGCTGCCTGCGGATCGGTCGCGCCGAGCCGACGCACGGCATCGACGTCAAGCTCGTACGGCTCGAGCCGTAGCCGGTATCCCCCCTCTCGCTTCTCCAGCCGGTCGGACATCGGTTGGAGCTGGCTGCGCAGCCGGGAGATGTGGTTGTACAACGCCTGTGTGGCGTTGTCGGGTGGATCATCTGGCCACAGCGAGTCGACGAGTCGTGCTGTGGTCAGCCCGCGGTCGCCCGCCAGTGCAAGTAGAGCCAACAGAGCGCGGCGCCTGAACCCAGGGACATCGACCACCCGGTCCTCGAGGTGGAGCGAGAGCGGACCGAGCACATTGACGGTTAGCGCGAGCTCGCTCCGGTTCACCATCACACTGTGCCCGAGTGTGGAGCGGCCGTCACCCGCTTCGGGGAAGTGCGAAAGCCTCGGCGGAGACCCACGTACGGAACCGTTCGAGCCCGACGGCCTCGACCAACGTGCCGGTCTGCGATTCCTGCAACAGCAGGGCCTCGACCTTGCGGTCCAGTGTGGTGCCCGTGAGTTCTAGCAGTAGGGCGAGCTCGTCGTCCGCGCAAACCCGTGGACTGCCAAGCTCGAACACGCCGAACTCCTCGTCCAGACCCTGGTCCATCACCTTATGGCGCTTGACGGGGTGTAGGAGCCGGGCGTCGTAGCCCTTGAGGGCGCTGTCAGTCCACGCGCTCACCGTCTGGTGGTCGGGGTGGCCTGTGAACCCATCGGGCCCGAAGGTGATCACTGTGTTCGGCTGCACCTCGTCGATGAGCGACCGGATCCGGGAGACGGCTTCGGCGGCGTCAACGTCGGCGCATCCACCGTCGGGGTAGTCGAGCCAATAATGCTCGCTCACGCCGAGCACCTCGAGTGCGTCTTCCAGCTCGACGGTACGTACGTTGCCGTCTCCGCCAGCTTCGCCGCGCGTCGCGGTGATGCAGGCCACGCGGTTGCCCGCATCCGTGAGGAGTGCCGACACTCCGCCGGCCAGATAGGTCTCATCGTCGGGGTGTGCCCAGACCATGAGGACGGTGCCCAGTTGTTCCATGACTTCATTGTGATGGCCGGACCTGTCACGTGTCTGTCACGTCTGTGACAGGTCGGTGCCAGTCGGACCCCCCACGTTGGATCTCGAGGGCACCGATCCCGGCGCCACGATGAAGGGAATACAGCATGACTGCGCAAATTGACGCAACTGCCCTGGACTTCGGCAGACTCGAGGAGTTCGCTGGCAAGGTCGGAGCTGACCAGGCCGCGGCCTACAACGCCATTCTGGTCTACCTCGGGGACCGTCTCGGTCTCTGGCGAGCCTTGGCCGACCTCGGCACAACCAGCGTGGGCGACCTCGCCGAACGGTCCGGAGTCACACCCCGGTACGTCCAGGAGTGGCTCTCTGCCCAGGCAGCCAACGGCTACGTCGCCTACGACGGGGCTGAGGATTCGTTCACCTTGTCGGTCGAAGCGGCCGCCGTACTCGCCGAAGAGGAAAGTCCGGCCGCGATGATGCCAGGCTTCGAGCTGATCGCCTCGGTATGGGCGGCAGCCGACAGACTCGCCAACGTCTACATCACAGGCGAGGGCATGGCCTGGCACGAACACGACCCGCGGTTGTTCAGCGCGGTCGCCCGCTTTTACGGCACCGCCTACCGCAACTCCCTGTTTAGCGAGTGGCTGCCCGCGGTGGACGGACTGGTGGAACGCCTCACGACCGGAATTCGCGTTCTCGATGTCGGATGCGGGCTCGGAGTGCCGACGATCATGTTGGCCGAGGCATTCCCTAACTCGACATTCGTCGGTGCCGATTACCACGAGGAGTCGATCCGGCTCGCCCGTGCAGCGGCTGAGGAGGCAGGTGTCAGTGATCGCGTCCGCTTCGAGGTTTCAGACGCCGTGTCGTACGAAGGTGCGTACGACCTCGTGCTGTTCTTCGACGCCGTGCACGACTTCGGCGATCCAGTGGCGGCACTCGCCCATGCACGTCAGGCGCTGGCACCCAGTGGCCGGGTCGTCGCGGTCGAGCCGTTCGCCGAGGACACCCTCGAGGCGAATCTCGCAAATCCGATGGCCGCGGTCTTCTACGTCGGCAGCTCGGCGCTCTGCGTCCCGCACAGCATGTCGGAAGGTGGCAGTGCCCTCGGCGCTCAGGCCGGCCCGGCTCGCCTCACGGGTGCATTCCGGGACGCCGGCTTCACGTCCGCCGATGTCGCGGTCGCTACAGCGACCAACCTCGTGATCGAGGCCCGATCGTGATGGCGCGGGCATCGGTCGTGGAGACGGACAGCGCAATCGCCGAACTGAAGAAGATTCTCGATCGGACCGCGCACTCCATCGTTGCTGATGGGACGCATTCGAAGTCGCGAGTCCTGCAGGCGATGGCGGCTGCGACTCGGGACGTTTCACCCGGGGCAGCAGCCGCGCTCATCGACTGGGAGAGCTCGGAGATTGCACGGCTTCGGGCGTTCGGCATCGTGCATGGGGTGGTGCTGCGTGATCTCCCACTACGCGCCATACGTCAGCTGATTGGCGCCTCGGCGCACGAGCTTGCGGCGTGAGGCTCCCATGGAGGAACCGGCCGGCCGATCGCGGGTGAACCCGTGGTCGGCGGTCGGACGCCATTCCACTTGTGTGTGAAGCGATCAGCTAGCTGAACCGCTGCTGGAACTCGCCGTAAGACAGCAAGCCATCGGCGAAGCTGAATGTGCCGTGCTCGAGCATTTCGCGCCCGGCGCGGTCGACCAGGCTGAGCGCTGCCCGAGTCAGGGTGCCGCCGACGCTGATCCTGGCAACACCCAGGTTGCGAAGCGTGGCAGCGTCGAGCACTGGCTCGACTAGTCCGGCGACGACGTTGACCGGTGCATCGATCTCTGCGGTCAGCCGACCGATCTCTTCGGCATCGCTGACGCCGGGAACGAAAATGCAGTCGGCGCCTGCCGCGATGTACTGCTCAGCACGCCGGACAGTCTCGGCAAAAGCATCGGGATGGGCCGCCATGTACGTGTCGGTGCGCGCGTTCAGCACGAAGGTTCCCTTGGGCGCGGCCGCACGCGCCGCTTCGATGCGTTCGCGGCCCACTTCGACCGGCAGCAGCTCGCCGGGCACTTGTGCGTCCTCGAGATTGCCGCCGGCCACACCGATCGCGACAGCCGCCGCGACGGTGTCGGCGACCTGGTCAGGAGTGTCCCCGTATCCGGACTCGAGGTCGGCGCTCACCGGGCACTCGACTGCTTCGACGATCAGCGCGATGCAGTCGAGCATGTCCGACCCGTCCATGCCGCCATCGGCGACTCCGCGGCTGAACGCGATGCCCGCGCTGGTGGTGGCGATGGCTGCAAACCCGACCTGCTCCAACAATCGCGCCGATCCGCCGTCCCACGCGTTGGGGAGGACGAATCCGGCGCCAGGCTGGTGCAATGCGAGAAACGACGCCACGAGGTCGGTGTTCGCGGGGGCAGTCATGTGCGCCAGTCTTGCAGGGTTGCCGTACCAATGGACTTGTTACTAGAACGTGTTCTAGTATTGGCCGTAGACGATCTCCCAAGGAGCTGCAATGACCCAGGCTGTACTCGATGGCGTACGAGACCTCCTTCCCACGCTGCGCGAGCGCGCTGACGAGACCGAG
>NZ_JAKFEL010000234.1:0-8920 GCF_036675695.1 Aeromicrobium sp.
TTCGTCGTCGACGTCATGCAGGGAGGCGCTGGCACGTCGACCAACATGAACGCCAACGAAGTCATCGCCAACCGTGCTCTTGAGCTGATGGGGCACAAGAAGGGCGACTACGACACGATCCACCCCAACGAGCACATCAACCTCAGCCAGTCGACCAACGATGTCTATCCGACCGCAGTGAAGATCGCGATCATCATGGCGACGCATGCATTGCTCGACGCGATGGAGGTGCTTGAGGCTTCGTTCGCGGCAAAGGCCGACGAGTTCCACGACGTACTCAAGATGGGCCGCACCCAGCTTCAGGACGCTGTGCCGATGACACTCGGCCAGGAGTTCCGCACCTACTCGTTGATGATCGGCGAGGATCGCGCCCGCCTTTCGGAGTCGGTGATGTTGCTTCACGAAATCAACCTCGGTGCTACCGCGATTGGCACGATGCTCAACGCGCCAGCGGGGTATGTGCCCGCGGCGTGTGACCACTTGGCCAAGTTGACGGGCCTCCCTCTCGAAAGTGCTGTCGACCTGATCGAAGCGACCCAGGACTGCGGAGCGTTTGTCCAGCACTCCGGCACGTTGAAGCGCGTTGCGGTGAAGCTGTCGAAGATCTGCAACGACCTGCGACTCCTGTCCTCTGGTCCTCGAGCAGGCTTCAACGAGATCAACCTCCCCGCCGTACAAGCCGGGTCGAGCATCATGCCCGGCAAGGTCAACCCCGTCATCCCCGAGGTCGTCAACCAGGTCGCCTTCCAGATCATCGGTATGGACGTCACGGTCTCGATGGCAGCTGAAAGCGGTCAGCTGCAGCTCAACGCCTTCGAGCCGGTCATTTGCTACTCGCTGTCAGCAGGTCTTGCCCGACTGCGCGAGGCAGTTCTGGTGCTGGCGAAGCGGTGTGTCGACGGCATCACCGCGAATGTGGAGCACTTGCGCGCCGAGGTCGAGAACTCGATCGGCCTGGTCACGGCGCTCAACCCGTACATCGGATACGCCGCAGCGACCGAGGTTGCCCAGGAGGCGCTGGCCACGGGGCGCGGCGTCGCGGAGCTCGTACTTGAACGTGGACTGCTGCCGCGCGAGAAGCTGGAGGCCATTCTCAAGCCTGAGACGCTGGCCAACCTCGCGCCCAAAGCCAAAAAGGCGTAGGGCGCGTCCTAGAAGAGCGCCGTTCCTGGGCTGGTCATGACCTCGACGGTCAGCGCCGGGAGCTGTGCGTCGTAGTCGATCAGTACGTCAACGCCCTGCTCGGTTTGGTTGGAGTCTCCGCCTTCGTAGCCCGCCGTGATGTCGCCCAGCGTGACCCGCGCCGGTCCGACGGGGTCGTGCTCGGGCCACTCGTCGAGCAGGCGATGCACCAGCCCGACCACGACCATGTCGTACAGGCGCCGCTCGTCCTCGGGCACCCCGCGGAGAATGATCTCGGGCAAGCCGATGACGTTGAGGCCGTGCGTGCGAATCGTGCCGAGATCCTGAAGGTCGTACTCGAAGGTGAACATCTCCGCTGCTGGGCGAGGAGTCGAACCGGTGTCGACGACGCGTGGTGTCTGGAGGTCGAGTACGAGTCCGTCATGCAGCTGGGCGAGCTGGAGCGCTTCGCCCAGCGCTTCGTCGGCGGCAAGACGTGCTGCCCCTGGACCGACCGAGCGGGACACCATGCGCTGAAATGGCAGATCCCCCATCCGGTCGAGGTCATTCACCGCGCTCCCGCGTAGACGGAGCAGCGACCGGTCGGGGAGGGGGACGAGATCCTCGCGGTCGAGCGGTTCGGCAGTCAGCACGACGTACGCGATCGTGACGATGGTCGGCACCGGTACGGGTCTGGCGCTCATAGATCGCTCAGTCTAGACTGAGCGACATGACGATCATCTCGATCATTATCGACAGGCGCGCCGGGCTTTAGATCTACGCCCGACGCGCTGCCTCCCATTGCCATGGGGGGCATTTTTTGTGGATGCAGCTGTTGGACTGACCGAGACGACACGACGAAGGATTGACCAGTGAGCGCAGGCAAGCAGCACGTGAGCGACTTTCACGTCTACGACACGACGATGCGCGATGGCGCCCAGCAGGAGGGGCTCAACCTCTCGGTGCAGGACAAGATGCACATCGCCCGTCATCTCGACGATCTCGGAGTCGGCTACATCGAAGGCGGCTGGCCCGGCTCGAACCCCAAGGACACCGAGTTCTTCGCACTTGCCGCGAAGGAGCTCGACCTCAAGCACGCCACACTGGCCGCGTTCGGTGCCACCCGCCGCGCTGACGGCGTCGCCGCCGATGACGAGCTCGTCGCTGCGCTGCGCGAGTCAGGTGCCTCCGTCGTGACGCTCGTCGCCAAGAGCCACGATCGTCACGTCGAGCTGGCGCTGCGTACGACGCTCGCCGAGAACCTCGCCATGGTCCGCGACAGCGTCACCCACCTGCGCGAAGAAGGTCAGCGGGTCTTTGTCGACCTGGAGCACTTCTTCGACGGTTACCGCGCCAACCGCGACTACGCGCTTGAGGTGGCAGCGACTGCCGCGGACGCCGGCGCCGAAGTCGTCATCCTGTGCGACACCAACGGCGGAATGCTGCCGCACTGGGTCAGCGAGATCGTCACCGATGTCGCAACCACGGGCGCACGACTCGGCATTCACGCGCACAACGACACCGGCTGCGCCGTCGCGAACTCCATGGCTGCAGTGCAGGCTGGCGTCACGCACGTGCAGGGCTGCATCAATGGCTACGGCGAACGTACGGGCAACGCCGACCTGATCACCTGTGTCGCCAACCTTGAACTCAAGTTCGACATGCAGGTGCTGCCTGAGGGCAAGCTCGCCGAAGCCACCCGCATCGCTCACGCGATCGCCGAGATCACCAACTACCCGCCGTCGGCCCGCCAGCCCTACACGGGAGTGTCGTCATTCGCCCACAAGGCGGGACTTCACGCCAGCGCGATCCGCGTCGATCCCAACCTCTACCAGCACATCGACCCGGCGCTGGTTGGCAATGACATGCGACTGCTCGTCTCGGAGATGGCCGGTCGCGCGACGATCGAGCTCAAGGGCAAGGAGCTGGGCTACGACCTCGCCAACGACGCCGAGCGGCTCGCCCGGGTGACTGACCGGGTTAAGCAGATGGAGCAGGACGGTTACACGTTCGAGGCTGCCGACGCATCGTTCGAGCTGCTGCTCGCAGAAGAGATGGAGGGCGCTCGCCCGTCGTACTTCGACGTCGAGTCGTGGCGAGTGCTCGCCGAGTCGACGCGTGGCGACGAAGCGGTGTCCGAAGCGACGGTCAAGCTGACCGCCGGGGGAGTGCGCCTCGCTGTGATCGGCGAGGGCAATGGTCCTGTCAACGCCCTCGACCACGCTCTGCGGCAGGCGATCGAGCAGGTCTATCCCGATGTCGCCCGATTCCACCTGATCGACTTCCGCGTACGCATCCTTGACCAGGGACACGGCACTGACGCCATCACTCGCGTACTGATCGAGACGACCGACGGCAAGGACGTCTGGGTCACGGTCGGCGTCGGAGCCAACATCATCGAGGCCTCGTGGGAGTCGCTCGTGGACGCGTTCACGTACGGGCTGCGCAAGCACGGCGTGGATCCGCGTATTGACCACTAGGGCAGACACGCCCTCGCTAGCGTTGGCCACATGAGTGCGCGTAGGGCAGCGATGGCACTGCCGGTGCTGATCACCCTTCTGGTTGGCGCGGCGATCGGTGGCCTGGTCATTACGCAGAACCAGCGTCAGGACGAGCAAGTCGCGAATGCAGAGGCGATCGGTCGGGACTACCTGTCGGCCGCAGCAGACTTCCAGGCAGGCGTCGCCAAGGCGATCAAGGCTGCCGACTCCACCAAGCTCGACGAGATCACACGTGCGCTCGACTCGGCCACCGCCAAACCGCCGAAGCTGCCGAGCACGTCGGCGTACGGGCGGCAGAACTCCTCGACGTATCGCGAGGCCATCGATGTGCGGTCGACGTTGCTCGGACCGTACAAACGGCTGGGACGCCAGCTCAAGGAAGCGAAGGTTGCCGAGCGGTTCATCGCCGAGGCTCGCAAGCTGCTCGAGATGCGCGCCACCGACTACGTCGGGGCCAGTGTCATCACCAGCAGTGGAGTGGTGCGATCCCGGTTGATCCCGGCGTTCGCGAATGCTCGCGATGCTTTCGACGCCGTACCGGTCCCGAAGGGCCAGGAGCGGCTTGCCGCCACGATCCATGACGCCGCGCAATACGTCGTCGACCAGGCCACGCTGCTCGCCAATCGGATCGACGACCGGAAGAGCTTCTCGTTCAGCTACGCGGCGCAGTTCCAGGCCGCCGCTGATGCGCTCAACGACTACGGGACGACGATCGAGGGTGACGTGACCGAGGCGGTCAACGTCGTGATCCAGGCGGGCTAGACAGTTCGCTCATTGGGCAGGGCGAATCATCGGGGTGTGCTGGATTCCGGCATCGTCGAAGTCCTCGCCCGAACGCGAGTAGCCGAACGATTCGTACCACTGCTCAAGGTGTGACTGGGCGTTGAGAACGATCTCGCGGTCGCCCCACAGGCGAGTGGACTCAGCCATGAGCCGCCCCGCCAGCCCGAGGCCGCGCTGATCCCGGCGAGTGCAGACCCGCCCAAGGTGCACGTGTCCGTCGTCCAGAACGCGCAGATAGCTCGTCGGTCCTTGGTCATCGGCCAGCCACATGTGGGTTGTCGTGGGGAGGAGATCACGCCCATCGGGATCGGTGTCCTCGACGTGTTGCTCGAACGCGAACACCGCATCGCGGATCTTCCAGATGTCGTAGACGTCCTGTGCCGTCAGAGCGTCGCCGGTGACCGTATGAATGCTGTGGCTCATGCGCACGCGTTGCAGGTGCCGAAGATCTCGAGCGTGTGCGACACGTCGCGGAAGCCGTTCTCCTCGGCGATCTTGTCTGCCCAGCGCTCGACCGTCGGACCCTCGACCTCGACCGTACGGCCGCAGGAGCGGCAGACGAGGTGATGGTGGTGTCCTGCGCTGCACTGCCGGTAGAGGACTTCGCCTTCGTCATTGCGGAGGGCGTCGATCTCGGCGGACTCGGCCAGCACCTGGAGGCTGCGATAGACCGTCGAAAGGCCGACCGAGTCGCCGCGCTTGGTCAGCGCGTCATGGATCTCCTGAGCGCTGGCGAACCCATCGAGGTCGTTGAGGATCGCCACGACGGCACGTCGTTGACGGGTGTTGCGCGGTGCTTCAACCATGAATACTCCTCACGCGTAATCTACTCGTCGCCGACGGCTGCGGGAGCGCCTCATCACCGTGCCGACCAGTGCGGCGACGGCAAAGATCGCCAACGCAAGGATCACGATCGTTGGGCCGGGCTGGGTATCGATCTCGTAGCTGGCGACGACTCCGCCAACAGCAGCGACGAGCCCGATGCCCATCGCGCCGAAATGGGTGGTGCGAAAGCTCCGGGTGAGCTGTTGCGACGCGGCCACCGGGACCACCATCAGCGCCGATACGAGGAGCAAGCCGACCGTGCGCATGGCAACAGTGATGGTGACGGCAGCGAGGATCGCGATCAGGATGCTGTAGACGCGAACCGGCACTCCACTGACCCTGGCGTGCTCCTCGTCCTGGCACACCGCGAACAGCTGCGGCGACAGTCCGACCGAAAGTGCGATCACGACGATTCCGAGCACTGCGACGACGGCAAGGTCAGTGTTGGAGACCGTCGTGATCGATCCGAACAGGTACGTGTTGAGGTTGGCTGCACTCTCGTCGGCGAGATCCGCCAGCAGTATGCCGCCGGCGATACCGCCGTAGAACAGCATGGCGAGCGCAACATCGGCGCTGGTGCGCGCGTACATACGGAGCAGTTCGATCACGACTGCGCCGATCGAGGCGACGATCACGGCGGTGATGACGGGAGCGATGCCGGTCAGCATTCCGAGGGCGACGCCGGTGAGCGCAACATGTCCGAGGCCGTCGCCGAGCAGGGCGAGGCGGCGCTGAACGAGGAATGTGCCGATCGCAGGTGCTGCGAGCCCGGTGAACACCGCCGCGGCCAGCGCAAGTTGCATGAACTTGTAGTCGAGGAACTCGAACATCAGATCACCCCTTCGCCGGGGACGCCGGGGTTGCGCTCACGCACTTCGTGGTGGTGCACGTGCGAGTGGTCCTCGTGCACGACGCCGTCGACGGGCCCGTCGTACACGACCGTGCCGGCATCGAGTACGACGGCGCGATCGATCAACTGTCGGAGAGGTCCGAGCTCGTGCGCCACGAGAAGGATGGAGGCGCCTTCCTTGACGAGCCCACCCAGCAGCTCGGCGAGCACCTGCTGGTTCTCGTGATCGACTCCGGCGGTGGGCTCGTCCATCACGAGCAGCTCCGCCTCGGTCGCCAACGCTCGGGCGATCAGGGCGCGCTGCTGCATACCGCCCGAAAGCTCGTCGAGCGCGGAGCGACTGCGGTCAGCCAATCCCACGCGGGCGATGGCCGCGGCGATGGCAGCGTTGTCGGTGGAGGAGTTGCGCCCGACATACGGGCGATAGGCCAGACGCCCGCTGGCGACGACTTCGCGTACGGTCGCGGGCACGCCAGCGACCGCGCGAGACCGCTGCGGTACGTAGCCCAGGCGTCGCCGCTCGCGGAAGTCAGCCAGGGGAGTGCCGAACAGCTCAACGGTTCCAGCGCTCATCGGCACGAGCCCGATGGCAGCGCGCACCAGCGTCGACTTGCCCGAGCCGTTGGATCCGAGCAGCGCAACGAATTCACCCTCGCCCACCTCGAGGTCGACACCACGCAGAACGTCACGGCCCTCGAAAGAGACCGTGACGCCACGCGCGACCAGGGGTTTTGTCATTGACAGTCGTTCGCCTTTTGCAGAGTCGCGAGGTTCTTTTCCATCAGCGTCACGTAGTTCTCGTCCTTCGTGTCATCTGACAGTCCCTCGATGGGGTCGAGCGTAGCGGTCTTCGCACCGGTCTCTCTGGCAATCGTGTCGGCAATCGCGGGGCTCACGAGTTCCTCAGTGAAGATCGTCGTGATGCCGTCCTTGCGCACGAGCTTGGTGATGTCGGCGAGCTGGGAGGGAGACGGTTCGTTGCTCGGATCAATGCCGGCAATCGGCACCTGGGTCAGGTTGAACTGCGCGGCGAGGTAGTGGAACGCGGCGTGGCTTGTCACGATCGTGCGGGTGCGGCAGTTGGCGAGGCCTTCCTGGAACTGCACGCCGAGCTTGTCCAGTTTGGTGAGCAGCCGGTCGGCGTTCGCGCGGTACTCGTCTGCGTGGGCTGAGTCCGTCTTGGAGAGCTGGCCTTCGACGGCATTGGTGATGACGCGCATGTTCTGGGGGTCGAGCCAGACGTGCGGATCGGTGTCCTCCTCGTGATCGTGACCGTCCTCGTCGTGGTGTTCCTCGCCGTCTTCGGACGCTGCGTCGAGGGTGATGAGCGAGGCCACGTCGATCGTGTTCTTCTTGGATCGCGAGGCCTGGTCCACGGCGGTGTCGACGGCTTCCTGGAAGTGCTCCTGGTAGATGACCAGGTCGGCTTCCTGTACGGCGGCCACCTGCTTGGGCTTGAGCTCGAGATCGTGCGGCTCAGCACCGGGGGCGGTGAGGTTCTGCACGTTGACGAAGGAGCCCCCGACCTGCTCGGCGATGAATGCGTACGGGTAGAACGATGCGACGACCGAGGTCTTCCCATCGTCCTTCGCGCCCGCACCACAAGCGGCAAGGAGGGCAACGAGTGGGACGACCGCGAGCAGGGCGAGGGGCTTCTTCATGACAATGATTCTCAACTACTTGGGAATCATTGTCAATTTCAACTCAGGCGGTGTCCGGTCTCAGTCGCGAAGAGGTGGATGGCCGTGGGGTCAGTCGGCGCAAGGAAGATGTGCTCACCCTTGGTCGGTGGCTTGCGCCAGTCCACCCGCGCGACAATCGTCTGCCCGTCGACACCAGCACCGCTGACGTCGGCACGTCCGTAGACATATGCGTCGGCGCCGAGTTCCTCGACGACGTCAACCTCAAGGGGGAGCCCCGCAGTGGACAGCTCGAGGTTCTCGGGGCGAATGCCCAGAGTGACAGTCTTCGCATCGGCACCGGCAAGGGTGTCCCGCGCGACCGGAACGACCGTGTCGCCAAAACGTACGCCGCCGTCGGTGATCGGCAGCTCCATGAGGTTCATGCTCGGCGATCCGAGGAATCCCGCGACGAACAGGTTGGCAGGGCGGTCGTACATCTCACGTGGCGCCGCGCACTGCTGCAGGATGCCGTCCTTGAGCACGGCAACGCGGTCACCCATCGTCATGGCCTCGACCTGGTCGTGCGTGACGTAGACCGTGGTCGTGCCGAGCCGGCGCTGCAGCTGGGCGATCTGCGTACGCGTCTGGACGCGGAGCTTGGCGTCGAGGTTGGACAGCGGCTCGTCCATCAGGAACACCCGCGGTGAACGTACGATCGCGCGGCCCATGGCGACGCGCTGGCGCTGACCACCGGAGAGCGCCTTGGGCTTGCGGCCGAGGTACTCGGTGATGTCGAGCATCTTGGCGGCGTCGGCAACGCGCTCAGCGATGTCGCTCTTGCTCGCGCCGGCGATCTTGAGCGCGAAGCCCATGTTCTCGGCGACTGTCATGTGCGGATAGAGCGCATAGTTCTGGAACACCATCGCGATGTCGCGATCCTTGGGCGGCAGTTCGGTGACGTCCTGGTCACCGATCAGCAGGCGTCCCTCGTCGACCTCTTCGAGTCCGGCGAGCATACGCAGAGACGTGGACTTGCCACATCCTGATGGTCCGACGAGGACGAGGAACTCGCCGTCCTCGACGTGCAGCTCGAGCTTGTCGACTGCTGGGCGATCCTGACCCGGAAAGATTCGGGTGGTCTTGTCAAACGTTACTGAGGACATGCTGGTTAATCCCTTCACCGGCAGGTACGTGCCGGACGATCCAAGTGATGGGTG
>NZ_JAKFEL010000268.1:0-8463 GCF_036675695.1 Aeromicrobium sp.
CGTCGACCAACTGGCCGGAAGCGACCGAAACGCCGAGATCGCGCGCACGCTGCTGCTGCCGTACCTCAACCACGCCGCCACGATGTACGAGAGTGGCTACGCCACCAGCGACGACATCGACGCATCGATGCGTTTCGGCTGTGGCTACCCGATCGGCCCGCTGGCCCTGATCGACGCAATCGGCGCCAAGACCGTCACGACCGGACTCGAGGCGCTCTTCGCCGAGACCGGTGACCCGGTCCACCAGCCGACCAGCCTGCTCACCACGATGGCTGGGGACGACTCGACCTTCGCCCAGACCTCGGTCGCCGGCTCGGTCGCTGCTCCTGACCTGCGGCACGACATCAAGACGGTCGGCGTTGTCGGCACCGGCACCATGGCGTCCGGCATCGTCGAGGTGTTCGCCAAGTCCGGCTACGACGTCGTGTACGTCGGCCGCGGCGAAGACAAGGTCGCTGGCGTTCTCGCCGCGATCACCAAGAGCCTCGACAAGGCCATCTCGCGCGGCAAGCTCGACGAGGACGGCAAGTCCAACGTGCTCGATCGCCTTACCGGCTCGACCGAGCGCGAAGCGCTCGCTAACGCTGACATCGTCGTCGAAGCCATCGCCGAAGACCTCGACATCAAGCTCGAGCTGTTCCGCGACCTCGACCGCATCTGCAAGCCCGGCGCGATCCTCGCCACGACTACCTCGTCACTGTCGATCAATGACTGCGCCGCCGCGACCAATCGCCCCGCCGACGTGATCGGCATGCACTTCTTCAACCCTGCGCCCGTGATGAAGCTCGTCGAGGTTGTGTCCGGTGATGACACGTCGGCCGACGTCGCTGAGACCGTACGTGCGCTCTGCCTGGCAACCGGCAAGCACCCGGTGTCCTGCACTGACCGCGCTGGCTTCATCGTCAACGCGCTGCTGTTCCCGTACCTCAACGACGCCATCAAGCTGCACGAAGCCGACGGCGACTCCCTCGAGTCGATCGACGAAGCCATGAAGGCGACCCAGCTTCCACTCGGCCCGTTCCAGCTTCTCGACGTGGTCGGCAACGATGTGTCCCTTGCGATCCAGAACTCCCTGGTCGAGACATTCGGGCACGCGGGATGGACGCCCGCACCGCTGCTCGAGAGCGTCGTGGCAGAAGGAAAGCTCGGTCGCAAGACCGGAGCAGGCTTCCACACGTACTAGTCGCCCAAAAGTTACGCCATATCGGCGTGGCGTTTATTTCCTGAAAAACCGGTAACTTCCGGGTCTCCGGCCTCGTTGGCTTTGACGTGAAGGTCAACGCAACAGGAGTGGTGACGGCGGGCTCAGCCCACCTTGTTGCCGTTTCTCGGCTCGTCCGGGTCAGCGCGATGACGGCTGTCGCGGTCTTGTTCGTTGCCTACATCGCTGTTCAGGCATTCGCGACTCACTACAACGCAGTTCCCTCTACGCGTACCGTCGTTGCGCAACCAGCCACGAACACCGCTTTGGCGGCAGCGATCTCCGAGCAGGTAGCCCGTGGACTGACGTGCCGTGAAGAGCCAGCACTCACCGACACGATCTTGTTCCAGGCTGTGGCCCAGTCCGAGGTCCAGGTGCTCACCTTCGAGCAGGCGATCGCCGCGTCCAGCGCCCGCGAGGGTTGGATCCGCCGCTACTGCTTCTGATCGGGCGCCAGCGCGTCGACCGTAGACTCTGGGCATGCCTCGTCGTCGTGTCGCCCCGCGTCAGCGGCCGACCGGACGGCCAACGCCCGAGCGCGTGGAGACCAAGGCCGACGGTGACTGGCACTTCCGTCCGCTCCGTGGCTCATCCAAGACCTATCGGTGCCCCGGATGCGGCCAGCTGATCGCCGTCGCGACGCCCCACGTTGTTGCCTGGCCGGTCGAGAAGGCACTGCTCAGCGAGGCAGCCATCGACGAACGACGACATTGGCACTCTGCGTGCTGGACGAGGAAGCACTGATGAGCGAGCGCATACGTGGCAACTCCGTGCTACCGGCCAACCGTGAGGCCATCACGCTCGAGACGGCAGACGGACTCAGCCTGGTGGGGGAGTTGGCGACACCGATCGACCGCCCGCCGGTGGCGACCATGATCTGTCTGCACCCGTTGCCGACACATGGCGGCATGATGGACAGCCACCTGTTCCGCAAGGCGTCCTATCGCCTTCCTGCACTGGCAGGAATCGCAGTCCTGCGGTTCAATACGCGGGGAACGTCGAGCGTCCAGGGCACGAGTGAGGGCGAGTTCGACAGCGGAGTGGGGGAGCAGTTCGACGTGGCTGCGGCCGTCGAGCACGCGGAGTTCGCCGAGCTGCCCCACCTCTGGATCGTCGGATGGTCATTCGGCACGGATCTCGCCCTGATGTATGGGCTCGAGCCGTCGGTCGAGGGCGTTGTGCTGCTCTCGCCGCCCATTCGCTCTGCTGGGCCGCAACACCTCAAGGCCTGGGCGGACTCAGGCAAGCCGGTGACAGCGCTCATCCCCGAACACGACGACTACCTTCAGCCGCCCGAGGCTCGTGAACGATTCGCCGCGATCCCTCAGGCCGAGGTCATCGGTGTTGAGGGCGCCAAGCACCTCTGGGTGGGCGACTCCGAGCGAGTTCTTGACGAGATCGTCAGGAAGCTCGCACCGGACGTCCCGGTGCCGTTGCCGAACACCTGGGACGGACCGATGGAACGCGCGGACTCCTCGGCCTACAAAGACCGTACGGTGGCCGCGTTCGACAACGATTAGCTGGCGTCGTCGTCCTTGACGGCGGCCATGACCTCAGTCTTGGGTGCGTCGTCTTCCTTGGGCTCAGCCTTGGCTGCAGGTGCCTTGGGCTCTGCCTTGGCTGCGGGGGCCTTGGGCTCGTCCTTGGGGGCTGAGTCCTTGGCGGGGAGGCTCGGAGCGAAGGTCGAAACGATGTCGCGGAGCTGGCCCATCTGCGACATGATGCCGTCGCGCTTGCGCTGGAGCTCTTCGACCTCGGCGCGCAGTGTGCGCGTCTGACGCTCGATCTCGGTCGTCGCGGTGACCCGGATCTGCTGGGCCTCCGAGCTGGCGCTCGACATGATCGCCGACGCCTCGGACTTGGCACCCTCGAGAACGCGTGCTGCTTCCTCGGAGGCGATGTCGCGAGCCTTGGACGCCTTCGCCATGATCTCGCGGGCGCGCTCGTCAGCAGCACTGGCGCGGGACTCGGCATCGGCGACGAGCTTGGCGGTCTGCGAGCTGGCCGACTCGTGGTGCTCAGAGGCCTCGCGGGCGAGACGCTCCTTCTCGACAGCGAGTACGCGGCGCGCCTCGGTGACCTCACGGTCAGCAGCAGCACGGGCCTGCTCGACCTCGCGGGTCGCGCCGAGTCGGAGGTTCTGCGCCTCCTGCTCAGCGGCGAGCTTGACCTGGGCTGCTTCACGCTCGGCGTGGGCGCGGAGATCCTCGGTGTGGGCGAGAGCGTCGGCGTGCATGGCCTCGGCGTCCTCGAGGAGCTGCTTGCGCTTCTCCTCAAGCTCGGTCACAGCCTTTGTGCGCATCTCTTCGGCCTCGTGGTTGGCGGCGGCGCGAACCATGCTCGCCTCTTCTTCGGCCTTCTTGACGAGCTCGTCGGCTTCGCGCACGGCGCGGTTGCGTACGTCCTCGGCCTCCTGCTCAGCGAGGCCGAGCAGCTGGGCGGCGTGGTTGCCGAGACCGGTGTAGGTCGGCTTCTCGACAGCCTCGACGCGGTCCTTGAGCTTCTCGATCAGCTCGCGGAGGTTCTCGTTCTCGGCCTCTAACTTCTTGACGGTGTCGGCGGCACTCTTGAACTCCGCGGACTGTGAACGAACCCAGGCGTCGACTGCATCGCTGTCATATCCACCGCGGCGTGCCAGCGGGAACGATGCGTCGGCAGCCTTCTGCGCGGCGTCAAAGATGGACAATCCGGACTGTTCGGACATGCGGTTCCCTCGAAATATGTGGCTGAATTGGTTGTGCCGTACACCATACCTCCCGCTCGTGGCAGCAAAACACCCCAAAGCGGGAGGCTCCAATCATTCCAGGCTCAGATCCTCAGACCCCTCGACGATCCTTGACGGGTTCCTCGGGTCTTCGTTCCTCAGACCCCTCGACGATCCTTGACGGGTTCCTCGGGTCTTCGTTCCTCAGACCCCTCGGAACCTGTTGATCGCGTCGATGTGCTTGGCGCGCTTCTCTTCGTCACGCACTCCGAGGCCTTCTTCGGGCGCCAGGCACAGCACGCCGACCTTGCCCTGGTGAAGGTTGTGGTGCACGTCGAGGGCTGCCTGTCCGGTGTCCTCGAGTTTGTAGACACGGGAGACGGTCGGGTGAATCAGACCCTTGTCGATCAGCTTGTTGGCTTCCCACGACTCGCGGTAGTTGGCGAAGTGAGAGCTGACAATCCGCTTGAGGTTCATCCAGAGGTAGCGGTTGTCGTACTGGTGCATGTAGCCCGAGGTCGAGGCGCACGTGACGATTGTTCCGCCCTTGCGTGCGACGTAGACGCTGGCGCCGAAGGTCTCGCGACCCGGGTGCTCGAACACGATGTCGGGGTCGTCTCCGCCGGTGAGCTCGCGGATCTTCTTGCCGAAGCGCTGCCACTCCTTGGGGTCCTGGGTGTTTTCGTCCTTCCAGAACTTGTAGCCCTCAGCGGAGCGATCGATGATGTGCTCGGCACCCATCGAGCGCACGATCTCGGCCTTCTCGGGCGACGAGACGACACATACGGGCGTCGCGCCACCGTTGAGCGCGAACTGCGTTGCGTACGAGCCGAGACCACCGGAAGCGCCCCAGATCAGGACGGTGTCGCCCTGCTTCATGTTGGCGCCGTTGGTCGAGACGAGCTGGCGGTAGGCCGTCGAGTTGACGAGTCCCGGTGATGCGGCCTCTTCCCACGTGAGGTGGTTGGGCTTGGGCATGAGCTGGTTGGCCTTGACGATGGCCAGCTGGGCGAGTCCACCGAAGTTGGTCTCGAAGCCCCAGATGCGCTGCTCGGGATCCATCATCGTGTCGTTGTGTCCGTCGGGAGCCTCAAGCTCAACCGACAGGCAGTGGGCGACGACCTCACGGCCGGGCGCCCACTTGTTGACGCCGGGACCCACGCGCAGGACAACGCCGGCGAGGTCGGAGCCGACCACGTGGTACGGCAGGTCATGGCGCTTCGTGTATTCCGACAGACGGCCGTAACGCTCAAGGAAGTTGAATGTCGAGACGGGCTCGAAGATCGAGGTCCAGACGGTGTTGTAGTTGATGGCGCTGGCCATCACGGCGACGAGCGCCTCGCCGGGAGCGAGCTCGGGGATCGGGATGTCGTCGAGGTGGAGGCTCTTGCGCGGGTCCTTGTCCCGGCTGGCCATGCCCTCGAACATGTCGACCTCGTCCTTGTGGACGGTGATGCCCTTGTAGGTCTCGGGGAGCTCGATGGTGGCGAAGTCCTCGGGGGCGGTGTCTCCGGCGAGGATGGCGTCAAGGATGTTCTGCACGGGGCGTCCTTCGGTTTGGGGTCTCCGCGATGTTACTTGGCGTTAACTTGTGGGGCCATCGCGTCGGGCTGTGATCCTGCCCTCAGTGAGCGGCGTGGGCCGCGGGTTCGACGAGCTCGACCAGGACTCCGCCAGCATCCTTGGGGTGGACGAAATTGACGCGTGAGTCAGAGGTGCCGCGCTTGGGTGCGTCATAAAGCAGACGTACGCCGCGCTCGCGCAACGTCTCCGACACGGCATCGATGTCCGACACGCGATAGGCGAGCTGCTGGATGCCCTGACCGTTGCGGGCCAGGAACTTGGCAATCGTCGAATCATCGCTCAGCGGGGCAAGGAGCTGAATGCAGCTGCCTGAATCGCCGACGGCGAGCATCGCCTCGCGGACACCCTGCTCTTCGTTGATCTCCTCGTGAATCGAGTGCAGTCCGAACGTTGAGGCATACATCTCGAGGGCGTCATCGAGATCGGGTACGGCAATGCCGACGTGATCGATCGCGAGCAGCAGGTGGCCTGGAACAAGGGGGTCGCTGGGCATGACTAGAGGGTAGAGCAGTTCAGTCGTAGGGTCGGAGGTGATCCCGCGCACACGCCCGTCACACATCCGTTACTCGTGAGTAAAGTGGAACAACTGTCTTCTGAAGGAGCAATACACATGTCGCAGAACGTGATCGTTGCCGGAGCTCGTACGCCGATCGGCCGCCTGTTGGGTGGCTTCAAGGGCCTCTCCGGGTCAGACCTCGGTGGCCTGGCCATCAAGGGTGCCCTCGAGAAGGCCGGTGTGACCGGTGAACAGGTTGACTACGTGATCATGGGTCAGGTTCTGGGCGCTGGAGCCGGTCAGGTTCCCGCGCGACAGGCAGCGTTCAAGGGCGGCATCCCGCTCTCGACCCCAGCCATCACGATCAACAAGGTGTGTCTGTCCGGCATCAACGCCATCGCGCTCGCCGACCAGCTGATCCGCGCTGGTGAGTACGAGATCGTCGTTGCTGGTGGCCAGGAGTCGATGACGCAGGCTCCGCACATGCTGCTGGGTTCGCGCGAAGGCACCAAGTACGGCGACACCAAGCTCGTTGATCACATGGCTGCGGATGGCCTCTGGGACGCGCTGACCGACCAGGCCATGGGCGGACTGACCGAGCAGATCAACGCCGATGGCATCAAGCTCACCCGCGAAGCGCAGGACGCATTCAGCGCCCGCTCGCACCAGCTCGCGGCGACCGCCCAGAAGAATGGCGTGTTCGACGAAGAGATCGTCCCGGTGACGATTCCGAGCCGCCGCGGTGACGATGTCGTCATCTCCGAGGACGAAGGCGTTCGTGGCGACACGACGACCGAGTCGCTCGGCAAGCTCCGCCCCGCGTTCAGCAAGGAAGGCACCATCACGGCAGGCTCGGCCAGCCAGATCTCCGATGGTGCTGCCGCTGTTGTCGTGATGAGCAAGGCCAAGGCCGAAGAGCTGGGTCTCTCGTGGATCGCCGAGATCGGTGCCGCCGGTACGGTTGCCGGCCCCGACTCGAGCCTGCAGCTCCAGCCAGCCAACGCGATCGAGAAGGCCGCTGCGAAGGAAGGCATCGCCGTCTCCGACATCGACCTGTTCGAGCTCAACGAGGCATTCGCTGCGGTTGGACTCGAGAGCGCCGCCAAGCTCGGCATCTCCGAGGACCAGGTCAACGTCAACGGAGGAGCCATTGCTCTGGGTCACCCGATCGGTGCCAGTGGCGCTCGCATCGTGCTGCACCTGGCGCTGGAGCTCGGTCGTCGCGGTGGCGGCATCGGCGCAGCTGCTCTGTGTGGCGGTGGCGGTCAGGGTGACGCCCTGATCATCCGCGTACCCAAGAAGTAGTCCCACGGCCAGCAAGGCGGTTTCGGTCGCCGATCTCGTCGAGCGCGCCCAGGCCGGTGAGGCCCGGGCAGTCGCTCGTCTGATCTCGCTGGTCGAGGACCAGGCACCTGAGCTGCGAGAGGTCAGCGCTGCGCTGACTCCACACACCGGTCGAGCTCACATCGTGGGCTTGACCGGGGCGCCCGGCGTCGGCAAGTCGACCTCGACCTCGGCGCTGGTCAAGGCGTTGCGTACGCAAGGGCGACGCGTGGGCGTACTCGCCGTCGATCCGACGTCCCCGTTCTCCGGCGGGGCGTTGTTGGGTGACCGCATCCGTATGCAAGACCACGCGACGGACGAGGGTGTCTACATCCGATCGATGGCCAGCCGGGGGCACCTAGGCGGTTTGTCGGTCGCCGCACCGCAGGCACTGCGAGTGCTCGATGCGGCAGGCTGTGATGTCGTACTGGTCGAGACCGTCGGCGTGGGTCAGTCCGAGGTCGAGATCTCGGGGCTCGCCGACACGACGCTGGTGCTGTTGGCACCCGGTATGGGTGATGGCATCCAGGCCGCCAAGGCGGGCATCCTCGAGATCGGTGACATCTTCGTCGTCAACAAAGCCGACCGCGAGGGAGCTGCGTCGACGCGTCGTGAGCTCCGATCCGTCGTGGCAATATCCGATCGCGGTGACGATGCGTGGAAACCGCCAGTTCTTCTGGCCGTCGCCACCACTGGCGAAGGCGTCGATGAAGTCGCTGAGCAGATAGCACTGCATCACGCATATCTGACGGAGACGGGGGAGCTGGGCCGCCGTCGTCTCGCTCGAACCCGACGTGAGATCGAGGCGCTCGCGCTCAACGCCGTACGTCTGCGCTTCGGTGACATTTCCGGCGATGCTCGGCTCGACACGCTTGCGGCAGACGTGCTCGGCGGCGCCACGGACCCGTACGCCGCCGCAGACACCCTGATCGAGAATCTCTGACCCAGCGGCGCGCCGTCCGCACCCTGAGCCGCCCAATCGTTAACAATGGGCTTGTGCTGAAGAAAGTCATCACGTTGCTCGTCGTTGGATTCGGGGTCTACTACCTGCTGACGGCGCCTGCTGGCGCGGCCGATGCCGTGAGCAACGCGGCCGGAGCGGTCATCGATGCATTCAGCCAGGTCGGCGTCTTCGTCAACGAGCTCGTCGCCTAG